>CALEPR010000066.1 GCA_937910665.1 uncultured Selenomonadales bacterium
GCGACGCGAAGACCGGAGACTTACTTTACATGCTCAGCACTCAGAGCAGATATTTCAGCAAAGATTTGAAAGGTTACTCCAAAGCCTGCGATGAATTTTATAAAACTTTTGACAGCGCAGTTCAGAAAGCTGAAAAGAAATCCAAGAAAAAATAGATTTTAGTTTTTCGGAAAAATAAAAGTCGCTTGGGGGAAAAATTTTTTTCTCCCGACCGACTTTTTTATTTTTTAAAATTCTATTCCGCGCTGTGCTTTTATTCCTGCGTTGAAAGGATGTTTGACAAGTTTCATTTCAGTCACCAAGTCTGCGAGTTCGATTAAATTTTTTGTTGCGTCTCTGCCTGTCAAAAGCAAATGCAACTGTGGCGGACGAATTTTTACAAGTTCAAGCATTTCAGTTTCAGAAATTAAATTGAACTTCACGGCGTAATTTATTTCGTCCAAGATTATTAAATCCCAATCGCCCGACAAAATTTCTTTCCGCGCAAGTTGTAAAGTTTCTTCAGCAACTTTTTTATGCTCGGACTTGTCGCCTTGACTTGTGAAACCCAAGCCGCATTGTTGAATTTTTATTCGCGGAGAACTTTCCGACAAAAATTTTAACGCCTCAAGTTCGCCGTAACTTTGTCCGCCTTTTATGAACTGCAAAATTAAAACTTTAAGCCCTGCTCCGAATGCTCGAAGTGCCAAACCAAGTGCTGCAGTTGTTTTGCCTTTGCCGTCGCCTGTGTGAACCATTAAAAGTCCTTGCGTCATTTTAAAACCAACTTATAAAATTTTTTCTTGCCCTTGCGAATGACTGCGGAATTATTTTCAAAATCACTTTCAGCAAAAATATAATCTGCGTCGGAAATTTTTTTATCGTTCAAACTCAAACCGTTTTGCGAAATCAATCTGCGACCTTCAGCTTTCGATTCAATAATTTTTTCTGCAGCAAGAACGTCCAAAATTTTTTTCCCAACAACTTCAGAAATTTCAACAGTCGGCATATTTTCTGAACTTTGACCTGTAAAAATTTCCGTCGCGGATTTTTCAGCTTTTTTAGCTTCTTCCTCGCCGTGAACAAGTTTCGTAACTTCAAAGGCAAGAATTTTTTTCGCTTCGTTAATCGCAGAATCTTTCAAACGGCTGAGCCTGTTCACTTCGTCCATCGGCAGGAAAGTCAAAAGAGACAGACAAGTTTTAACGTCCGCGTCGTCAACATTTCTCCAGTACTGATAAAAGTCGTAAGGCGAAACTTTTTCAGCGTCCAGCCAAAGTGCGCCGCCTGCAGTTTTTCCCATCTTCGAGCCATCGCTTTTTGTCAAAAGTTTGTTCGTCAAGCCGAAAACATTTTTGCCTGTCTTCCTGCGAACAAGTTCCACGCCCGCAATAATATTTGACCACTGATCGTCGCCGCCGAGTTGCATCTCACAATCATAATCAGAATTTAATTTATAAAAGTCATACGCCTGCATCACCATGTAATTAAATTCCAAAAATGTTAAACCTTTCTCCCAGCGTTGCTTGTAACATTCCGCCGCCAACATCCTATTGACTGTGAAATGTGCGCCGACTTCGCGAAGCAAATCAATATAATTTAATTTTCTCAACCAGTCGCCGTTATTGACCATTAAAGCCTTGCCGTCAGAAAAATCTATAAACCGCGCAATTTGTTTTTTGAAACAGTTGCAGTTGTGTTCAATCATTTCATCAGTCAAAACTTTTCTCAAGTCCGAGCGACCGGAAGGATCTCCAATCGTCCCGGTTCCTCCGCCGACCAAAGCGATCGGGCGATGACCTGCACGTTGCATGTGCGCCATAACCATGAGCGCGATAAAATGTCCTGCGTGCAAACTGTCAGCCGTCGGATCGAAACCAATATAAAAAGTCACCTGCTTTTCGCCGAGCATTTTTCTAACTTGCTCCTCATCAGTGCACTGCGCGATAAATCCGCGCTCCTTCAAAGTGTCGAAAACATTTTTTTCTGCCAACAAACTCTCTCCCTTGATAAAAAATTTTTTTTCTTCAGCCAAAAGCCAAAAAAGATTATAACAAATGCAAAAAAAAAAATCACCTGCAGAAAATTTTTCCGCACAATTATATTACTCCGCCGTCCATAAGGGATAGACATTAATATTGACATTTAAAAGTAATTAGATTAAATTAAACAAAATATTTGGAGATTCGAAATCAAATTGGAGGTGGTTCTTGTGTTCAGGATTTTTTTGCGAGTGATGTCATTTGTTTTTTTGGCAGGAATTTTTATTTTTAATTCGGCAGAGGCAAAACCTGTCGAAGTTTCGCCGCATATTTTTGTTGATCAAGTTGCCGAGAAAAATTGGTTTCTTAATGACGATCACGACATTATTTTTGCTGGTTACGGTTCGCCGCTTTTCCCAAAAAAGAAAACGCACTACTTGGATTATAAATCGATCAAGTTTGGCAACCTAAAGGATGGAAGATTTGTTGTCACCTGTAACTTTTACGGCTTGTATGAGTTCGCTGTTTTCTATCCTGAAAAAAAAGAGGACGGCTCGCAACGCGCAAGATTTATGATTCGCGCTACTGTTGACAGTAATGCAGCACCTCTTGAAGTTGATTCTGTTGCCGGAGCATTCAACGGGCTTGATCTTGAACCGTTTCCGTCTGCAGGAACTAATCCGATCGTCTGGCGTACTGTTGAAATGCTCTACTACATGACGAAAGGCGAAAAATATTATGGCGATTTAAATCCTGCCGATTTTCTCGACGATGAGGAACACAAAGATGTTTTAAATCCTTACACGCAAGATATTTATGACAGATGCAAAGTTAAAAAATAATTTTTTGGTGAAGAAAAATTTACGTCGGAGGAAAAAAGTTCCGGCGGTTGCCTTGTTCCAAGAAAATTTTATATTTATTCGAGCAAAGACAAATTTTTTTACAAACATATTTGTACTTATGATCGTCGGAGCAATAGTTTCTTTTGAGGAAACTTTTTTTTTATCTTCGTCAAGGCGATGAAATCTTTTGTCTTGATTTCTCAACGACAAACTTTTGTTTGAAAAATTTATGGAACGCTCGTGCCGTCAAAAAGTGTCGCGCTTGTTTTTTTGTGCGAAATACATTACAATCTTTCCAAAAATGGTTTGGGAGAAATTTTTGGCGAATGGAAAAGTTCACAGATCAAAAAATTTTATTGCTCCTGTGTTTTGTTTTATTTTTTCTAGGCAACCAGCTAATTCCTGTGACAGATCCGACAGAATGTTGCTACACTTTGACGGCGAAAGAAATGCTTGAGGCAGGCGATTATTTTTCGCCGCGCATTTATGGCGACTACTGGTATGACAAGCCAATATTTTTTTATTGGGAACTGATTTTTGCCTACAAAATTTTTGGCGTGAATGAATTTGCGTCAAGATTTTTTCCTGCAATTTTTTCGACGCTTGGAATTTTTCTGACTTACTTCTTTGCGACAAAAATTTACAATCGCCGGACAGGATTTTTTTCCGCGATAATTTTGGCGACTTCTTTGGAATATTGGTACATCGCACATGCAATTATCACTGACGCAACTTTGTTTTGCTGCATTTCAATAACGCTGATGACTTTTTTCATCGCCTACCGCGACAAAAATTTTAAACTTTATTACATTGCCTATATTTTTTCGGGAATTGCAATTTTGACAAAAGGACCGATTGGATTTTTTCTGCCGGGCTTGATAATTTTAATTTTCCTCGCCGTCCAAAAAGATTTAAAACATTTGCTGAAAATGAATTTGCCGAAAGGTTTGGCGATAACTTTTTTAATCGCGGCGATTTGGTATTTGCCGATGTACTTTCTGCATGGACAAATTTTTCTGGAAAATTTTTTAGGCGTACACAATTTTTTGCGGGCGACAGTTCCCGAGCATCCCGAAACAAATGTTTTCTACTACTACACTGCAATTTTTTTGCTGGGATTTTTGCCTTACAATTTGCCTGTACTGTTCGGACTGGGGAAAAAATTTTTGCGCGAAAAAAATTTTCCTGCGTTGGATATGCGGAAAAAATTTTTGTTAATCTGGGCGGCGACGGTTTTTGTTGTCTTTCAATCTTTCGCGACAAAATATATCACATACACTTTTCCATACATGATGCCGATTGCAATTTTATTCGCAGAATTTTTTTTGGACAGGCAGAAAATTTTTTATCGACTTGTGACAGGCGCAGTAATTTTTTTCATCGCCGCTTTTTTTGTCGCGCTCCCTATCTGCGAAGAAAATTCAGGCAAGCAGACTGCAAAAATTATTTCTCCGCTTATCGACAAAAATTCTTGCGTCGTCAGCTTTGCGAAAGGTTATTCAGGTTCGCTGGTCTTTTACCTTGACCACAAAGTTTATCGCCTTGAAACTCTAGAGAAATTTAAAAAGTTGAAGCCCGACAAAATGTCTTGGACAAGTTTAAATGTTATGCCTTTCTTGGAAATTAAAAATTTGCCGCGCGATAAAAAAATAATTGCAGTCGTCGAAGACCAGCGCGAGAAAGAATTTTTAAAAATTGTTAAAGGTAACTGGAAATTTTATAAGCAGATTGATGATAAAAAAATTTATTTGCGTAATGCAGATTGAGAGGAGAAAATTTTTAATGGCTGAAATATTACAAACGCCTTACGGCACACAAGATTTTTTGCCGAAAGAGGCAGCAGAAAAACGCAAAATTGAAAATCGACTGATGAAACTTTTTTCAAGCGCAGGTTATGAAGAAGTTGTAACGCCGACAATGGAATTTTTGGAAACTTTGACAATGTCCACAGGTCGCGCAGTCGAAAAAGATTTATTTAAAATGTTCGACCTCAGCAACAGAACTTTGGCACTTCATCACGAAATGACAACGCCCATTGCAAGATTGGCAGTCAGTCGGCTGAAAAATTTTCCTCTGCCGCTGAAACTTTCTTACAACACTTCAGTTTTCAGGTTCAGGAGAAATCAGCCCGGCAGGCAGTGCGAATTTTATCAAGCAGGTGTGGAACTTTTAGGAATTTCAAATGCCGCCGCCGATGCTGAAATTATTTTTCTTGCCGCGCAGAGTTTGAAAATTTCTGAACTGAAAAAATTTAAAATCAGTCTCGGACAAGTTGAATTTGCAACCGGCTTGATGGAAGAAAATAATTTGTCTGTCGAAGTCCGGCAAAAAATTAAAACTGCGATTGAAAGTCACAATATTGTCGAACTTGAAAAAGTTGTTGACGCTTTGGACTTGGAAAAAAATTCTGCCGATGCGCTGAAAAAAATTCCTCGACTTCAAGGCGGCGTTGAGATTTTGGAAACTGCGCGAAAAATTTCCAACAACAAAAAAAGTCACCGCGCACTTGACAACCTTGCAGAAATTTATAAACTGCTTGAAGTTTACGGCGTGGCAGATAAAATTATTTTTGACTTGGGACTTATTCGCGACTTCGACTATTACACAGGAATGGTTTTTGAGGCTTATGCGCCGAGCGTCGGTTACAGTTTGGCAGGTGGCGGGCGTTATGACAAAATGCTGAAAGATTTTGGCTTTGATTGTCCTGCGACAGGTTTTGCGCTTGGCATTGAAAGAATTTTATCTGCGCGACAACTTCAAGGCACTGCTGAAGATGTTCGAGCGAAAGATATTTATTTAAGTTACGGCGAAGGAAAAATTTTTTCAGCAATAAAAAAAGCGTCTGAACTTCGCGCGGCAGGAAAAGTTGTAGAAATTTCCTTGACTGCACAGAATAAAAGCGACGCTGAAAAAACAAAAGTCGAGAAAGGTTACAAAGAACTTATTTATCTGGAAGTGTAATTTATATTGAGTGTTTTTAAAAGAGTCAGGCAATTTTTCAGGGCGTTGACTGCGAAAATTTCTGCGGAAGATGGAAAATATATTTCAACGCACCTTGACAAGGAGCAGCAAAAATTATTTTTCGCCATGAGTATTCCCGATCAATTTCACAGCCTGCAAGTTGCCTACACGATTGAAAGATTTGTTATCGAGGACAAAAAAGATGTCGACCGCGAATTTTTGATCCGCTGTGCTCTCCTTCACGACGTTGGCAGAGTTCGCGGAGATATGTCTGTTGCAGGAAAAGTTTTTACAGTTTTGATTACAAATTTGTTTCCGAGTTTCGCCGACAAACTTGAGCGCGACGGAAATAAATTGATTTATATTTACAGACACCACGCAGAAATTGGCGCAAGGAAGTTGCAAAAAATTGGTCTTTACAAGGAAGCAAAAATTATTGCAAGGCATCATTCGCCGCCGAAAAAAAATGATCCGAAAGAATT
>CALEPR010000067.1 GCA_937910665.1 uncultured Selenomonadales bacterium
TGCTGACGCACTTTTTGATTGAACTTACACAAAATTTCTGACACAGTCGAAATTTTACGCCAACACCACACCAAGACGACGCGATAATTATTTTCGGTGACAAAGAATTTTCAATGTCTGCTAAAAATTCTGTTGACAATTCAAGTAAAAAAGTTAATAATTTGGAAAACGAAATTTTAAGACGCTTGAATGACGAAGTTTTAAATCAAATTTCAGACGAAGATGACATTGAAAAATTAAGGGATTTGGTTTCACGCCCAGAACACGAAGAACTTGCAAAAATGATAAAGATTTATGATATTCGCAGTAACGGAGTAAATTCTAAGAGTGTAAGGACGTTGATTGCAAGAAACAATTTGAAAGGAGCGGTACAAAATGCAACTGGAATCAGAAAAGCCTTTAACAGCGGAAGAGTGTTACGAGAAGTGGAAGCCAGTTTACAACGCAAAAACAAGGGAAGAGAAAAAAGCCGCTTATATGAAACTCTTCAACGACGACTTAACGCAGGAAGAATTGAAAATTCTGCTGGACGATTAGACACTCAATCTTACGGCGAATATGAAAAAATGTATCGGCATAAGGAAGTTAAGAAAATTCTTGACGAACTTTTAACTGAAGAGCAAAGCCACTCTGAAAAACAGGGTGGTTTTTCTATTGACGAAAAAGTTTCTGCCGCGCTTGCCAACGACCCGACTTTTGAAACTTTGATTGAAAATCTTGGTGGAAAAATTGTTGACGGTAAACTTGTAGCTGACGCAAAAACAAAAGCAAAGATTGAATCGCAGCTTGATAATAATGGAAAAGTAAAATATTCAATAGCGTGGCACGGAACGCCGCACGACTTTGACAGCTTTAATTTGCAAGCAATAGGCACAGGCGAAGGCGCACAAGTTCACGGTTGGGGACTTTATTTTGCAGGTGACAGAAAAGTTTCAGAAGAATACAGAGAAAGATTAAGTCATGCTCCAGTACGCGAAGTCGTAGGTACAATAAATGGCAGACGTTTGGAAGGGAAAGAATTTAGTAATGGTATTTTCGATTGGACATTGTTTTCTCCAAGCGGTAGAAAAATGAAACTTGGTCTTTTTTCGACGAAAGCTACAGCTTTGAATGAATTGGTAAGAACAGAGGGTAATGTTGAAGAAGCTATAAAAAATTTAAGAAACTACGCTACCGATGAGCCAATGAAATTTTTGAAAAAAAATACGATAAACCTTCCGATTACATTTAAAAAGCCGGGTACTCTATTCAAAGTTGATATTCCAGACGCTGATGTAATGCTTGACGAACAAAAAACTTTTGCCGAACAATCATCGAAAGTAAGAAAGGCTTTGCAAAATTTTGTCGACGAAAAATTTGAGAAGGCTAAAACTGAAGATGAAGAGCAACTTGCAGAAGATTTTCAGAACAACTTATTACATAGTAGCACAAGCGGCAAAGACATTTACTACTATCTGTCTGAGAGATTAGGCAGTGGCAAAGCCGCAAGTTTAGCTTTAAATGACGCAGGAGTAAAAGGAATAACTTACGTAGGCGGGCGCGACGGCAGATGTTATGTTGTTTTTGATGACCAAGCTATTAAAATTCTTGAAAAATATTCACTGCACGGCGCAGGAAATACTTCAATCAGCAATTTTGTTGACAACGATAAATTAAATCCGCAACAAAAACTGATTTATGAGTTCAGCAAGCTAATGGGTATGACGACGCAATTTTTCAGGAACGATAACGCAGATTTTCACGGAGCGCACAACAACGGCGTGACTTATCTCAATGTCAATTCAAAAATGCCGCTCGGACAGGTATTTTGGCACGAAGCATTGCACTGGCTGAAAGCTAATAATCCTAAACTTTTCAACGAACTTGCAAAAGCCGCTAACTTGACGCAGGAACAACTGACAAATTATCTTGACACTACTGGCAGGAAAGATTTAAAAGACAACGCCGAAGTTACCGAAGAAATTTTAGCTGACGCAATGCAGGAAGTTTTAAGTCGCGTCAAGGACAAAAATTTGTTGCAAAAAATAGTTGCGTGGATTCAGGACACTTTGTCGAAGTTCAAAGAAATGTTTAGAAATCCGACAGGCGGCTTGACAACAGCGCAGTACAACAGAATTGCAAACGCCTTTGCAAATATGGCTGAAAGTTTAAAAGACGAAGACGGCAATAAAATTTTTAAGTTCAATGCAAAGACAAAACAACTTGAACTTGTCAGCGGTGAAAAACTTCAAAATTTTGTTGACAGCGAAGAAAATTTAATTGATAATAGTGACAAGATTTTTGAAAGATATTTGAACAGCGGAATAATGAAAATGGTTCGTGATACAGTGTCAAAGGAAATTGGTGAACACATTGACCTTTCAAAGATGAATGACCCTGTGGAACGCGACAAGGCAAGAGATAAACTGCCTTACATTCGCCAAATGTTGGTTCATTACAACGACAAAACAATTTTGAATAATGAAAAATATAAAAACAGATTGGCAACGAAGATTGAATATGCGCGGAGGTGTTTTGATAATGACAGAAGAATTAGAAATGAAACTGTTCGACAAATGGACAGAGACTCACAACAAAGACGAATTTTTGAAAATCGGCAAACAACTTTTTCCAGAAACGACACGCGAGGAAATGTCGGCACTGTTCGACGAATCGAGAGCGGGGTATCGCGAAATGTAAGCGGAGAGATTGACGACGCTTATAAACATTTCAAAAAATTACAAGAAGAAAATCAGCACTCTGTGAAGGGTGCTTTTAGTTTGGACAATTCCACAGTAGCAAAAAATTTAGGCGGCAGATTGGAAAATGGCGAGTGGAAATTTGCAGATGAAAAATCACGACGCGCCTTTGAACGTCATCTGCAGAACGTGGAAAATAATTTTGACAGCGCAAAACATTCAATCGCGAATAGCGCGAAAAATTTTGTCAACGATAAAGCAGAAGAGCTGAAAAATAAACTCGGCTTGAAAGGCGAGAACATAATCACCGACGCAATGCAGGAGTATGAACTTGACAAGCAACGCGAAAAAGCAATGCAAGATTATCTTGACGACCCAAGCGACGCAAATAAACAACGCCTGAAAGATTTAAAAATTTCCAACGCAAGATTAAAAGCGTTTAAAGAAGGTCGTGACTATGACTTAGATGTTGGAGCGTTTGAAGGATATTTTTCATCGCCACACAAAATCGCGGCTAAAAATCCTGTGTTCAATTATTTTTACAAACTCGCGAACAAGGCGATGGACGTTTTAGTTAAGAAACGCGACACTTTTGCGAAAAGACTTGACGCAGTTTGGGAACTCACCGCCGACAAAAAATCTCGGCAGGATTTGACCGACTTGCTGATTTTCGGAGATATGAATCAAATTGAGTACGGAGTTTTGACCGACGCGGAGAAAAATTCTTTGCCTAAACAAAATTTCAATCAAGCGTACACGCAAGCGCAAATTGAAAAAATTATTTCTGAAACGGGAGTTAGTGAAAATGTTGCAAGGGCGTATTTGCAAGTCAGAAAGATACTTCGCGCCGTGAGAGAACAACTTGACAAGGCAAGACGCAAGCCGCGCAAACACTCAAGATATTTGACCGACAAAGAAATTGACAACTTGAAAAACAATAAATTTGCTTTTGACATCAAGGTTACAAAGGACGTTAAAAACGGCAAGACGCTTGTGAATTACACAGAATTTGCCAACCGCGAGGTTTCATATCAAAAAATTACTCAAGCCGCGCTGGACGCAATGACAGCCGACAAAGCGATTCAAATTTTGAAACAAAAGGAAGTCGGCGAAGTCAACGGCGAGAAAATTTTCAACGCGAAAGTTCGTGAAGGAATTGCGGAGTTGAATAATCTGACAGGTTATTTTCCGCATTGTTTTTATGAATATATGATTCGAGTGAAAGACGCGGACGGAAATGTTGTCAAAGATTATGGCGAAGGTGGAGTTATCGGAAGTGGAAGAACTCAGCGCGAGGCAGTAAAATTTGCTCAGGAATGGCAAAAAATTTTCCGACTGAAAGACGGCGAACAAATTTATATTGCGCCGAAAACTATGGACTTTTCAAAACTTGGAATGAAAGAGGAAGATTATGCGCCGATTATGGGCGACAAAGATTTTGATGCTATGACGCGAAATATCGCCAAGAACAATGAATTAAAACTAAAAGACGCAAAGGAACTTGTCAAAGGCAGTGTGAGTTTCAAAAATCGCCACAGATTTTTTGGACATTTTCAGCAAAGGAAAGGCGCGAAAGGTTATTCCACAGATATTCAGTGGGTGTTGCGACACTACACGAACAGCGCGGCAAGATATATCGCTCTGGAAACTGAATTTAAGCCGCAAGCAATTTCGGCGTTTGAAAGAATTTTTGGAAGGTTTGACGACGACTACAGGAACAATGACGCGGCGCAATTTTGCAAAGAATATATCGAAGACATTAACGGCAACCCGACACACCTTGAAAGGCAACTCGACAAAACTTTGGCGAAATGGAGTTTTTATCGAAATTGGTTAGTTCCTGCGTTTGGCGAAAGAGCAGCGTTGACTTTGGCGACACGCACAGTCGATTTAACCAGCAAATTGACTTTAGGAATGGGCAACATTTCTTCTGCGCTTTTGAATCTGACGCAGTTAATAAACGCAGGAGGTTATCTCGGCGGTTATCGGGGATTAGGAAAAAAATTCAATCAACTTTTCCAAAATCGCGGCAAACTTTCACGCAAAGAATTAAAAATTTTAAGCGAATCAGGAGTGTTAAGCGACTTCGGACTTGATACCGCGACAGGTTACGACAAGAGCAGATATTTTGCCAGCGCAAGCAACGAAGAAGGCTTACTCGGCGCGGTTGAAAATTTGTTCAACAAAGCAAGTTGGCTTTTGGACAAAGGAATGTATCCATTTAAAAGCGTTGACAAAATGTGCCGAATTGCAACGACGCTTGCCGCTTTTGAAAAGGCAGAAACGGAAGGAAAAAGCAGAGACGAAGCGATTGAATTTGCAAGCGAAATAAACCGCAAAGCCAATTTTGATTATGGTGCAAATGACGCTCCGAATATTTTCAGACGCACAAGCGTTATCGGTAAATTCTTGCTACAGTTCCAAAAATTTCCGATTAAACAGTTGGAAGTGATGTATGATATGACTTTCAGCAAAAAAACGACGCGAATGCAGAAAATGATGTTTTGGTTGCCGTACTTCGCGATGTTAGGCTTAATGGGATTGATTCCTGCCTTTGATTGGTTGGACAAATTGATTTATGAACACACAGACTTTTCGCCGAAAGATTGGACGCAGAAAAAAATTATGTCGGTGGCAGGTGACAGCGAAGCAAAAAAAGCCGTCGGTAAATTTTTAATGTATGGCGGCGGTTCACTGCTGAATATCGACACTTCACAGCGTGCAGGTTTGGCAAATATTGTGCCGCAGTCTTTCACAGATTTTGCAATGGGCGCGACAGGTTCAAAAATTTATGGTTTTGTGTCGAATATGATTAAAGGTTATGCAGGAACAGAAGAAGGCGCGTATATGAATGCGCTCCGCAATGTCAGCCCGGGGCTGTACAATATTTACGCGGCAGTCGAAGGTGAAAGTTTTGGAAGTCGAGGGCGGCGCACGAGCATTTATGAAAATCTTTATGACAGAATTATTCGCGGAATTGGTTTTAAGTCGGTTGATGAATCTATGTCGAGCGATATTCAGAGAATCACAAGTCACGACAGACAAATTTTGACAAAGGAAAAACAAAAAGCAGTTGACGCTTATATTTCCAATCCTAACGCTGAAAATCTGAAACGCTTGAAAGAATTGGAAATTAAACCGAAAACTGTCAAGGACGAACGCGAACGCAAAAAACTTGATAAACTTGGTCGCATTGACTTTGGTGAAAGTAAAAAAGAACGTCAGCAGAATCAATATCTGTTTGACTTTGCAAAATAAAAATGTCTTGTCAAAAACAGTCAATTTTGAAAACTTTTGGCTATTTTTTTTGAAAATCTGTCAAAATCCATATTTTCTGACAGGCGGTTTAGGCTAATTTTGAAATTTTCTTATGACGGGCATAATTTTAAAAAATTTATGCTACAATGTCCAAAATAGGAAAAAGGCACTTTGCGGAGTGTCTTTTTTTAATGGAAAGGAGATGAACAAAAATGACATTAGAACCTGTTTTTCCAAATGCCGATGTCAGCGTATACGAATTTACGATTGTGACAAGCAACTGGCATTCCAACAGCCGCATCAGCGAGGCTATTGTAAAAGCTATTTCAGCCGCAATCGGCGTCGAAAAAGCAGACGGACACAAAGCAGAGGCTACTGGTTGGAAAGTTAGACGCTACACCACTATGGCTAATTTTTCCTAATGCTACTTAATGAAGAGGAGATGTGATTTTATGGCAAAACAAATTGCAAACGATGATGAAAAAATCGAAGTCGAAAAAGAGATTGAAGAAATTAAAAAGGCAAGAACCGCACTTGCAAATTTGGTTTTGAAAATTGTTGACGACATTAACAACAGGCGAGTGCAAAATCCTGAACAAAGTTACAACGCACTTGCAAATATTTACAACGCTATTAAGTAAAGCAAAGGAGTTTTTAAAAATGTTTGATAAATTTGATGTTCAGTTGTTTGCAGATGAAAATGTTGAAAGCGAAGTTGGGACGCAGGGCGCAGATAATTCTGCTGATGAAAAAATTGATATTCCTGAAGAACTCAGCGACATTTCAGAGGACATTGCGCGGGATATTTTGCGCGAACACGCAGACAAAAGCAGTGAGGAAAATGACGCTCCTGCACCTGCTGAAGAATTTGACGCTGAAGGCAACTACACAGGCGACGGCAACGTTGACAACGTGAAAATTGCTTACTCGCGCTTTAAAGAAACTCTCGACAAGCAAAAAGACGCTGAAAAACAACTTGCCGCCTATCGCGCAAAGTTCGGTGACTTAAACGCACAGCCGACAATTCAGCAAAATAATTTTCAACCTGCCTTGCAACAGGATTATCAACCGCAACAGGTGCAACAAGATATTCCTGAAACGCCGTCTGAAACGCCACAGCCGCGTTATTTCAGCGCAGACGACGCTAAACAGATTGACGACGCTATAACGCAAATGACTATGCAAATGACAGGTTTAACTCAGGAAGATGTTGACAATTTAGATTATCTCGACGATGACGACCCAAAAATTGGAATTTGGAATCACGCTCGGGAACTTGCCAAAATTGCAACTTACAATCAAATTGTAGCAATGCAACAGAAACAGGCGCAGGAAGAATATTACCGCGCTATGATGGCTAATCAGTCGCGGTCTGAATATAACGACTATGTTAATCAGCAAAAGGCGATTGAATATTTTGACGACCTGAGGGAGTTCGCGGGTAGTGAATTTTATCAATCGCAAAGTGCTGTTGACAAACAAATTATTTCCGATGCAAATTTGCGTATTGAAAGTGGAAAAGCAACGCCGACTGACAGATTTATTGTGCGTGACTTTTTCACTCGCGCAAAATCCGCTTATGACGCAAAAAATCAGCAAGTCCAAAAACCTGTCGCGCATAAAAAAACTGCGTCTAAACCGCAATTTCCACGCACGGACAAAGTTAATGGTATCCCCGGCAACGGTGGCGGAAATATTTCAAGCGCGGCACTTGCCGAAATGGTAAAAAATACTGACTGGGACAAAATTCCGCAATATTACAAAGATATTTTACTAAATTCTCAAACTTGAAAGGAATGATTTTTTATGGAAAGTAAATTTGATATTCAGTTGTTTGCAGAAACTGAAATTAGTTCGGTTGACCCGACTTTGGTAATGACTGCTTACGCGAAAGAAACTTGGAAAGCAGGATTAGACAAAGGTTTTTTCAAAAAGTTCACAGGTGACAGCGCAGAATATATTGTGCATATGAAAACCGAACTGAAAAAAGAAGCAGGAGATTCAATCACAATTCCGCTTTTGTTGCCGCTCACAGGCGCAGGAATTACAGGCGATAATCAACTTGAAGGCAACGAAGAAGCGATGATTTACCGCAGTTTTAATGTCATTATCGACCAAATCAGAAACGGCATAAGAATCAAAGGCAAAATGGAAGAAAAGAGAACGCAACTCAATTTGCGCCGCGATGCTAAAACTTCTTTGTCAGGTTGGCTCTCAAGAAAAACCGACAAGATGATTTTTGATAAGTTGTCAACAAATCCAACTCAATCTACAAATCCAAGTTATAACAGATTGCTTTTTGGCGGCAGTGCAACTTCTGAAAATTCAATCGGCGCGGCTGATACTTTTAAAGCAGAGATGATTGGAAAAGCAAAACGTCTTGCAACTGCTGATGAAAACACAATGATTAAACCTGTTCAGGTTGACGGAATTGACACTTATGTGATGATTATCGACCCTTGCCAAGCACGTGATTTAATGGCAGACCCTGTATGGCGCGAAGCACAGGAACACGCCAATATTCGCGGTGAAGACAATCCAATTTTCAGCGGCAAACTTGGAATGTACGAGGGCGTTGTTGTTCACGTCTCGCCGAGAATTTGGAGAACGGATACAGGCGCAAGCGGAACAAAAGTAGGACACGCACTGTTTTTAGGCGCACAAGCCGCAGTTTTCGCTGTCGGAGAAGAACCAACTTGGGCAGAGGATACTTTCGACTATGGAAACCAAGTCGGCTTTAAATTCGGGCGCATCTTTGGAATTGAAAAGGCACAGTTCAAGTACGACGGTGTTAATCCTGTTGACTTTGGTTGCATAAATGTTTTGACAGCGTCTGAGGACGACTAAAAATTGAATAAGCAAAGCGGCAAGTGAAATATCTTGTCGCTTTTGTTTTGAAAAAAATTTAAGGAAAGGCGGTGAAGAAAAATGGCACAATATATTTTGGAAAGTAACAAGTTCACGGCGATAACTGAAACTGAAGGCACTTTGGTAAATATTTCCAATGTACCTGTGGAAGTAAGTTTAAGTGAAGAATTTGGAACTGGAATAATTTTGTTTCCGCGACAACAGTTAGCGTTTGCAAAAGTTGTGTATGCGGCACGTGCGCCCGGCAGTTATGGCAGGGCGATTGTGGCGGCAATAGGTACAGGTGGCTTGCAAGCTGAAACATTCACGCAGGAAGATATTGACGCAGTTTTTGACGACGAAGGCGGTGGATATATTCCGGCAAGCGATGAAACTTTCACACAAGCAGACATTGACGCAATTTTTGTCGGCGACGATGTTGTTCAAGAAGGTTTTACGGCTGATGATGTTGCTGAAGTTTTTACAGGCGGTTATAAACCAAAACCACACAAACAAGAACATTTCACACCTGAAGATGTGGATTATGTTTTTGATGAAAGTCACAAGCACCACAAACATTTTGATGAGAAATTTACTGAAGATGATATAGCCGAGATTTTTGCGGCTTAAAGAAAGGACTTGATTATAATGACAAAAACCGAGATTGTAAATTTTGTAAAAGCTGTTCGTATCCAGCACGACGAAAATATTGCTGCGACATATGTCGCGAAAGAAGCAGGCAAAGGACTTTCGACCAACGACTACACCACTACAGAAAAAACTAAACTTAGTGGAATTGCTACAGGCGCACAAGTTAACGTTATCGAAAATGTAAGCATTAAAGGCGGCGCGGCTGGTAGCATTAACACTGAGACAAAAGTTTTGACGCTTGACCTTGACAGTTACGCGAAAACAAGTGATATTTCTGCGGCACTCAATTACAAAGGCAGTGTTGACACCTTCTCTGAACTTCCTGCAAGCGGAAATTCTAACGGCGACGTTTACAACATTAAAACTGCTGGCGATACTGACCGCTACGGTGCTTCTGTTAAAGCTGGTGACAATGTTGTTTATGTTGTGGACGCGATTACACCTGCAAACAGCGGTTGGGATGCTCTCGGCGGTGTTATGGATTTGTCGGGCTATGTTCAAACAGTTTCAGGCAAGAGCTTGATTTATGACAGCTTGGTTAGCGGTCTTGAAACTTTGATTTCAGGCAGTGCGGAAACTTTTGACGACGACGACATTGCAAGCATTTTCAGCGATGATGACGACGACGAAAACGAAGATGAACCTTCCGGCGGCGGCGAGTAATTTTTTAGCTTAGTCAAAGACGTGGTGGGCAGTGAATTTTATTTCATTGTCCACTTTTTTTTGCAGGTGAAAATTTGAAAGGTGGAAATTAAAATGATTATTTTCGGTGGAATTAACGTTGTTGAACAGCAGGAACTTACCAAAATGCCACAAGCGGCGGCGACTGCTTGGAGTGCGGTTACAGAATTGGTAGGCGCGAAATACAAACCTGTTGCTTATGTCGGCGACCAAGTTGTTAATGGCGTGAATCACGTTTTTATTGCTGAGCAAACTTTGATGACTTCAACGCCTGAACGCCGCATTGTCACTATCAAGGTTAATGTCTTTGAAGGCAAGGCGGAACATTTGACTATCGAAAGAATTTTTTGATTGACAGATTAAGTCACGACAAGGAGGGATGAAAATGGCGGTAACAAAAACTGAAACTAGACGTGTTTTAAAACTTTGTCGGCAAACTCAAGACCAACTTAACAACGCAAGATTTTTGCCGAGACCGCAAGATGTCAATTTTACAATTCCTGTCAACAGTTGGACTTTGAACAGTTCGGCGACTGATGAATTTGTTTACTACGCTGACATTAACATTGTCGGTTTGACCGCAAATGACACAGCTGAAATTGATTTTAACAAGACAAGTAAAACAGTTGTCGGCAATGCTAATATTTCTGACGAAGGCGAGACTTTCAGCGGTAAAATTAGAATCTATGCTGAAAATATTCCGACAGGTACGATAAGCGGCACTGCGAGCATAACAAAAGGTGTAAGTGCGTCATGATAACATTTTAAAAAATTAGGAGATGATTTTTATGGCAAGGGTAAAAGTAAATGCAAATCAGATTACAGCTATCACTTTATCGAGCGGCGTGGAAGATGTTTCTGTAGTGTCTGCAGTCGGCAATGCGTCTATCAACAATGACACCTTGTATCTTGATTTTCCAACAGTTTCAAGTGCAAGTGCCGCGACTTTTTCTGTCAATGGTTCTGCGGCAAATGAAATTTCAATTTCGGGAGGAACTTTTTCCTTTGACACTGAAACTAAAATTGCAAATTTGACTATCCCCAACGCCGTGAATAATATTT
>CALEPR010000068.1 GCA_937910665.1 uncultured Selenomonadales bacterium
ATTTTTATGATTAACGGAGTCGGTCTTGAGCCGGGCATTGATAAAAAAAGTTTTGGAAAATTTGGCAACGGTTTTATCTGGGAAGAAGAAATTATGAATCCGATTTTGGAAAATATTTTTGTTAAAAAGTGATTTAAAGTTTGGGGGAATTTTGATGAAGAAAAAAGTTTTATCGGCAATTTTGGCAGGAATGTTTACGCTCGGAAGTTTTTCAATTTCAGACGCGATGAGTCGCGAAGAAATTTCTGCGATTAAAGTTTCCAAGTCAGGAAATTTCAAGTACTGGGAAAAAAATTCTGAAGTCAAAAATAAATTGGTCGCTTATGTCAAAGATGTGACGAACAAGAGCAGTAAAAATTTTATTCCTGTCGAGGACAGAATTGCAACTTTTGATATGGACGGAACTTTTCTTTGCGAAACTGCGCCTTACTATTTTGAATGGATGCTTTATTTAGATCGTGCGCTTTACGATGAAAATTTTACGCCGTCGCAAGCTGACAGAGATTACGCGAAACAAATTGAAGACGCAATTAGAAATACAGGGAAATTTCCAAAAAATGTTGACGTTGACGAAGCGAAGTCACAGGAAAATGTTTTTGCGGGAATGACACCTGCGGAGTACGAAACTTATGTAAAAAATTTCATGGAAAAACCTGTCGAAGGTTTGACGAATTTAAAATGGGGCGAGGCTTTTTATTTGCCTATGGTCGAAGTGATAAAATATTTGCAGGCGAATGATTTTACAGTTTACATTGTTTCAGGCAGTGACAGACCTGCAGTCAGAATTTTGGCTTGCGATTTGCTGAAAATAAAATCGAACAACGTCATTGGTTCAGATCCAAAAATTATTTCCGCGAACCAAGATGAAAATGACGGCGGCAATTATGTTTATCAAAAAAATGATTATCTTGTGCGCGGTCACTTGATTGAAAAAAATTTGAAGATGAACAAAGTTTCTTACATTGCGAAAGAAATCGGCAAGCAACCTGTTTTAGGTTTTGGAAATTCCAGCGGCGATACTTCGATGCTCAATTACGCGGTCAACGGCAACAAATACAAAAGCGAAGCATTTTTTGTAATTTGCGACGACGTTGAGCGCGAACTTGGAAATATTTCAAAAGCTGATAAGTGCAGAAAACTTGCTGTGGAAAACGGCTGGAATTCTATTTCCATGAGAAATGACTGGAAAACAATTTATGGTGACAATGTTCAGCGCGAAAAATGAAAACTTGTAGGAACAAGTTTCAGGGATAAGGTTTAAGGGAATAGAGAAAATTAAATCCTCTGAACTAAAACCTTTCTCTGAAACTGTGAATACAATTTCTGAAAATTTTTTTGGGAGGTGTAAGAATGTCAGAACTTAGAGCAGAGGCTTTTAGTTTGATAGAAAAAATCCCTGAAGAATATTTGTTGGCAATAGTTCAGTACGTCAGACGCTTTGAAAATAAAAATTTTGCTGATGAACAGGCGATGTTCGCAGAGTGGGAGCAAGACCCGGACACTTACGAAGATAAAATTGCAGAATATGTTCACAGTTTCGTTAAAAATGTAAGGCGTGAATCAAGAGAAAATGAAAATTTTAATTGACACCAACATTTTAATTTCTGCATTATTTTTTGGAAAATTCCCCAAAGAATTTTTAAATGACGTACTTGATGAAAATTTTGAAATCTGCATAAATGATAAAATTTTTTCTGAATATGAAAAAACTATAGGCAGAAAGATTGCCAAGAAAAAAATTTTAGATGAAGTTCTTTATGAAAGATTTTTGGAAAAAGCGAACTTTTTTGAAAGTGTGTCCGATTTAAAAATTTGCCGCGATCCTGACGACGATAAATTTATAAATTGCGCGATAGATGCAAAGGCAATTTACATTGTAAGCGGCGATAATGATTTGTTGGATATAAAAAATTTTGCGGGAATTGAAATTGTGACTGCTAGGGAATTTTATGAAAAATATTTGCGAGGAAAATAATTTTCTGTTTGACTTGAAAAAATTTCTGTAATTTGGTAAAAAAACTTTTGCAGGGAGGTGAAAAATTTGTCGGCTGAAGCAAAAGTCGGAGCATTTGCAGTCGGCGGACTCATGGCGTTGAGTTCTGCAATGTATGCTGTCGGAGATTTTCATTTCGGCGCGGACGACGATATGACTTTGTACGCAGGATTTAGACAGGTTGTCGGTTTGCAAGATCAATCTTCTGTCCAACTCAGCGGCGTTCCGATTGGAAGTGTCGCCGAAATAAAAAATGACGGCGCAGGAGTCACCGTGACTTTGAAAGTTGATCCCGAAGTCAAAATTCCAAAAAATTCTGCGGTGACTATTTCCTCAAGCGGAGTTATGGGTGAAAAGTTTATAAATATTTTGCCGAGCAAGGACGACGGAAATTATTTGCAAAATGGTGATTATCTCTACGGCACTGAGGAAGCTGACATGAATGCAGTCTTTGAAAGCGTGGACAAGGTTATGAGTAAAGTTGAGGAACTTTTGACATCTGTGCAAACTATTCTCGGCGATAAAACTTTTCAAACTTCAGTCGTCGAGATGAGCAAAAATATGAAAGATGCCTCCGCGAATATGAATACCTTGATGAGTTCGCTTGCAAAAATGGCGACCGAAAACGAAGGCAACGTCGCGCAGGTGATGGATCAACTTAACGCAACTTTGGCGAGCGTGACGCGTAGCATGGAAAATATCGAACACATGACGAACAATCTCGATCAGTTTGCTGGAAATCCTCAGACAGTCGAGGACTTGCAGAGTACGCTGAAAAATATTTCCGACACTTCAAAAAATGTGGCGGCGATGGCAGAGAACATGAATAAATTTGCGGGAGATCCAAAAGTTGCCGAAGATTTAAAAATTACAGTCAGCAACGCAAAAAGTTTGACTGAACGTGCGGACAAAATTCTCGGCAAAGTTCAGGGCGCGACGGATAAAATTTCAAAAGTTGACGTAAAGCCTTCTGTTGAAGTATTATACAGCGGTAAAAAATCTGATTGGAATACAAATTTAAATGTCGCCGTTTCGTCGGGTGATGTTTCCTTGAATCTCGGAGCGGAGGACATTGGCGACGGAACAAAATTAAACGCGCAGGTCGGAAAAAAATTTAATGACTTGGGAGTGCACGCAGGAATTATTTCAGGAAAGCCGGGCGTTGGACTTGACGGCTATTTTGGGAAAAAATTTAAAATTTCTGCCGAAGGTTACGATCCCAATGACTTTAAATTGAGGTTGAAATCTCAGTACAAAGTTACTGATTCAACATATATTCTTGGCGAGTGGCACGACGTGAATCACAAAGACAACCGCGCCGCTTACGTCGGTATCAAACAAGAATTTTAATTCAATGAGGAATGAGGAATTAGGAATGAGGAAATTTTTGAAAAAAAATTTGGCAGTGGCGGTGGCTGTCGGAGTCATTGGATTGTCATTCGCTGCTGAATCTGTTTTCGCTGCGACGGCAAGAAATATTGATCTTGATGAAACTGTTCAGCTTGCTCTGGAAAATAACCGCACAATTAAACGCGCAATCGTCAGCCGTGAAAGCGCGTACTGGAGTTTGAAAACTGCCGGAAGCAGAATGGGTCCGACGGTCGGTCTTTCCACTCAAGGTCAGGCAGTCGGCGGGAGTTATTATAAAAATCAAGGTTACTCTAATCACAGAGCTTTTTCAAGTTCAGCAAGTTTTTCCATGCCGATTTATGATGGAAATCTTTTGAAGGAAGGCAGAGTTGCGGCTCGCTACGGTTTGAATTCCGCCGATTTGACTTTGGAAGATACTTTGCAGGCTGTCAAACTCCAAGCGACAACTTATTACTACAGAGTTTTGCAGACAAAAAATTATATCGAAGTCGGCGAGGAAAATGTTCGCACTTTGCAAGAACATTTGAACAACGTCAACGCACAATTTCGCGCAGGAACAGTGGCGAAGGCGGACGTTTTGTCCTCCGAAGTCAACTTGGCAAATGCCCAGCAAGCATTGGTAACTTACAATAATAATTATGATGTTGCGGTTGCAACTTTGAGCAATTATCTTTTACTTCCGGCGGACACAATTCTTCGCACACAAGATCAACTGACTTATACAAAATATAGTTTAAATCTTGAGGACTGCACGGCTTACGCTCTGGATAATCGTCCCGATGTTGCGGCGGCAGATTATGCAGTTAAGCAAGCAGAATCTTCAAAACGCTCGGCAAAAGCCGGACACAGACCAACGGTGAACGCAGTTGCCTCGACAGGAATCAACGGCGAAAATCCTTTCGACAATGATAAATCAGATTCATGGACGGCAGGGATCAGCGCAAGCTGGAATATTTTTGACAACGGCTTGGTAAATTCTCAAGTTCATGCGGCGGAGGCTGCAATCATTCAAGCGCAGGAAGCGGCGGCGGCGACTCGCGAACAAGTTCAGCTTGATGTGCAGAGCGCATTTCTTTCGCTTCGCGCGGCTGAAAAAAATATTGCCACGACAAAAACTGCAATCGCCAGCGCAGAAGAAGATTTTAAAATCGCGCAGGTCAGATATGCGGCAGGTGTCGGAACGAACTTGGACGTTATGGATGCCTCGACGAAATTGACGCAGACAAAAACAAATTATTATGACGCTCTCTACAATTACAATACCGCAAAAGCCAACTTGGATAAAGCGATGGGAATCCCGGTCGGAATTGATGTAACAAGATATGTTTCGGCTGAGGAGGACGGGAAATCCGCCAACAAGGCTCGCGAAGAGGCTGCGTTAAATTCCAAAGCAGGAGAAGAACCAAAACATTCAGACGTTGCTCCTGTTGTTACGATCGATTTGTCAAACGCAAAACCTGTTTCGACAAAATAATTTTTTCTGATAAACAAGCGGAGAAGGCAGACAATTTTTTCAGATGTCTGCTTTTTTTGTGTCGCGCTTTCTTGCCAAAGACAAAAAACAATGTTAAAATTTTTTTCGGTGATGATGATGATTCAAGAATTTGCAAGAGCAAAAATAAATTTGACGCTGGACATTTTAGGCAAGCGCGAGGACGGCTATCACGAAGTAAAAATGTTGATGCAAACTGTCGAACTTGCCGACGTTGTCGAATTGTCTAAAATTTCTTCAGGAATAAAATTGCAAGTCGATGCAGAAAAAAATTTTGGCGGCGAAAATATTCCTGTCGATGAAAAAAATTTAGCTTACAAAGCGGCGATCGAAGTTCAAAATTATTGCGGAGAAAATTTTTGCGTTGCCATAAATCTTACAAAAAAAATTCCTGCGGCAGCGGGTTTGGCGGGCGGAAGTTCTGACGCAGCGGCTGTGATTCGCGGAATGAATAAACTTTTTAATTTGAAACTTTCTGTAGCTGAACTTTGCGAAATTGGAGCGCAGGTCGGCTCGGACGTTCCTTTCTGCATAGTCGGCGGAACTTGTCTTGCAGAAGGTCGCGGAGAAATTTTGACAAAGTTGCCGGACTTCAAAAAATATTTTGTCGTTCTGATGAAACCGCGTGGAGAAATTTCAACTGCTTGGTCTTACAAAACTTTTGACGAACTTCCCGCAGAAAAAATTTCTCATCCGCCGACGCAGGAAATTATAAAACTTTTGGACTTGGGAGAATATGAAAACGCCTTCGCGAAATTTAAAAATGTCCTAGAACCTGTCGCGCTGAAAAAATTTCCCGCAATCGACAGGTACAAAGAAAAAATGTTTGAAGCCGGAGCAAAATTTTCAATGATGTCAGGTTCAGGTCCGACAATTTTTGCACTGGCGGACGACGAAGTTACAGCAAAAAAAATTGCGTCGAGTGTCGAGGGACAGGGAGCGCAAATTTTCATAACAAAAATTTTTTAGACAGGATTGATTGAAATGGGAAAACTTGAGCCGATAAAATTTGACAGCTATCAGCCGCTGCGCGAAGTTGTCTGTGAAACTTTGCGCGAGGCAATTCGCAAGGGAATTTTAGAGCCCGGAGAGCGACTAATGGAAGTTCAGCTTGCGGACGAACTGGGGATCAGTCGCACGCCTGTTCGCGAAGCAATTCGCAAACTTGAGCAGGAAGGTTATGTAATTATGATGCCGCGTCGCGGAACTTATGTTTCGGACGTTTCTGTCAGCGACATTAAAGAGATTTTTGAAATTCGCAGTGCGCTTGAATCTTTGGCAACAGGTTTGGCGGCGCGTCGAATTGAACAGGAAGAACTTGAACAGCTACAAAGTTTGTTGACTGAAATTGAAGGTTACATCAAAGCGAAAGACATTGAAAAAATTGTCGAGACAGACATAAAATTTCACGGCTTGCTTTATCAAGTCAGCAGAAATGATCGGCTTGTCGGAATTATTAACAACCTCAAAGAACAGCTTGCAAGATTTAGAACTTTGTCTATGTCATATCCCGGCAGACTTCAGGAAACTTTTGAGGAACATTCCGAAATGGTCGAGGCGATTGCGAACGGCGACGTAAGTCAGGCTCGCGAAGCTGCCGAACATCACATGGAACGCGCGGAGGAAACTTTGCTAAAGGCGATGCGTAAAAGCAGAAAAAAATAAAAATTTTTTAACAGGGTCGAGAGCATCGGAAAATCGAGAGTATAAAAAATTATTTTGGCAAATGTTAAAACTTTCAATTATATTTAAACCAAGCCGCGCAAACTCCTTCGACCGAAACCATGCAAGGGCCTACTGCGTGGAGCGGCTGACAATTTTTTCCGAACAGCGGACACTCGGGAGGAGAAATTATTCCGCGCAAAACTTCTCCGCACCTGCAAGCAGTTTTTTTCGCAACAGTTTCGACTTCTATCGGCAAAATTTTTTCTATGTCGAAGTCGGAAAATTTTTCGCGCATCCGCAAACCGGACTTTTCAATTTCGCCAAGTCCGCGCCAAGTTGCATTAACTTCCTCATAAACTTCTGACAAAATTTTTTGAAGGCCTCGGTGTAGACTCCGAGACAGCGGCAAATGATGCCTGCAGGATAGAGCATGTAATAAGTGAGATCACTTTTGAAAAAATCAAAGAACACTTTTTCTCACCCGGACAGATGTAAGATCGTCGTGCCCCTTTATTTTGATTGTGGACATTTGCCGTTTATTATGTTATAATGAGCGATAGATTGGCGGGTTTTCCCGTTCTTCAAAGATATTCAATTTATTAAGAGGTCATAGATATGAAAACTGTTAATATTGGGGATCTCACAGTCAAAGTGCCTGTCATTCAGGGCGGTATGGGCGTTGGCATAAGCCTTGGTTCTCTTGCCGGGGCTGTAGCCAAAGAAGGCGGTATAGGCGTTATAAGCGCCGCTCAGCCTGGTTTCAGAGAACCCGATTTTTATACAAACACCAAAGAAGCGAATATGCGCGCTCTCTCCCGTGAAATAAAAAAGGCAAAAGAAATTTCCGGCGGCGGTATCGTGGGCGTCAACATTATGGTGGCCGTCACAAATTACGGGGATTTCGTTAAATGCTGCATAGACAACGGTGCCGACCTTATCGTTTCCGGCGCAGGTCTTCCCATGGATCTTCCCAAATATACCGAGGGTTCGACAATAAAGATAGC
>CALEPR010000069.1 GCA_937910665.1 uncultured Selenomonadales bacterium
ATGATGTTGATAAACTCCAGAAAAATGCTCAGGAGTGGTGTCATAAAGTCACTTCTGACGATTTTATTCATAACCTTGAAGATGAGATTGATGAGAATCAAACAAAAATTGTCGGCAGCGATTATAAAGACAAATTTCAACGAGCTATTGAATTGCAACATCTTGCAGAATTGTCTTCTGCTGACATTGCAAAGCGCAATAAAATTCGTGAGAAATACGGAGAAGTTACTTGGGATAAATTACCTTCTTTCTCGTCAGCTTTTGATTCTTTACGTTTTGGTTCCTCTACACAAAATAAACCAATACAGAAAGAAACAACAATCAGTACGCCACCACCTAAACAAAATCAACCTGTAAAGATTGCTCCTGCATCTGTTAGTGTTTCTCAATCTCATTCTGCTGAAACATTATCAGCGCAACCACCAATCAAACCTAAAAAAGTCAAGAAAATAGAGAAAAGTCATAATACCGGCTTTTCTCGTTAATGGAGGGTTTCTATGTTTATTTTTAATCCTGTTATTGAAGATAAATCACCTAATTGCCGTTGTAAAGACTGTTTACACGCCTTTTGGTATCGCATCAACACTGAACATAATTATTTAATCTGTAACTGCGACCTTATGCACTCTCTTACTTTTCCCAATGAGAGCGAAAAAATCGTTACCTGTAGCGGTTGCGAAGATATTATGCCTCATTCCGACCGTGCGGATCGCTCCGTTTGTAAAAAATGCAAAAGTGCCTTATGGTATGTCACCGATAAGCACAAACTCTATTGCTATTGTTTACACTTACAAAAATTAGTTTATGGATTAACAGCGAAACAAAAATTATTACCTTTGATTGTCCGATGTAATGGTGTTTTGCACATTCAAAAGCTAACCACTGAAAATAAAGTTATTCCTACCGAGATTAATCAAGAAATGGGGTTCTAAATATGCCTTTTGAAAGTCCTCAACTTAATCATCAAAATGATTTGCTCAATGAGATTAATTCTACCCTCAAGAAGATTCAATCGTCAGTTGATTCTCTGAACCAGCGTATTAATCAACTTGCAACCCTTCAAAATGATTCCAATTCCAACATCATCACTGATTTACATAGCCAAATTTCAAGCGTCATCAACAAATTAGAGCAATTCCAAGATAAAGATAATAACAATAATAATTCTTCTTTTGGCAGCTTAATTCTTGTCATTGTTATTGTCGCTTCCATTGTTTTCGGATTGCACTTTTGGGATGTTCCTGCTCAGACCAATGCTATCAATCAATATATCTATGAAAAAATCATCAAAGACTCATCTCATCAATAAAATTTTTCTTGTATTTTATCGTCCTAAATGTTAAAATATTTCTGCAAACAAGATTTTGCAAGCAAAAAGGCTCTGCAATGCTGACAACATTACAGAGCAAATCTCGTGAATATCTGCCTATTCATTCGAAGTCCCAAGTGGGCTATTTGCAGCCTAGTATGGTGGCTAACCGAAATATACATTTATTGTATATTCCGATTATATATTAAGAAAGAAATTTTTTCAAGTATTTATATAAATTTTGAGATAGGACGATATTCACAAGAGTGTTGTCCTATTTCTATTTTTATCGAAGGAGTGAATTGTATGGAAATCTATTACAAGCCAAGTGAAGCTGCCACTTTTCTCAATGTTTCTAAGATTACCATCAAGCGTTGGAAAAAAGATGGTAAAATTGTTCCTGACATAGTTGACGCGACTGGTCACTTTCTCTATTCACAAACCCAATTACTTAAAGTTAAAGGTGAGACTTTTACGGACACTTCTCCAAAAACGGTATCAAATGATGTAAAAAATGAAAAAATGGTATCAAATGGTATCATTCAAAACGGTGTCAAAAATTTAAAAATGGTATCAAACGGTATCAAAAAAACGGTATCAAATGGTATCAATGATACCGAAAATGGTATCAAAAAAACGGTATCAAACGGTGTCAATGATACCGAAAATGATACCAAAAAAAACAAAACCGCTTGTGAAGCGGCAAACTCTCAAGACAATATTAACACACGTAACAACGAAAGTCAAAAAAATTTCGATTTTGATACAAAAAGAGGCAAAAAGCGCGGCAACTATGATGAATGGCTGCGCCGCCGCAGGGAACTCGCCGATCAAGCTAAACCATTTCTTCCCAATCTGCTCTATGAGTTAGGTGTCACCAACCTCAATAAAAACTTTAGTTGCAGTATTTTCAATCCTCATCACGCCGATCACACGCCAAGCGTCACCTATTACGCTGATACTCAAACCGTTCATTGTCACGGCTGCGGCTTTCACGGCAACATCTTCCAAGTTTATGCTGCCGCTTATAATAAGACCATTGATAAGGCTCTCTTTGATGAGATTTTCGCCAAGTATGGCTTGATTGACTATGCTGGTAATATCAAAGTGTCAGCACCCCCTAAAATTACACCTGTCGCGCCTCCGAAAGACGCCAAGAAAGAACTAATTGACCGTTCTGCTGACATCAATACCGCTATTGCTAACATCAATTTCACTGATTATTGGGCTAAACGTGGCTTTACTATTGACACTGTTCAACACTTCCATATGGGATATATTCAAGATTGGAAACATCCTGATTTTAGCAACACTCCACCTTCTGACAGGTTAATTTTACCCACTGGTGACGGTGTTCACTCTTATCTTGCTCGTGATGTCCATTCTGACGGCAATTATAAAGTTATGAAGGTCGGCGGCAACGTTTTATTCAATCTTGACGGTTTTAATTCCGATTTTATTATTGTCAACGAAGGCGAATTTGACGCCATTTCTACTTGGCAAATCGGTTTTCACAACGTCGTCGGGCTTGGTGGTGTCGGCAACAAAGATAAATTTGTTGATTATGTCGCGAAATTGTCAAATAAACCTAAATTCATTATTATTGCTCTTGATAACGATAAATCTGGTTTTGACGCCGCTAATTGGATTCACGAACAACTCGACAAACTTCAGATTTATTCGCTCATCATAAATAATAACTTCGGCGACTTCAAAGACGCTAATGCCCTGTTACAACACGATTCTAAAGCCCTTAAATCCATTTATGACAACGCTATTCATCAAGCTAACAATGAATACGAGAATTATAAATTTCCTGTTAATGAGGACTTTGAGGACGATTTTGACAGCGATGATGAAGATTTTGAGGATTCTACTTTCCTGCAATTAAGTAAAGAACTTCTTGAAGAATTGATGTTTTTGCCTCTTTCTGACGCCGGTAATGCTGAACGTCTCATTCATTCTTACGGGCAAAAATTCATTTATTACCTCACTGACAGCGGCAGATGGCTCAATTTCAATGGTTGTCAATGGCTTAAAGCCGCCGATTCCACCAACTCATCTATTACTTCTTTGGTAATTAATATGGCACGGCAACTTCGTAAATTTGCTAATAAAAAGCAGATAGAATATCAAGCTGAACTTGATTCCTACACTATTTCTAAAAACCCAGATGGTAGCGGCATTGTTGTTAGTATTGACGCTCTTGAAGGTAATATCAAGAAAAAAGCTGAAATCGTTTATAAAAAATTACAAGCCGCTAAAGGCGTCGCTGGCTTTATGAAGGGCTTAGAAAAGCGCACCGACATTGACAACTGCATTTACCTCGCTAAAGGCTATTCTCGCGTCCGTATTACCAACGACGACCTTAATCGTCACCCTATGCTTCTGAACACTCCTACGGGCGTTGTAGACCTCGAAACGGGCAAATTATTGCAACACGATAGCAGCTTATTAATGACGCAATGCACCAATGCTATTTACGTTCCAAACTATCACAATGACTTTCTTGAGCAAACTATCAAACAAATTCTGCCTGATGAGGAAACTAGAGAAAGTTTTATGCGTTTTCTTGGTTATGCTATCACCGCCAGCATTCGCGAAGAAAAAGCCGCTTTCCTTAATGGTGTCGGTCGCAATGGTAAAGGTTCTTTGATGAAGTTGTTATCTAAAGTTTTGGGGAGTTATGCCGTTTCTATTCCTATCGACTTACTTTTAATGGCGTCGTATTTCAAAGATGGTAATGCACCTTCTCCTGAACTTGCTAAACTTGAATTTATTCGCGTCGCCTTTAGTGACGAGATTCCGCCTAATCGTCGTCTTGACATTGCTAAATTTAAACTTCTTACTGGTGGCGATCCGCTTGCTATGCGTGAGTTGCGTCGTGACCCTCGTATGATTAATGAGCCTATGTTTAAACTCATTTTAAGCGGTAATCATCTTCCTGCTATTGACGACGCTAATGATGTTGCTTTTAAAGAAAGAACTTTGATTTATCCTTTTACTCAGCAATTCATTGGCGATAAATGCAATCCTCATCTTAAAGAGCAATTACTAACCAATGATATGATGTGTGCCTTTCTTTCAATGCTTGTTGATTCTTGTATCGAATATCAGAAGCACGGTTTAATTATCTCATCAGCTATGCAAGAAGCCAGTGACGAATATCTTGCTAATAATGACGCTATCGGCAACTTTATCGATGAAAATTGCGAACGTGGTTCCGTTTCTGACTTCTCTATTCCTCGTTCTGAACTCATCAATCGTATTAGACGCGAAGTCAGCAGCATTTCTCATATGACCGATAACGCCATCATTGATTCTATCAAGCGTATTGATGGACTTGCCTATCGTCGCAGCAATTCCGACGGCTCCTATAAAATTTTAGGAATCAAATGGCGTGATACCAATCCAACGCTCGATATTCCACCGTTACCAACTGACGCCGATTTTTCAGATTAAGCAATAAACTAACACAAAAAAGACATCGTTCACTGCCGGAATGTTGTGAACTTGTCTTTTTTTTATTGCTGAGAATTTTTCTGCAGCATAAGCCTGAAAAATTTTACGAAATAAAGTTTATAATAGAACGAGCGAATAATAGATAGAATTTATTATCTACTGAAGTTACTGAAGGAACTGAAGGTTTTTCTACTTTAAGTTCAGGTAAATTATAAAAAACGGTATCAAAATAAAAACGGTATCAAACGGTATCATTTTTTGCAAAAATTTTTTGAGCTGAAGTTGAAGGAGTAAATTTGCTTCAGTAGCTTCAGTAAAGTGCCTTTAAAGGCGCCAAATCAACTTTTGGGACAAATACTTTTGGGACAAACCCTTCAGTAACAGCGTCATTACGCCAAAATTAGCACCAAGACTTTTTAGACTTTTACGGACATCGTATAATAACGCCATTTTCAAGACTTTTTATTTGCAAAAAAATACTCCATTACGGAGTGAGTTTTCTTTATTTTACTAATTTTTGGGTCTCCATTTTTCACCTTTTGCTGCAACCACTTGATCAAGCTCATCAAGGTCTAAATCTCGTGATTTATTTAGCTTATTTAATTTTCGTTGCTTAAGCATTTCTGTCAATAATTTCTCTTTTATTTTGCTCAATTTTGCAAAGTTTATATTTTTTAAGGCTTCCTCTATATCTTTCACAAGTATACTCCTTATTTTCAAAATATACTCCATTAATCACCACCACCTGATTTTATAAGTTTTTCAATACTCTGTCCAGCTAACATACAAAATATATTTATTTCAGATAGTTTTTCACTCAATGCCTCGCAAATTTTTCGTTCAACTATATCCAAAACTTCATTCACAGCCCTATATACTAAATGACGTTCATCTTCTTCGACCTTTTGACAGTAAAATTGCAAGCGCCCGTCACATTTATCGCCGTGAAGTCCGAAAAATATCCTTTGTCTTGCTGCATTAAAATTACCGAATGCCGCTATTTGTCCAAGCGCATCTGCTAAAATTTCATCAAGTGCATGATTTTTCATTCCGCCCAAAATTCTCAATGTTTCATAATGTGCTGACTCGTGTCTCAACCTCAGTTTATACGACCTTTTCAACCACTCATCAGCTTTAAGGCTCAATTTATCTGCCGAAACATTGCTGTAAGGTGCCTCATTCAAAAGTATTATGCGATTTTGGTAAATTCGTTCATTTCGCGCTTGTATTGTGAACGCATTTACCGTTAGTGGTATTTCTCTCAAATGATCTCTGCCATTCAATAATGATTCCATTTTTATAAAATCTTCGTGATTAGAAGTAAAAATAACAGGCAAATTGCCGCCCATTGTGCTTGTAAATGTGAGCGTTATCTTTGCCTGTTCTTCAAAGTCATATTTTTTTGTATCAATCAGAAATTCTTCTTCGAGAAATTCCAAAGCATTTTGTCCGTTATACTTACGCCACTTTTGCACAAATTCTTCATCTAACAACGGCAATTTAGGTATCGAATCCGGCACTGAATACGAATATGACAAATATTCTTCTGCCGACATTTTGAAGTCAAATAATCCCATTTTAATCGCCTCACGCTGAAAATAATTTTTGTAAACGTATTCTGTTTGCTTCTTCTTCAACATATGGTTTCAATTGTTTGATAAATTCCTCATTGCTAAACAGTTCGTAGCAAAGATGGCATGGAGCACAATAATAATCTTCTACAGGGAAATTTATATTTTTTGCTAATTTTGCGTACCAGCCAAGTCCATTGTGAAACATTACATAAATAAAATCATTGTCGCTGATATTTTCAACTGCTTTTTTTATGGAAGTTTTGCCGAACTTACCTATTTTTAAAATCGGCAGAAAATAACAAAACTGTGAACAACACATCAAAATATCGCCATTAAACATTGCCACAATCGACTTATCAAATGGGCAAATAGCAGTTTCACTTTTATAATTCCTGATAAATTTGTCTGCCGGAAACAATTTCGCGGCATTTCCAACCGGATAAAAAGGATTGGTATTTATTTGAAATCCATAAATTTCCGGACGAAGTTTCTCAATAGTCTGATGAAAACTGTCATCATCTTTTAACTTCATAATGCGAATTTGAATTTTTACATTGAACTCTTTGGAAACTCGTAAAATATTTTTTATGCATTGAATCGGCACATACTTCTGATGATATATATCTGCACTCAAAGCCATACCAGTAAGTCCCGCGTTCGTCAGTTCTTGAAAAATTTTTCTTGTCTTTGATTCATCTTTTGCCCAAAATCCATTTGTCACCACACTTGAATTGAGACCAAGATTTTTGGCATAAGCCATACATTCTTTTAAAGTGTCATAACAAACAAATGCTTCGCCGCCGGTAAATGAGACTGTCTTTGTTTCGTCGATTCCCGACTGTATCTCCGCCATTTGATTTATATAATTTTTGATAACTTCTTTGTCCAAAACATTTTTCCTTGAAGGCGAACAAGAAAAACAGCAAATATCACAGGAAGCACTGCATCTGTCAGTGAGACTGAAAGTAAAATTTTTTACCAACATATAAATACCTCAAATCTTTAACAAACAGAACAAGACAGCAACTCTCTCTTATTAAAAAGAGCTACTGCCTTTCTGTTTAGCTTTTTAACAAATGGTTAAATCAAACTAAGTTCTACCAGATGTTATTACAAACCTTAATCTTAAGAGATAAAGTTGGTAAGAATAACATTGACACCGCCGCTGCCGCCGCCGGCAACTGCATCAAGGTCTTTGTCAGAAAGGTTAGAAGCGGCTTTGACATCATCAACGGTGAAGCTGTAGCCTTCTGCTTTTGCCAAATCGACGATTTGAGCCGGAGTCTTTGCGTTCTTAAACTTTGCTGCGAATGCGCTGTCGGATTTTACTTTCTCGGAAAATTCTTTGATACCCATTGTATCTTCCTCCTGTTAATTAATCTTTATGCAAAACACCTTTTTGGTGATATTGCCTATTTGAATTTTCTCTTTCACTTATATAGACGAAATTTTTGTATCTGTCATTACATCATTTTGCAAAAATTTTCTACGCCGATTTTTTTCAATTGAATAAATTATCCAATATCAATTTATCATGAAGTCTTTCTATATCAGCCGAAAGTATTTTATAATTTTTTTGATCCTTAAACATCAACCGACAAATTTCACAAGACGATAAATTTTTATCTTCATCACTTATGATTTTTTTATCGTGAGCAATTTCCATCAATTCGGCAAAACATTCTGCATTGTGAATTACATTATAAGTCGGAATACAATCACCCGTTCTCATGAGTTCTGCCAAAGTTTTATTTTTTACGTTTCCCAAAGTCATACAATCAGGGACTGCTGCTGTGCAACACGGTAAAACTTCTCCATCATATCGAACAAGCATATGTACACCTGCTGAACAAATTTTCTTATTTTCTGACCAGATAAAAAATTCTTCTTTCGGCAAACTTTCTGCTCTACCGACTCTCATAAACGGATATATACTACATTCTAAAAAATATTTAAAGTCTCCCATAGCGTCAAAAAACTTATCGGCAGAATATTTTCCCTTCATCTCGCCAATGGAAACGTTAAACATTATATTATGCCGTTTGCTGGCTGCTACTGCATTGCTTATGGCGTCATGACTTATATATTCATTATGAAAAGCATCGAAACTGAACGAAATATGATCTAATTTTGCGGCAGATAAAACAGCGTCAATTTTTTCATCTGACCAACTGCCCCAAAATCCATTTGTCGCAACCGATGTTTTAAACCCAAGTTTTTTAGCGTGATTTGAGCCTTTTATCAGTAAATCAGTGTAAAGAAAAGCCTCACCGCCTGTAAATCCTATCTGCTTGATTGTTCCAATATCAAGTGCTTGATTTATTGCCTCAATCATCAATGATTCATCAATTACACTATTGAGTTTTGGCGAACAAGACAAACCACAGATTGCACAGTTGGCATTACAGCGATTTGTCAACATTATTCCGAGTGATTTCTTTTTCATAGTTTCACCTCGTTCCACTTATACAGACGCAAAAACTCATTCATTCATTACAAAAATTTTTCTCAGCTTGTCCAACGCTCTGAATAAAATTATTCCAACATTTGATGGCGTAAGGTTCAAAATTTCTGATATTTCCACGTTTGAGCAATCAGCCCAATATTTCAGTTTTATTATTTCTTGTTCACGTTCATTTAATTTACCGATTGCATCTAATAATTGTCGTATTTCTTCTTTGGTCAGTAATTTATTTTCCGGTTGTTCAAATTCTGGAATAGATTCATTAAAAAATTCTTCCCAATCTTCCGTGATTATCTGCCGTTTTTTATTTTTTTTGCGATAATAATCTATGACACTGTGATTAGCCGTACTGAATAGCCAAGCTGTGAAAGGTGATGTACCACTGTATTGTTCCAAATTCATAAAAACTTTGTAGAATACATCATTCACAACCTCATCTGCATCAGCAGCATTTCTTATCTTTGCGTAAATAAAATTATACACTCGTTTAAAAAATGTTTCGTAAAGTTCAATAAACGCCACATCATCATTTGAAGCGCGTTTAGCAAGTTGGTTGTAATAATTTGTGTCTTTCTCCATTTATGTACCTCAAGCCACTTGACGCTTAACCAAAGTGGAAAACAATCCGCCCTTTTCGACAAGTTCATCAAATGTGCCACTCTCTGCAATCTGACCTTTATCCAGCACTATCACTCTGTCGCAATCTTTTATCGTCGATAATCTATGTGCAACCACTATTCTTGTTGTATGGAGTTTATTTAGACTTTCTGTCACGATTGCCTGAGTTTTGTTGTCAAGCGCGCTTGTTGCCTCGTCAAATATCATAATCGACGGATTTGCCGCTAACGCTCTTGCTATTAAAATTCTCTGTCGCTGACCGCCGCTGATATTTGTACTGCCTTCACTGATTATTGTTTGCATACCCATCGGCATATTTCTTATATCATCGGCTATTCCGGCGGATTCGGCAGCTCTCCAAGCATCGTCCATTGTCAAGGCACTGGTTCCTACTATATTCATATATAAATCGCCGCTCATTAGCTGTCCATTTTGCAAGACTACACCCATTTGACTGCGAACTGACGAAACATTCAATTCTGATAAATCTTGTCCGTCATAGTACACTGCACCGAATTTTGGTTTTTCAAAGCCTAACAATAATCTTAAAAGCGTTGATTTGCCACAGCCTGAACCTCCGACGATTGCAACATTTTCACCGGCTGCTATTTTGAAACTGACATCATTTAAAATATTTCTTCCGCCTTCAACATACGAAAATGTCAAATTTCTAACTTCAATATTTCCGGTTAAAACTTCCGCATCGACTTTATCTTCAGCTACTTCCGGTTCTGCTTCCAAAATTGGTTTTAAATTATCAATTTGTGGTCGTATTCTACAAAATTGGTCTATTAATGGTAATACTTGCCTAAATGTCAAATTAAAACTTGTAAATGCGGCTTGAAATGCCAAAAATTGTGCATAGCCCACAGAATTTGGATCTAAATGATAATATGCAATGTAATAAATCAACATCGTCAGCAATATCGGTTGAATTTCCATTAAAATATTATTGTAATTATTTTGCCAACGGATATTTAAATTCCACTTCCACTGATCGCCAAATTTTTCGCTCCAAAGGTAATATGCTTGTTCTTCTGCACCTTGTATTCTGAATTTAGCCAATCCAGCGAAAATTTGTTGAACCAATCCGGCTGTCTTGTTTTGTGCCTCAACCATATTTTTATGGAATATGAATCCGTTTCGATAGATAAATAAAATTATTACAGAATAAACTGTCCATAGAAGCATCGCCGCCATTGTCAGTTTTAAACTGTAATAAGCCATTAAAATTAAACTCCAGAACGAAAATATGAAATTAAACACAAGAGTTATAAATTGTTCATTCACTACTTGTTTTACTTGATTTAATCCCATCATTCGCTTTGCGAGTTCGCCTGATTGAAATTTACGGAAAAAATTTGTAGGTAAAGCCAACAGTCTGCCCCAAAGTGCCGCCTCTGCTGACATATCTAATTTTGAAGTCAAACGTAAAACCGAAATGGAACGCACTATCGACACTGCCGCCATTGTGAAGCTCGTCACTATTGACACTTGGGTGACGATAGCAAGTCCTTTTCTGTCTAAAATTGGAATTATATCTGAAAAGATGCTTTCAGTAATAATTGGTGTCACGAGCGGTATAATGCCGGCAACTATACTCGCCAAAATTATCGCTCTAAAATCGGACTTCCAACCTTGCCTGAACATAAATTTCATCAGATCTGTTATCCCGAGTTTTTTCAGCGGCAGACCGGCATAACAAGCAAAAGCATCGGAATCTATATTTTGTGCCACTTCGTCATCAATCAAAATTCCTTGCGTATTTTTCTTCGTGATTAATTTGTACTTGTCGGGCGCGATCGGCAAAAATGCTGACAACTCTTTATTCTTGCCGTAATAGCCTATAATAACGCCGCTGTCCTTTTTATACCAATTCTTCTCAAGCGTTATGAAACGTATTTGCATATTACCTTTTTGAACCAATCGGCGAATCAGTCCGAGCTGATCCAGACGTTTTACAAATTCTGGTGACAGTTGAATATTTTCTGTTGGCATTGAAAGAGCGTTTGCCACTCTGCGAACGATAAAGGCGACTTCTTCTAAATTTTCGTTGCCTGTTGCGCCGCTTTCGTAATGCATTTGCTCATCATTCATTAAATTACTGATTGCATTGTCAACTAACTGCTGCTGATGCTTTTTGCGAGTTTCCAACCGCCTTGATAATCTTTTATCTTCGGCTCCAAATTGCACGCCGAGCATCATTGCAAAAATCTGCTCATTCATCAAAAATTCGTTGTAAATTTCTTCGTTTGAATCTTCTTTACCCGAAAAAATTTTACCATTTCGCCAACTGATGAGCATATCATCGCCGCGATCCGCCATTAATCCCAGCCATTGCAATTTTATCAACTCAGCAAACCATTTTCGCATTAATTTTGCTTGTGCTTGAGAATTAACTTCCTTGAAATCAATTAATTCAATTTCAATATCTTCGACAGCGTAAATTACTACATCTATCTTTTCAAATTCGTCCATAGAGGGATATGCTGCATCATTTGCAAAAAGTTCCATCAAAAATAACTGTCGAAACGACTTAATATCTCTTGTCATTGCATATGCTTCGGCAAATCCAGATTTTACAAATACAAATTTATTTTCATCTGTCAGTCGAAAACGCTGTCCGGCTACTAATTTCATATTCTTAACCCTCTTTGTCTCGATCTTCAATTAAACGGCGATATGGACCGTCGTGCTGCATCATATTTCTATGTGTGCCGCGTTCGACAACTTTACCACGATCAAGCACAACAATTTCATCACAATCTCGAATTGTCGATAATCTGTGAGCGACTATGAAACACGAGCAACCTCTTCGACGTATGTTTTGCAATACTTTTTGCTCAGTTATCGGATCGAGTGCGCTCGTAGCCTCATCAAGCACTAAGATTGATGGATTACAAGCAAGTGCACGAGCAATTTCTAATCTTTGACGCTGTCCTCCGCTGAAATTTAAACCGCCTTCTGACACCATAAACTCATATCCGCCATCAAGTTTTAAAATATCATCGTGTATGCAAGCATCTTTTGCGGCTTGAATTATGTCATCTTTACGCAGTGAGGTATCAAAAAGCGAAATATTATCTCGAATCGTTCCGCTTATCTGGAAAATATCCTGATCTACTGACGAAAGCGAATTTATAATAACGTATCTCGGAATGGTTCTTCGATTTACACCGTCAAAAAGCACTTCGCCCGACCATTCCTGATAAAGTCCTGTAACAATTTTTGACAGCGTTGATTTGCCGCTGCCACTAAAGCCAACAATAGCTACCCAACGACCAGGCTCAACATTCAAATTGAAATTCTCTAAAAGTGGCGGCTCTAATGGAGAGTACCCAAAATTTAGATTTTTCAATTCAATTTTGCCGGAAAGTCTGTCACCGTCGAATTTTGTCTGCTTTTCATCTGGATAATTAAGTGAATCTATTGGGTAACGCTCCACATCATCAATACGCCGCATTTGCATTTCTGTCTGCTGTAAAGTTGCCCCAAGTGCCAAAAATCTATTAAAAGGTTCCTGAAAACTCGTCATTAAATTTTGAAATGCCATGAAAATACCTGCCGTCATCGTTCCTGCCATTATTGAGAATCCGCCTAGTGTAATGATTATTGCAGAATTTATTCCTGTCAATAAAACAGGCAAAATAGTCAATCCCATTTGACAAAGCTGAACTTCCTGCATACCTGCCAATACTTTTGCGCGATAACCTGCCCATTTGGCAAAAAAATCTGCCTCATTTCCATTTGCTTTGATTGACTCTATCATTAATAGACCATTCATTGCGGTACCATATTCTTTTCCATAATCTTGTTGTATTCTCATGGTTAAGTCAGTAACTTTGCGCCTCAATATCGAGAACACAACTAAACTCATTCCACTGAAAAATAATCCGACCAGCGTCAACGGTACACTATACTGAAACAACAACAACAGATAGAAAACTACTATTATAAAATCTAATAGTGACCTTGCCGCAGAATCTGACAGAACGGTTGAGATTGATTCATTATAATCAGCACGCGAGGCAACTTCCGCTGCGCTTCTCTGCTGAAAAAATGGTATCGGTAATTTCATAACGTGCCAAAAAAATTTGCTTGAATCTGAAATCATCAACTTTTTCTGCCATCTCGTCAATATTGCAAATCTAATCGTATTCATTATTCCAGACAGGAAAAATGCTATTGTCATCGCTATACACAAATTAAACATCCAATCTGAATGTTTGCCCGTTAAAATATCATCAAGAAATACTTGATTGAATACAGGCGTTGCCAATCCAGGAAAAACCATTCCAAGACCAACTAACACCACAAATATCACTGCCCATTTGTCTTCTGCAAGTTTTTTCGCTACCGTTGCAAATATGTTATATGGCTTGCCTTCTTTTTTGAAATTTTCGTTAGGTTTTATGCTGATCGCTACGCCTGTAAATGAAGTCTCAAAATGTTCCCATTCAATTATTCTCTTACCGACTGCTGGATCATTTATATATGCTTTGCCGTCAACTACTCCTTCAAGCACGACAAAATGATTAAATTCCCAGTGAATTATCAATGGATAGTCTTGCTCTTCCTCCAGAAATTCACCCGGCATACATCTGTAACCGCGAACATCGCAATTTCTTCTTCTCGCAGCTTTTACTATCGAACTTGCCTTGCTGCCGTCACGATTTACTCCACATTCCTGACGCAATTTTTCAAGTGGTATCCACTGACCATAATGCGCTAAAATCATTGCAAGGGACGCCGCTCCGCATTCTGTCGCCTCCATTTGCAATATCGTCGGTACTTTTACTCGTTTGCCTTTTGATGAAATTTTATTTTTAAAATAATTCTTGATTTTTTCTATCATTCGGCTCACCTGCTTCTAAGCCATTGACTTAATTTGTAAAAGACTTTTTCTATTGGTGGGCGGCGGTCAATGATTATAGAACCTGTGCAGAAACTTCCTGCCGTTATCGGCTTATGTTCTCCAATCGTTGATGTCCACAAATACCCTGATTCCGAATCTTCATCTTTCACAAGGTCAAAATTTACTTCCATTAATGCGCTGTCTTGTTTTTGTTGTATCCACTGTGCAAGTTGAGCATTTCCTAACTTTTGACGTACACTTTCGGCTGACACGGGATATTGAGAAACTGAACGTACCACTCCCATTAAACTTCCCGATTCTGAAACATCAACCCCATTTGGTGCAAGTTGCATTGTCATTCCTGGCTCAATTCGTTTACCTTTATCTACTGGCACATAAAGTATGCCAATCAAGTCATCTCTATCCTGCGTCAATCTGATCGTGCAAACCGGTGCGTCCTTTACTAAGATTGTACCTTTTTCTACTAAGACATCATCTACTATTCCGTTATAATCGCTGTAAATGTTCTCCGCTACTGTTTGTTGCTGCCTTTTTGCGTCATATTGATATACTCGTTCCATTGCTTCTCTATCATTCGCTGCTAGTCCCATGCCATATTGTGCCATTCGTGTATCTGCTGAACGATCAGCTTGTTCCAATTTCGCTATTAAGTCGCCTCTTTTGATTATGCTTCCTTTTTTAACATAAACTTCCGAAATTTTTCCTATTGCCGTGTGTGATACATTCACCACACCTGCGGAATCCATTATCAGACCCATTCCGTCAGCTTTCACGGTGAACGCTCCAAATATTGACCAAAGCAATATTGAAAACAACAAAATCCCTATTGCCGCAAGTCCTATCCAGCTTACTGGTGTTGTTATTGCAAACATTGTATCTAATTTTTCCGGCGACCTCAGTTTATTTAATGCCTCGCGGCTGAATATCTCATTCTTTTCCATTTCAGTCTTCCTCCGATTTAAAAGTTACGCTTGCTTTCATTCCACCTTCTAAACCGTTTGTGCCAGATGTTATCACTACTTCGCCTTCTTTTAATCCTGATACAATTTCTATATATTTTCCGTCTTTTATTCCTGTAGTAACATTACGGCGTTGAATTGTTCCATCTGCTGTCCATACGAAAACTGATGTATTTGTTACATCTGCCATTGCACTTAGTGGTACTGTTAAACAGCGATTCATAGATTTCATCTCGAAAGTTACGTTTCCATACGTTTGAGGTTCCAAAAGTCCTGAACTATTATCCACCTGCCAAATAACTTTACGAATTGCTGCTGACTGGTCAAGTGAAGGTGATATTTCTACAATTCTTGCATTGAATGTTTGTAAATTTCCTTTATTTCCTGCTTCATATTCTATGTCATACACTTTTTGAAATTCTTTTTGATTAAATGATAAAACGGCTTCTTGACCAACAGAAAATCTGCGTATTTCTTTATCTTCCATCGGAGTTGATATATATAAATTATTAAAATTACCTATCAACGCTAATGCGGTACCACCTGCCACATATGCACCAATCTGTTTATATAAGATTAATACTTCTCCGTCAATCGGTGCTTCAACTCGTGAATATGCACTTTCTATCAAAAGCTGTTCTTTTTGTGCTTCAAGTGACTTTTTTTGTTCTATCATCTGATTCTTTTGTAAATACATATTTTCAAGTGTTATTTGCGATTCTTTATAAATTGCTTCCATTTCTTCATATTTTTCAAGGCTTATAGCACTATAATCTCGCAGTTGATCATATCTATTAAAATTACTTTTTGCGTGTGCTAATTCTGTCTCTGCTTTACGAATATCATTATCTGCTCTAATAATTTCGCCTTCTGCTCTCAAAATATCAATTTCTGCTTGTCGTATTTTTATTGGATATTGTTCATTCGTGAGTACAAATAAAACTTCACCTTTACGAACATGGTCATTTTTCTGTACACCAATATCAGTGATTCTACCTTCGATGAGTGCAATTACATCTGTTTTATCGTCAGAGTACAGATTTACTCCTTCAAGCATAATATTCGCACTGATATTTCTAATTTTCGCCTTTGAACCTTGCAGTGGAATCGTGCGTTCCGACATTCTATCACTAATTTGTGCTTCGTCTCTTTGATTCAAATACGCTCCATAAGTAACTAATCCAATTATTAACATCAGCATTGCGATTAAACCAAGATAAAAATATCGCTTCATAATTTTCTCCCATCTTTCAAAAATAAAAATAGAGAAGGCAAATAAACCTTCTCTAAATAATTATAATAGGAATTAAAAAAGCTATACCCCCCCCCCCTAGTATATTATACAACATAATACCTATAGCCATTTTGCACTCTTCTTTAGTTGCATATTCTTTCGCCAATTTATAAAATGTACTCTGTTTCAAACCGAGTAATTCCATTGCAATTTTAAATGATATTTCCTTATTTTTCCAACGAGAATAAACTTCCGCCCAATTTTCGGGATATGTAATTTTTTTACGCTTAGAAATTTTATCGGAAACAGGAATTGCTGTAGTAGTTTCTGAATTTATCGATATTGCTGGAGATTCATTAACTTTCTTCTTTTTATTTTTCTTTGGAGTAGAAGCGTTAAAAGGAGTTTCATTAAAATTCAAATCATAGCGTTTTTCAGTTTTAAGAGCCTGTATATAACGCCAACCGTGACACCAGCAAGCTAAAACTCTACCAAGTTCCTCTTCAGTAACATTATTTTCAGCAGCCCAAGATAAAAGGTCTTGTCTTATTCCTATTTTTAAGGCGTACTTAGGTTCAGGCTTGCGTGTAAAAAGTTTCGGAAAAGAATTTTGCAATAAATTTGTTACTTCATTTAAACGTGGTGTAAAAGTCATACGAGGACGACGTTGATTTTTATAATAAACAAAATTATTTTTAGGACGTTCGGGCGTTTCCGACGTCTGTTTTTTATTTTCTACTTCACTCATATTAATCATTCCTAATTTGATTTAGCTAATTCTTCGATGCGTTGCATTGGCAAATCAGTCCACTCTTGAATTTCTGAAAAATCTTTACCCTTACGAAGCATTTTAGCAGCAATAATTTCAGCTTTTTTTACTTCACCAATGCTAATGCCTTTTTCGTGTTCTTCACGAGCCTTATTCTCCCAAGCAACTTGAGCCTCGTCCATATTCCATTGCCAATCTAACATACCGAACACCTCATCTTTCTTCTGAAGCAAATAATTTTGCATAAAACCATTTTCGATACACCAATTTATTGCGGAAGTGATAGCTTGTCGTCGAGTGAGCCCTTCTGAAAGTCCTTTTTTCACTTTTCCAACAAGTTTACTATAATCTCTCAAGTAATCGCATTTCTGCAAAAGAGGCTGCCCGATTCCGTCATTTATATTGTACATTTTCACTATCAATTCTAATCTATGTGATGTGCCTTTCAGTAAGTCTGATAATCTCAATTCTTGCTCTAATGGTTCATTGTTGTCGCCATCATAAAATACATAAAACAACGGATCGGGAAATTTTATTTTTTCATTCCTATAAATTTTTTCTCTTGCCTTTACAAGATTATTGAAAAGTTGAGAAACATAAGACAAAAATCTAAATGGCATATTCGGATTTACTGTACTCTGATGTTCAACCATTACTAAAAATCTGTCTTGAATGGCACAAGATACATCATTCTTTTGTCCGCTGAAAAAATTACCTTCCAGCGTGTTTATTTCAATTTTTGATTCATCTTTATAATTTGTTTCCAGCACCGCATTGCACAATGATAATAAACGGTGTTCATTATTAAAATAATCTCTAAATACTGTATCTCTGTATTGTGCATTTGCTTTGTCGTAAAAAGTAGGCATTGCAACACCTCGTTAAAATTTTTTCATAGTAGCATTAACTGTTTTTCCTTGAAAGAATTAATATGATGATAGATTGTGCTGTATGAATTGCCTGTTATGATTCTCATTTCCTTGAAGCTAATATTGGGATTTAGGATTTTTATTTTAATTATAGTATCTCCAGATTTTAAATTTTCAGCATACAAGAAACTGTAGATATTATCTAATAACTTATGGTATCTTTTATATTTGATTTTCATTTCTTCTAAAAACTCTTTTGCCTCTCTGTTGTAATGCTCATAAAAATTGATATAGCGTTCTAAGACATATACCAACACTTCAATTTTATTCCGAGAATATAAATCTCTATCTGTCACACGAAAATTTAAAAGAGCAGCTATTTCATTTAAAAATTTATCTCTCCAGCGTTGTAAGCCATTCGGATGTATGTGTAATTTAAGACTTAATTCAATGAATGATTCATTGCAACAGTACCTGCCGTGTAAGAATATTTTTTCCTCTTTTGTTGTCTCCGATATTACTGCCCCCACCACTAAATCGTTCATTTCATCTAAAAAACTTTGTACTGTTTCGTCATTAATTTCTTTGATTGTCCTGTTGGTACAATAATGATAATGAAAAAAGTGGAAAAGAGCGGATTGAGCATTTCTTATCCTCAGTGGCTGCTTATTCATTACATTACCTCTTGTTTCAATTATAAAACAAAAGTTGAAGATATTCAAGAAAATTTAAAACCGATAAAATTGTGGTATGGATTCCCTCATTTTTGTGCTATCATTTTGAAGTTGCTGATTTCAGCACAACAAATTATCAAATTGGAGGATATATCATTATGAAAAATCGCAATGTTAATTTACAGGAACTTCGCCAAAAAATGAAAGACCTGCAAGAGCAAATTGACAGCAAAGAGAAAGAATTAAATATGGAAGTAGGTGCGTGGGTACGAAAACAAACTAATCTTGATTCTCTCCACGAAATTCAACAAAATTTCCGCCTTGTTCCTATCAATAATTACCCTCAAAAAACATTAATAAATACACATACCACTGCACCCTTCGGTGCCGATATGACGCCAAAGTCGGCTTCGTAGTTTGTTTAACAACTGTTTATGAATGGCGTAATAACGCACTAAATCTGTTTAACGAGGAGTTTTAATATTATGGGATATATTGGTATCCGTTTTGACGATAAAACAGATGCTTTAATTCGCAATGACGCTGATAAAATGAAAATGAATTTATCTGATTATGTTCGCTATAAACTCACCCCTTCAAGAACATCTTCTACTGACCAAATTATTTTATCCTTCATCAATGAAATGCAGCGTCAGAAGGCAGAAATAGTGGAAATGAGAAAAGAATTACGTTTTTCCATCGGTGCCATCATCGAAATTTTAAAACCTTATGGAGTAACATCTTCAGAAATGAAACAAGCTGGTCTTGAATTTTTCAAGAAATCTGGTAGTGATGATAAATGATTTGCACTATTACGCCAATAGTAAATCGTCAACAGGCAGCGTCTTATTATTCTCGTGATGATTATTATTCAAAAGA
>CALEPR010000070.1 GCA_937910665.1 uncultured Selenomonadales bacterium
CCCCAGGCAAACCGGCTGCGCAGCCGGTTTGCCTGGGGGCTGATTGCGGACATTCAGCGGCCGGATGTTGAGACACGCACGGCCATTCTTCGTTCCAAAGCCATCTCGGAGGGCGTGCGGGTTCCCGACGAGGTCCTCTCCCTGATCGCCGAGAATGTGAGCAGCAACATCCGTGAGCTGGAGGGAAGCTTCAACAAACTGGTGGCCTATTCCGTGCTGGTTTCTCAGCCCATCACCATGGATCTGACGCGTATTGCCCTCAGAGATGTGCTGATCGGTGAGAAGCGGCGAAGCATCACGGCCGGCGTCATCATGCAGACCGTGTGCGAATACTATACTCTGACCATGGAAGACCTGACCAGCCCCACCAGGAGGCGGGAGATTGCGGTGCCGCGGCAGATTGCCATGTATCTGACAAGGGAACTGACGGACATGTCTCTGCCACAGATCGGAACGGCCTTCGGCAATCGGGATCATACCACGGTGCTTCATGCGTGCACGGTGATCACCAAGAGTATTCAGGAGTCGGATGAGATGGCAACCCAGGTCAATGATATACGGGAAATGATTCAGGCGTCATGATTCGGATGCAATGTGACGGGCCGCAGCTTTCGGAAGACCGAAATGTGTGCGGCCTTTTTGAAACGCGATTTCGTTTGTGGTGTTCTGCGAGTTCGGGCCCGGGGAAACGCATGGAAACGGCGAAAGAGGTGGCTTATGGACGGCTGGAAGCCGTTCACTTCCGTTCCCGCTATCTTTGCTGTAGGGCGAATTTTCTATATAATTCCTATAAAATCCTGATATAATACTGATCTTAGATGCTCTGGGATGTTTCAAGGTGTACTAAGCTATGAAGCAGGCAGGAAGATCAACGTCTGCATGTGGATGGATACAGGACAAAAAGGATGAAACAGGCTGCGAACGGAGGGAAAGCGTGGCTTCTGAGGTGTATTCTGTCGTGTCCCTGGTCATGCGATACTGGTTTATCGCGCTGGGCATCCTGGTGGTTGTGCAGGCTTTTGTCTGGCTGCTCAGGGAGAGAAATGACAGGCACAGGCGGATCCGGAATCTGCCGGACGCGGGAATGATCGGGGAGTTTGTGGTCCTTCGGGGAAACGACGTGATGGAAGAAGGCATGACGCTGCCCATTCCATGGGAGGGCATGCTGGGATCCGACCAAGCCTGCGATGTCATGGTGATGGGCGAGGGGATTGCACCGGTGCATCTCTTCTTTTCCTTTGATCGGCGCGCGGGTCTGCGTCTGGAAATGGCCAGGGGCCAGACCTGTTACGTGGACGGCGAGCAGCAGATCTACCGACTGTTTCAGAAAAGAGCCAGGATGCGGCACGGATCGATTCTCGAGTTTCCAGACTGTGTACTCCGCTTTCGGATCTTTGCAGGACTGGACATCGAGAAACAGCCGGGCGTCCGGGAGCAGGACGAGGCCATGTACGGCATGCCGGTGGCGTCCCAGGGCGTGCCACGCAGAGGCTACAGAGGATGGAAGGATCCTCAGACGGAGGCGGAACGCTATACAGGTCTGCATCTGGTCAAAGACCAGGATGCTTCTCAAAGCCAGGAAAGCCTCAGAGACAAGCATACCAAGGGAAAGGACAAGAAGAAAAAATCATGAGACAGCATTTCACAGCGAAGGCGCTGACCTGGACGGTGATGATCTTTTTCTTCAGCGCCTTCCTCCTTCTGTCCCTGCGCAATCTGGCCTGGCAGGGGTTTGTGCTCACGCTGCTGGTACCTGCAGCCATATGGCTGCTGACCAACTGGATGGGCAGCAGGTTTCATATCGATACCCTGCTTTTTTCCCTCACCAACTTTCTGTGCGCCCTGGGCATTCTGATCCTCTATGACACGAATCCAAGCCTTGCCTATCACCAGGCTGTCTATTATGCCGCAGGTCTTGTCGGTATGGTGATCTGCATCTATATCGTCAGGATCTTTCCCACCATGCGGATTCTCAGCTATCTGTTCATCGCGCTCTCCCTGGGCTGTCTGGCGCTGCCACTGGTCATCGGGCGGGAAACCTATGGGGCAAAAAACTGGATTTACTTGGGTCCGGTATCCATCCAGCCCAGCGAATTTGTCAAACTCAGCCTGATCCTCGTTCTTGCCTGGTTCATGAGCCACAGACGCTTTGTGCCGTGGCTTGTATGCGCGATCGGGTGTCTCGGGCTTCTCATGCTGCAGAAAGACCTTGGGACGGCGCTACTTTACTATAGCGTTACCTTGCTGCTGTTCTTTGCTTCCAGCGCGAACCTGCCCCTGACGGCGCTGGGGCTTCTGGGCGGATGCGGAGCCGCGGTTCTGGGCTACAGGATGTTCGCGCATGTGAAGAAAAGGGTTGCCATCTGGATCAATCCGTGGTCGGACTATGACAATGCGGGATACCAGATTGTGCAGGGGCTCATGGCGCTGGCTTCCGGATCGCTTTTGGGCATGGGCCTGGGGCTTGGAAGCCCGACCACGATTCCGGTCTATGAGACGGACTTTATCTTTGCCGTGATCTGTGAGCAGTTCGGCCTGATCTTCGGCGTATGCGTGTTGCTCATCTATGTGGCAATTGTCTGGCGCGGCGCTACAATCGCCATGGCTTCACGGCATGCCTTTCAAGGCCTGGTAGCGATGGGGGCGACACTGATGATCGGGCTGCAGACCTTTGTGATCATCGGAGGGGTGATCAAACTGATCCCCCTGACCGGGGTGACGCTGCCCTTTGTTTCTTCGGGCGGATCCTCACTGGTCTCCAGCATGTGCATGTCAGGACTCATTCAGGGCGTGGCAAGCCTCAATGAAGACGATCTCGCCGAGGATCTGCGTCTGACACAGGTCGATTGAAGCACGGACTTGCTCAAGCAGGGAGGGAGCGGTATCAAAAGACTCAGAAAGCAGTTCAAGAAACTGGCCCTTCTGGTTTTCGGCCTGTTTCTGATCCTGATGCTTTATGGCGGTTACAGCGTCATGACCTATGGAAACCGCTGGTTCTCCTCCGTCCGCAACCCGAGACTGCGGGCCCAGAAGGAGAATGTGATTGCCGGAGATATCTATGACCGCAATGGAGTTCTTCTGGCGACGACGGATGAGGAAGGAAACCGGATCTATCAGGCCAATGAGGAGGCGCGAAGGGCTATCGTTCACCTGATCGGGGATGCCCAGGGGAATGTGGCCAATGGCGTCGAAACCTTTCAGACGGCCTATCTATATGGGTTTCATGCCTCCGTGCCGGAGCTGCTTCACAGCGCTTTCACCGGGGAGGCGCGTCGGGGCGACAACGTCTTTCTGACGGTGGACTCGGCACTGTGTACGGAGCTGATGCGGTCCTTCAGCCGCAACAGCGCCACGAAAGGCAAGCGCGGTGCGGCTGTGGTGATGAACTATGAGACGGGGGAGATTCTGGCGGAAATCTCCCTTCCGAACTATGACCCGATGGCGATCACGGCCACGGCTTCCACCAGCACGGACGAGCCTTTCTGGAACCGGGCTACGCAGTCTGTCTATCCGCCAGGGTCGACATTCAAGATCATCACGACAGCAGCAGCGATCAAGTATCTTGAAGGTGCCGGGAATGCAACACAGAACTGCACAGGCAATTTGGAACTGGACGGACACGAAATTCACGATTTTGGCAATGCGGTTCACGGAAGGCTGACGCTCAAGCAGGCTTTTGGCGTGTCATGCAACAACATCTTTGCCTCCATAGCGGTGCAGCTCGGGGACAGTCGCCTGAGGCAGACGGCGGAGAAATTCGGGTTCAACGACAATTTCCTCTTCAAGGACATGGTGGTGGAAAACAGCCAGTATCCCACTGCGGCTTCGCGATCTGCCTACGAGGTCGGCGCGTCTGGTTTCGGACAGAGCAGCCTTGCCGCTACGCCCATGCACATGTGCATGGTGGCTGCCGGCATCGCAAAGAATGGTGTCATGCAGGAACCGATCCTGTTGCGGGAAGTCAGAAGTCCCTCAGGCGATGTGCGCATGACCTGGTCGAGCCGGGTCTATAGAACTGCGGTGGAGCAGGATGTGGCAGGGGTTCTTCAGGAGTATATGCGCTACGTGGTGACCAACGGAACGGCCACGCGTGTCAGCAACAGAAATCTGCCCATCTGCGGAAAAACCGGCACAGCAGAGTCGACGCTCAAGGGAAAACCGGTCAATTACGGCTGGTTTGTCGGCTATGCGGATGATCCCTATCTGCCTTTGGCCGTATCGGTCGTGGTGGAGGACATCGATGACGGAACGGGCGGGGGAAGCACCGCTGCACTCATCGCACGGGATGCCTTCCTGTATGCCCTTGATTACGCCGACAGGCTCAGAAACTGAAGGCAGGCAAAAACGAGGCTGCGGCATGCAGTCTCGTTTTTACAATCCCTGTCAGTCTTCGGGGGCGTCGGAGAGCATCTCATGGGCGATATTCTCTTCGGCATCTGTCAGTTCATCAATGTCCACGAAATCTTCGCTGGGACCTTCCAGCAGATCCGTGCCGACTTCGAAGTCTTCGATCTCATTGGGAACGCTGATGGATTCGTTGATGGAACGGATATAGGCCTCGTAGGACATGGCCAGCTGCTCCATGGCTTTCAGGTTGGGCGTTCGGAAAAGAATAAAATCAAGATCATCATAGGTATACTTGCGAGGTTTGGGATTCCATGCCAGCTGATTCACATCGAGTTCCCGCAGGGCAATCTTCTTTTTGCCCAGCTTTTCGAGATGACCACAGACGATGAAACTGCTGCTCTCATCTTCACCGATGTGGCCTACGGCAACCAGTGTATCCATGCGGGCGATTTTCTGCATCGTTCCGGGAAGATCATCGATATCAAGCTCCGGTATATCGGAGGGAAGTTCAAGGTTGCTCATGTGATAGTGATCCGTCAGCTCCGGGGCAGGGGATATATAGGAGATCATGGAGAGACGGATGATTTCGTAGCCACTGTAATGATAGTCGTCGGCACGGAGCACATAGGCGTACTCACGGGTTGCTTTGAGAACATGATAAGTCCTCATCTGTGTCCAGCTCTCTTCAGCGTACAGCACATGACAGAGCACCTGATGTTCGAGACAGTAGGTCAGGGTATTGTACGAAGCGTTTTCGTAAGCGATTTGCTGAGCCATCACCTTGACTTTTTCAGAAATCCGGATGGCTTTTTTCTTCCCTTTGGACGACATAATTCCTTCCTTCCTTTTTGAGGAAACAGGCGGTCAGATGGGGTACCGATGGAAACTTGAGGCCTAGAAAACAAAAACAACCGTCCATTCAGACGGTTGTTCTGCCCTGAAGCCGGAGAGCGGGTGATGGGAATCGAACCCACGTAACCAGCTTGGAAGGCTGGGGCTCTACCATTGAGCTACACCCGCAATAGCTTTCCAAAACTACAGGAAATATATTAACATATAAATTTATATTCGTCAATAGGCAAAGAGAAATTTTTTACATAACAAAGGCTGTGAAAAAACTAAAATTTAGTTTTTTCACAGCCCTATTTTTTTATTCGGCTTTTTTCCCCGCAAGTTTTAGAGAAACCCAAACAACAATAACATAAAGCACGGGGATTAAGAAAATTCCAAGACATGTCGCAAAGCACATGCCGCCGACAACCGCAGTACCCATACTGTTTCTCGCCGCAGCTCCCGCGCCGTGCGCCATAGCAAGCGGCAAGCAGCCGATTATAAACGCCAGCGAAGTCATCAAGATTGGACGCAGGCGCAAGTCCGCCGCCTCAATCGCCGCCTTAACAGGTCTCATTCCTCTGTCAACGCGAACTTTAGCAAACTCGACAATCAAAATTGCATTCTTCGCCGCCAAGCCGATAATCGTTATAACGCCGATCTGCATGTAAACACTGTTCTGCAAACCTGCGTTTTGTATTCCAAATAAGCCTTCAATAATCGACAAGCCGTACTCCGAAACAACTGCGCCGAAAATTCCTGTAGGAACTGTAAGCAAAACTGCGAAAGGCACTGTCCAACTTTCATACAGCGCGGCGAGCATCAAGAATACAAACACCAACGCCAACGCCAAGACCTGCAAGGTTGAACTGGACGCTTTTCTTTCTTCGCGACTCTGTCCACTCCACTCGACATTAAATCCACTTCCACCTTCTTCGCGAACAACTTCCTCAATCGCATTCATTGCCTGACCTGAGCTGTAACCTTGTCCAGCGTTTCCTTGAAATTGAACTGCGCGAGTTCCATTAAATCTTGAAATCTGAGTAGGTCCTGTACTTAATTTCGGAGTTACCAAAGTATCCAGCGCGACTTTCTGTCCGTTGTCACCTTTGACGAAAAGAAATTTTGCGCTGTCAGCTTCAGTGCGATACATAATGTCTGACTGCAACATAACTTTGTAAGTTCTGCCGAATTGGTTGAAGTCATTAACTTGCATACCGCCGAAATTGACTTGCAGAGCCGTGAAAACATCACTCATACTCACGCCGAGCTGTTTAATTTTTTCTCTGTCAATTTCATACTCCACAGTCGGCGAATTGATACTGAAAGTCGTCCGCACGCCTTGAAGTTCAGGACGCTGATTTGCTTTAACAACAATTCGCTGTGCAATTTCATTCAACTCTTCATTCGTGTGACCTGCCATATCTTGAAGTTGCAAACTCCAGCCGCCGACAGTTCCAAGTCCGGGCAGTGCAGGCATATTAAACGCAATTACTCGCGCCTCAGGAGCGTACATCGCACCGAGTTGGAACATTTTGCCGACACATTGAGTAACTGAAACATCGCGCTGACTCCACGACTTCAAACTGCAGACAATCATTCCTGCGCTTGGTTTTGAGCCGAAAGACATAATGTCAAAACCTGTCATGTACATACAGGCATTAAGTCCCGGCATTTCTTTCATAACGTGCCCTGCAAGCCTTTCAACTGTTTCCTGCGTGTGATTCATGGAAGTTCCTTCAGGCAAACTTATCGAAGTCATGAAAAAGCCTTGATCTTCGTCAGGAACAAAAGTTGAAGGCATTCTGGTAAAGACAACGCCTGTTAAAATTCCGATAATCAGCAGGAATAAAAATGCGTATCTTGCACGATTGATAAACGCGCCGACAAATTTTACATAGCGATTTTTTGTCCTGTCGAACCAATTATTAAATGCACCGAAAAATCTGTCCAAAAGACCGGTTTTCTTTTCGTCGCGTGAGTGAGGTTTCAACATCATCGCACAAAGTGCAGGTGTCAAAGTCAAAGCAATAAACGCCGACAAGCCCATCGACACAACTATTGTCAAAGCAAATTGTCGATACAAAACGCCTGTCATACCGCCTAAAAATGCTACAGGAATAAAAACCGCTGCCAAGACAAAAGCAATAGCCACAACTGGTCCTTGAACTTCGTCCATTGCGCGTTCAGTTGCGTCAACAGGTTCAAGTCCTTCCTCCATGTGCTTTTCAACATTTTCTATAACAACAATAGCATCGTCAACAACAAGACCGATAGCCAAAACCATTGCGAACAAAGTCAGCGTGTTAATCGAAAAGTCCAGCAAGATAAATGCCGCAAAAGTTCCAATCAAACTTACAGGCACGGCGAGGAGCGGAATAATTGTAGCACGCCAACTTTGCAGAAAGACAAAGATAACGATAACAACCAAAATTAACGCCTCAACAAAGGTGTGAACAACTTCTGTAATTGATTCGCGGATATAGTCTGTCGAGTCAAAAACCTGTGCAACTGCAAGACCTGGAGGCAGTTTTGTTTTTTCGCGCTCGATAATCCTTTTAACTTCAGCAACAGTTGTCATTGCGTTTGCGTCCGAAGTCAACTGGATACCGAAACCGACTGCAGGACTGCCATTGTACTTACTGATAATGTTGTAGAACTTTTGACCGGTCTCAATTCGCGCAACGTCCTTCAAGCGTACAAAGCCGCCTTCGCCGTCCGACTTCAAAATAATATCTCCAAATTCCTCAACCGTCGTCAAGCGACCTTGAAGTTTTCCTGTGTACTGTTTTTCCTGTCCGTTAGCCAAAGGCATTGAACCGATTGTACCTGCCGCTGCCTGTTGGTTCTGTTCAGTAATTGCGCTGACAACTTGTCCGATAGTTAAATCAACTGCCGCAAGTTTGTCAGGATTGAGCCAGACGCGCATGGAATAGTCCGCACCGAAAACTTGAACACTGCCAACGCCTTCAACGCGCTTAACTTCGTCCATGAAATAAATGTCTGAATAATTTTTCATGAAAGCGCGGTCATAAGTTCCGTCCGGCGAATACATTGAAAGCATCATTGCCATATCATTTGATGCTTTTTTTGTCGTGACACCGACAGCTTGAACGGTGCTCGGCAAACTTGGATTTGCAACCGCGACATTGTTTTGAACTTTAACGCTGTCCATATCGCCGTCCGTGCCGACTTCAAAGACAACTGACAAACTGTAACGTCCTGTGTCGTCAGAGTTCGAGGACATATAGTCCATTCCTTGAGTACCATTAACTTGGTCTTCGATAACCTGCGCGACAGTCTGATTTACAACTTCAGCATTCGCGCCTGTGTAAGTTGCGCTGACTGAAACTGTCGGCGGAGAAATTTGCGGATACTGCGCGATTGGAAGTTGAACGCCTGCCAAAATGCCGACCAAAACAATTATCAAGGAAATGACGATCGCAAAAATTGGTCTGTGAATAAAAAACTTTGCCACGTCGTCGCCTCCTTATTGCTGATTCACATTGCCGGGCGCATTAGCATTTCCGCTTGTCGCATTGTTGATTGTATCGGCTGAGTATGGCGTTGTGACATTAACTAAAGTAAAGCCCATTTCGCCCGGTGTGACTTCTGTAATTGCAAGATCCATTCCTTCCTGCAAACTTGTCAAACCTTCAACAACAACTTTGTCAGTCGATTTCAAACCGCTCGTGACGATATAATAACTGCCGACTTGCTGACCGAGTTCAACAGTCTGCGCTTTCGATTTTCCGTCCTCGCCGACGAGCATGACAAAAGATTTTCCCAATAACTGCTGAATTGCGCGCTGAGGAACTAAAATTGCATTTGGAACTGTTTCGCCGCTGAGTTTGACACGCGCAAACATTCCCGGCATCAAAAGTCCGCTCTGATTCGGAAAAACCGCTTTCATGACAAGTGAACCTGTATTGTTTGCAAGTTCTCTGTCCGTTTCGACGACGCGACCTTCAAAAGGATATTCCTTTCCGTCCGCGAGAGTAATTGTCGCCGTCATTGGATTGTGATCTGCTTGCATCGCCTGAATTGTCATGAATTTTAAATATTCATTTTCGCTGATCGTGAACTGCGCAAAAATTGGATTGATTGAACCGATTGAAACAAGTGTAGTTGCTCCGGCCGTTACAAAAGTTCCGGGCGCAACATCATCAACGCCGAGTTGACCAGACATTGGCGCATATATATTTGTGTCTGACAGATTTTCTCTCGCAAGTCGAATTGCCGCTTGCTTGACACCGACTGCCGCCTCATAAGATCTGACAGCCGCCTCTTGAGTTGTGACAGTTTGTTCGGCGATTGCATTTTCCTGCAACAACAGCTGATAGCGTTGCAAGTCGATTTGTGCATTTCGCAAATTTGCTTCTGTCTGCGCCAAGTCGGCTTGAGCTTGCAAGATTGAAGTTTCCAACTGTCTGGAGTCAATCTTGTAAAGCAACTGTCCTGCCTGAACAAATTGTCCGCCGACGACAAATTTGTCAACGATTGTGCCGCTGACTTTCGACTGCACTTTTACTTCGTCGGTGCCGACAAGTTGCCCGGGATATTCGCTTGAAAGTGGAGTGTCGCGTTGGACAACTTTCATAACTTTTACTTGGACGCTTTGAACTTGCGCCGCCTTTTGTTGGTTGTCGTCGCCGCAGCCGGTAAAAACTGTCGAAATGACCGCCGTCAAGAGTGCCGTTGTAAGCAGTTTTTGCTTGAAAAAAGTCATACAATTCCCTCCTAAAAAAATTTTTATAAGTCATAGCAGAATTTTATGATTTTAAAAGGAAAAAGTCAATTATACTTTCAAGGTAAAATAAACCTGATTTTCGATTTTAATTTTGCCGGGCACTTCATAAAAAATTTACAAAAAAAATCCTCCGTGCCGGAGAAAAAATTTTTTTATTCGCCGCGCAAAACAATCGCGGGATCAACATTTGTAGCAATTCGGACAGGAATTAAACTCGCAACGCCTGTAACCAAAATTGAAAGCGCGACAGAAAAAATTGCAATCGACACTGAAAAATAAATTCCACGACCAAAAACTTGAATGCTGACACTTTCCGCAAACAGATAGCCCAGTCCGCTTCCCAAAAGTCCGCCGAACGCTCCAAGCAAACAACCTTCGCCCAAAAATTCGCGAATAATATTTTCATTCGCCGCGCCCAATGCTTTTTTCAATCCTATTTCTTTTCTGCGCTCCGTGACAACCGCCATCATCGTCGTCGTTACGCAAATTAAAGTCAAGATTAAAACTATCGCCGTGACAAGCAGAACTAAAATTTGCAGTTTACTCAAAACATTAAATTCAGAATTTGCGATTTGCTGAACAAGTTGAGGTTGAACTCCTTCGACTTCGGCAGAAATTTTTTCTTCCAGAGTTTTTAAATTTTCGCCTTCAGCTACCACGCTCAACTGGAGCAGACCGACTTTGCTAGGCTTTTCGACAGTTTTTTGCATTTCGTCCAAATTTATGAAAGCAAATTCTTCTTCTTTGCCGCCTGTCGAAAAAATTCCGCTCACCAAAAATTTTTTCATCGCCGTGCCTTCGCCCGCGCTCAATGTAACTTCTTGACCGATTATGTTTGAAACTTCATAAGGCGAAAATATTTTTGCGACTTCTGCGCCGAGTAAAATTTCACGCGAATTTTTTTCAGGATACCTGCCTTCAATCTGCCAATAAGGACTAACTTTTTGAAGTTCTTCAAAATCCGTCCCGCCTGTCAAAATATATTGCTTGTTGATTTCCAATTTTTCATACAGAAACGGAGCCGCGCCGATAATTTCATTTCCTTGTAAAATTTTTTCAACTTCAGAAATTTTTTCCGAGTCAAAATTTTCCTCATCGCCGGAAGGTATGATTAAAAAATTTGCTCCGTACGCTCTAAATTCGCGCCCGAGTTGTTGTGGAACTTCGCGGTAAACTGTTATCATTCCTGAAATAATTGTTGCGCCGACTGCCACCGCGATTAACGCGATCAACATTCTCATTCGCCGCCTGAGCAGTGAATAAAAAATCATTCGCAAAAAAAATTTTATTTTCAAAATCATTCCCTCCAAAAACTTTTCAAATGAAAATTTTTGTGTTATTTTATTTCCGCTATTGTTTCCTCTTTGGTTTTATTTTGAACTCGAGAGGAGGTGAGTTTTGATGCTCGAAACAATTTTTTCATTTGGCGTAGGAGTTGTTGCCTCAATCATTGGCAGCTACCTTTACGACAAGTTTTTCAAAAAACAATAGCAGGTAATCCGCTTTAATCGAACACCACTTGATTAAAGCAAAACAAAACTCCCACGACGATACACCACATTCGCTCGAGGGAGTTTTTGTTTGGTGAATTCTATGCTCGAAACTTTGATTCTCCATACATTTTGAATACTACCACAAGCGAATTTTTTTTTCAACTTAAAAATTTATCTCCCGTGCAAAACTTCCGCAGGTTGCAAGGACAATAACATTCTGATTGCCGGGACGCTGCCGACAAGCAAAACCAAAATCATTAAAATTGTTACAATCGGAGCCACCGCAACATTATTCGCTATCGCCGAACCGAAAACTGTAACGCCAATCGCCTGAGATAATCCCAAACTGACAAAATATCCCAACGCTCCGCCGACGCAACCCGCTATAAAAATTTCTGCCAAAACTAAAAGTATCACGCCTAAATTTGTAGCACCTATTGCTTTTAAAAGTCCAAGCTCTCGCGAACGCTCCATAATATTTGCGCTGACTAAATTTGAAACTCCAAGCGCGGTCGAAAGCAAACTCAAAACTGTTATCAAAAGCATCAGCAGTTGCGTTTTTTCCAAAATTTTTCCTTCCGACTCCGCAATTTGTCTGACAGGTCGCGCAGAAGAATTTTGAATAACTTCCTCAATCTGATAAGCTATCGCGCTGACGTAAGCTGTGCAGTACCAAATTTCTTTTTCTTGCTGCGAAAGTAAATCGGGATTAGCCGCCGCCTTTCTCGCCAAATCATTTTCAGGAGTTGTAATTGCGCTGACTTCGATTGAATCAATTTTTCCCGACAAGTTCAAAATTTTTTGCATCGCCGACAAGTTCAGAAAAATTTTTCCGTCCTCCTCGCCGCCGCTCGACAAAATTCCCGCAACTTTATAATTCGCTCCGCTAAAATTTATTTCGTCTCCGACTTTGAAATTATTTTCTTCAGCAATTTTTTTCCCAACAAGAATTTCATTCGCATCCTCCGCAGGAAAATTTCCTTCGACTTGCCACCAAGATTTCATTTCGACAATTCCTGTAGAAAAATTTTCTCCTGTCGGCAAATTCATTTCGTGATTGAACCAAGTTCCGACGGCAGAAAAATTTTTGTCGCCAATTTTAATTTCGCCTTCCAAACTCGGCGCGAAGGCGACAATATTATTTGTCCAGAAAATTGTTTTAATCTTTCCCAAGTCGGACTCATTCAAAAAATTTTTGTGATCAGTTTCGTCCACTCCGTAAATATCTTTCAAGACTGCAGAATTTTTCGGCGTGACGACTATGTTTGCTCCGTACGCTTTTAATTCTTGGTTGACCTTATCGCCAACGTCAAACATTACATTTAACATCGCCGCCGCCAATGAAACGCCAAGAGCGACGGTCAGCGCGATAAGCGCAAATCTGTTTCGCTGTCGATACAATGCGCCTTTTATCATTTGCCAAAACATTTTTCCTCACCGCCTAAAAATTTTTTTCGCTGTCGATTTAATCCAGTCGAAGTGCCAAGCAAGATGCAAAATTACTCCTATCGCCATTACATAGCCGCAGTAAATGTGAGCCAGCTTGAAAGGTCTTCGCATTTCCTTGCCGCCGGGTATCAAGTGAAAGTCCATCATAATTCCTGTGACAAAACAAATTATTGCCGCAATAAAAAGTACTGTGTCCAGTGTAAAATTTTTTTTCATTTAATCATTCCTTCTTTAGGTGGCAAGAATTTTTTAACCCTTTCCCCTTATCACTTAAAAATTTTTGCATTTTTTTCCAGCTCGGCTTGAGGAATTTTTAATTTTCCTTCCTCAATTCTGTATTCGACAGGAATGGGATTGCAACCGCCTTTTGTTCCAATCGTCGCCTTGTTCATCTGCACGTCACAAAGTTTGCAAATAACTTGATTGTCGCGCTCATAATAACCTGTTGCTCCGCAAATTTCGCAAGCGTCCAGACCAACGCCGTAAGCACTGCCGCCTTTCAAAATTACAATGTAACGAACATTTTCGCCGGTCGAGGCGTGATAAACAAATCTGTGCAAGTGTCCGTCCTTGACAGTTTCCAAGTCAACATCAACCCAACCTGCCGACGCTTGAACAGGAACTGCAGGAACAATTTCAGCTTGCTTGTTGGCAACATAACTTCCGGCAGTCGAAGAAGTAGTCATTAAAATCAGCGCGATAATAACGCCTGTACCCCAACGTCTTTTGTGAATTGCACCAGCTAAAATTTTTCTGTACTCGGCAGGATTATATTCAGGAAGTCTTTCAGGTTTCGGCTGAGAAAATAAAGTTATCGGCAAAATTAAAATCGCGGCGAAGATAATAAAAATTAACATTCCGGAATTATTTATAATCGGCGACATTAAATCCATCCAAAAATCTCCGCTCAAAACTCGATGCGCCATTAAAATCTGAATCAATAAAATAAATTGCTGAATCATACAGGCGGCAAACTGAACGACGCAGACAAATTTTAATCTTGAATTGTTGAGTGCGTCTGCCGACTTGTAAACTAAAAAACTGCTGATAAATGCAAAAAGTGCGCCGCAAACAAAGCCACCAATTTTTGTAGCGAAGTTAATATCAAAATAATTTCCGACAGCTGCCCTGACTGAACCGACAGGAATCAGCCACAATTCAAAGCCGTGATATAAAAATAAAGCAAAAGCAACGGCGGCGAGCGAAAATCTTAAAATCTTGTCGTCAGATTGACCTTTAATGTTGAAAAGTTTTAAAAGTATTCCGATTTCTCCGACAAGCGCAATAAAAGTTACAAAGCCCTCCAAAACTTCGCGACTGATAGCATTTCTGGTACCGACGCGGACGGCGACAAAAAATATTGACAGCCAAAATCCCCACTTCAGCGCAGTGCGAAAAGTTTTCCTGAAAATTTCTGAAGGAAGACGATTTAAAATTACAAGCAAAATCGCGAGCGGCACACCCAGCGTTAAACCTTCCTCCATTGCCGGAATAAATTGCTGTAAAAAAAGTTGCAAATAAATTTCTCCCTTCAGTCGAAATTAGTCGTTAGTTACTGAGTTGTTAGTTTTTAGATTTTTGATAGTTTTTCTAAAAAAATAACTTTTAATCACCAGCTACTAAAAGTCAACTTTTCCCTGCCGCAAAAAAATTTAAATTCGTGGCAGGGAAAATAACTTTTATGATAAACAGTAACTGTGAAAATTTTTATTATTTTGCAAGAGTGCAGGAGTAAAAATTTGTAAATTTAATTACCACTTGCGCTGGACGTAATCAAAAGTCCATTTTGCAGTTACAGGCTGTGTCCAAAGGTGTCCGGGAACACCGGTATCTTCATCAGTGTGAAGTGCATAACCTTCCGGTGCGTGGAATTTAAATTCACAAATGTATTTGCCTGTGCCTTGCATTTTTACATTTGCGCCGTAATGAGGTCCATCATCCGCGCTCATCGGCATAAAGGTTCCTTCGATAGGCGTACCGATCGGGTTGCCTTTCTTGTCAACTTTGGTAAATTTGTACTCGACGCGCATATAGGGAATCCAATCGCCGACGCCAAAACCGCATTCATTACCTTCAGTTGCGTGAATATCGGTTTCAATGTGAATATCAGCTTGATCAGGAGAAAGCATCATGCCCTGAGGCTCCATAGGAACCGGCTGGAAATAAACCAAAGCAACTTTGAAATGATTTACAGTGTCCTCGAACTCATCGCCGGTCTCATAAGGAATAGGATATTCAGTAAAAGCCAGCGCATTAGGATTGAACGCAACCAGACTGAACGCCGCCGCCCCTGCCGCGACTAAAGTTTTGAGTTTTTTAGATACAAACATTTTAAAAAAACATCTCCTTAAATTTAGTTTATAGTTTATAGTTGTTAGTGGTCAGTTGAAAAATTTTTTTCTAACAGCTAACAACTAATTACTAGCGTTTAACTGTTGACGACTGCCGCTTGTCTTTTCCTGTAAAGTATCGCCGCAATTCCCACGACTAACAGAGCAACTTGTACCCCGAAAGTTTCGACAGTAGGATAAATTCCAAGCACATCGATTGTCGGAATTGGAATTGATTCAATCTGCGTCTGTGCAAAAACTCCGCCTTCTTGAAGTTCGCGAATACCGCCGCCTGCAAAAGTTACAGCCAACAGATACATCAAAACACTTGTGAACAGGAAGAAAGGTTTCAGCGGAATCCTCAACACACCATGTTGCATAGCGAAGAACAAAGCCGCAATTACAACGCAACCTGCTCCGAATCCATACCAGATCATATCAACATCAGTAGCTGTATTGTTGAAAAGTGCCTGATAGAATAAAATAACCTCCGCACCTTCGCGATAAACCGCCAAGAACGCCGCCAAAGCCAAAGCCTTCGCCTTGCCGGTTGTCATGGACTTATCAACCATACCTTGAATATAATTTTTCCAAACTTTAGCGTCGGCTTTTCCGCCGAGCCAAGCAGAAGTAGCAAGCAGAACAAAGACAGCAAACAAAGCCGTCGCGCCTTCCAAGACTTCGCGCCCCGCACCTGCGGCAGTCGATTCAAAAATCGTGGCGAAAAGGTAGGCAGTAATAAAGCTGAAAATAATAGCCGCGATCATAGCATTATAAACAGTGTCGAGAAATTTTTCATTGCCGCTTTTCTTCAGATAGGCAATAATGGCAACCAAAACCAAAATAGCCTCCAAGCCTTCGCGAATCAAAATCAAAAATGCAGGAAAGAAAGATGCCCAACCACCTTCATCGCCATGTGCTCCCGACATAGCCTCAACATTATCGTTAACCATTTCGATTAAAGTTTTAGCTTCAGCCTGAACTTCCTCAAGTGACGCACCAGCCAGCATAGCTTTTTTGACTTTGTAAAATTGGTATTCAGTGACACCGACAGCCTTGCCTGAAACAGTTACGCGCAATGAACCTTCAAGACCTTCCTTTTCATAAATGCCATAATAAGCGTCATTTATTTTATCTTTCGCGGCGTGACCGTCGCCGGTCTTGTAAATTTCCACTGCCTCATTGACAGTAGACTCAATGCGTTTAGCTAATTCCTGCCATTTAGGTGCGGCGTTTACCTGTGTGAACTGCGTAAAAAATATCAATCCCAAAAGCGTTACAAAAAAAATTTTCCTCACTACTTATAACCTCGCAGTTTGTTTAGTTTTTAGTTGTTCAGTTGTCGGTCTTTAGAAAAATCCTAACAGCTAACAACTTTGTAACTAACTACTAAAAATCGCTCGCCTTGAAGGTAATCATATACCAAACCTCAACAGGTTTACCTTTCTTGTCAGAGGCAGGAGTAAATTCCCACTTTGCGGCGGCTTCCATAGCAATTTTGTCAACCTTCGGGCTGCCGGATGAACGCATGATAACAGTTTTAATAACTTTGCCATCAGTATCGACAGTCGCGGAAATAGTCACTGTGCCGTGATAGTTCAAATTTTTCTCAATGTCCTTAGGATAGACTTTCGACTGTTCGATAGGCACAGCGTCTTGAACGTCCTTCGCCTCAGAAATTGAAAATTGTACCGTGATAATTGTTATCACCGCGAAGGCAAAAGCCAACAATTTTTTCATAAAAAAACACTCCTTTAATTTTAGTTTATAGTTTTCGGTTGTTAGTTTTTAGATTTTTTTATTTTAACAACTCAATAACTATCTGCTAGAAATCCTGCGGCTTAAATTCAATGGTGGTTTTAATCTCCTTCGCCTGTCCGCTTGAATCGGTGAAAGGTTCAAAAATCCAACGCATCGCCGCCGCCTCAGATAAAATATCAATTAAGTTCCCGCCTTCATCAGTGCCGCCGCCGCGACGAATTTCAACATTTTTAACTAAGCCGTCAGTCCCAATAGTCACAGCCAGAACAACTTTGCCGGCTTTCAATGCGCGACTTTCAGCGATAGTTCCTGCGCTCATCAATTCTGCAATGACATCTCGCGGCAAAACTTTGGAAATAACTTTCAGCTTGAATTTTGAATCGTCGTCCGAATTGGTTTTAGGAGCGACAGGTTTATCAGTTGAAGTTTTCTGCGGCGCAGGTGTGACAGATTCAGGCGGCGTTTCATGCAGAATAGGTTGAGGAATTGCAGGAATTTCTATCGGTGGAAAAACAATTTCAGGAAAAGTTTCGGCAGGCGCAGAAATTTCCTGAACAGCTTCAGCAGCGTCTGTTGTATCTTCAAACCATTCAATTTCCTGCAAATTATCTTCCTTGACTTCGGCGGCTGAACCAGTCCAAGTTGAGGACACGACGAAGACCGCTCCCAGATTTATGACAATGGCAAGCAAAATTATTCTCTGCCAGTTAGGTCGATACTTTTTCAAAAAACTTCCCACCTTTCCACTTAAATTTTTTAGTTTACAGTTTTTTTCTAATTACTAACAAACTTTGCAACTAACTGCTTCCCTTCAATTCAGTGGCAATCGAAATATTTCTCACGCCGGACTTTTTTAAAATATCCAGAACCTCGACAACAGTTTCATACCTCGCCGACTTATCACCCATCAGCACAAAATTTGCGTCGCTGTCCTCAGTCAATTTTTGATTTACCAACTCAGGCAGTTGCTTTTTAAAAATCGGCTTGTCATCAAAATGCAATTCGCCATTTTCGCTAACCGTGACAGAAATAACATTCGGCTTGGTCTCCTGTTTAGCACCTTCAGACTGCGGCAGATTGACGTTAAAATTATTGGTCTGCACCATATAAATTGTACTCAACATAAAGAACACCAGCAGGAACAGCATTATGTCAATCATCGGAATGATCATAACCAGCGGCTGTTCATTTTTTCTGAAATCGCGTCTTTTCATTCAGCTATCCTTTCTGCCAAAATGTGCGAGTACGATATTAACAGTTTTTTCCAATTCAGTCAGAGTTTCATCAAGTTTCTGTGCAAAGTAAGTGTGAACAATCAACGCGAAGATAGCGACGCACAAGCCGGTAGCAGTAGCAATTAAAGCCTCACCAATTCCGCCTGTGATAGCAAGTGGTTGCCCTGCCTGAATACTGAAAATATTAAAACTTTCAATCATACCTGAGATAGTACCGAGCAGACCAAGCAAAGGCGACAGCGTGACAATCATCGACAAATAATTTAATCTTGCGCGGAGTTTCATAGCCTGTTCACTGTATTCAGTTTCAAGAGCGAGTTCGACATTTTCTCTGTGCGTGGCTGCAAGTACTCCGCTGAAAGCAACTTTGCCGAAAGAACTTTTTTCAGCGTAACAAAAATTGGCAACTTCGTCCAACGACTGAGTTTTTACCTTGTCAGCCAGTGACATCAAAAATTTTTCTTCACCTTGCCGCGCATAGCTGAAAAAAACATATCGCTCAATCCCGATAACGGCGACGGCGACAGAGCAGACAACCAGCAAGTACATCACCGGACCGCCTTTAGCGAAAACTTCTACAAAATCCAAACTACAAACTCCTAACCAAATAAAAATGATAACTAATATCAGTTTTGGATTATAGCACAGTGCAAAAATAAAAACAATACCGAAAAAATTTTTTAAAAATCTAGGGGCGTTTAATAAAATTTTTTATTTAAAAATAGGTAGTGTAAAATAGTTTGTGTAAGTGGATTATGCAAACTATTTTTTATGGAGTG
>CALEPR010000071.1 GCA_937910665.1 uncultured Selenomonadales bacterium
GGAATAGTTTTGCTTTTTTTACTGAGTTTATCGATAACATCAGAGGCAATTTTTTCAGGAAAAATATGCGTGTGAAAATCGATTATCAATTCAATCACTCCAAAAATTTTTTAGTAGCACAAAAAAAGCAGGTTGCCCTGCAAAAAAAATTTTATTTCAATCTTGATAGCCGTTTGGATGACTTTTATGCCAAGTCCATGCAGTTGCTATAACTTTCTCAACGTCGGCAAATTGTGGATTCCATTTCAAAACTTTTCTAGCCTTTTCACTTGAGGCAATAAGTTGAGCAGGATCACCTGCGCGGCGAGTTCCGATTTCAGTTTTAATTTTTTGACCTGTAACTTTTTCAGCGGCGACAATCATTTCTTTGACAGAAAAACCTTGCCCGTTGCCGAGATTGAAGATATTGGATTCTCCGCCGTTACGCAGATAATTCAGTGCCAAAATATGTGCATCTGCCAAGTCGAGAACATGAATATAATCGCGCAAGCAAGTTCCGTCTGGCGTTGGATAATCGTCGCCGAAAACTGTAATGTGATCTCTTTTGCCGAGCGGCACCTGCAAAATCAGCGGAATTAAATGTGTTTCGCATTTATGATCTTCGCCGATTGAGCCGTCCTCAACAGCACCTGCAGCATTAAAATATCTCAGACTGACAAAGCGAACTCCATTTGCACGACTTACCCATTTCATCATTCTTTCCATAATCAATTTTGATTCGCCGTAAGGATTTGTCGGCTGAGTTCTGTCGTTTTCCTCGATCGGAATTTTTTCAGGCTCTCCGTAAGTCGCTGCCGTCGAACTGAAAACAATTTTGTCAACGCCGTTTCTAACCATCGACTCCAGCAAAATTTGCATACCGTAAACATTATTGTTGAAATACATCAAAGGTTTTTCGACACTCTCGCCAACCAGAGAATTTGCCGCGAAATGGATCACAGCTTCAATTTTATTTTCTGTAAAAATTTTGTCGAGGATTTCAGGATTGCGAATGTCGCCTTCATAAAATTTTGCGGCAGGATTCAATGCGTCGCGGTGACCTGTCTGCAAATTATCGACAATAACAACTTTTTCGCCTGCCTTGACAAGCTGATAAACTGCATGCGAACCGATATAACCTGCTCCGCCGCAAACTAAAATTGCCATTTAAAATTTCTCCTTTCAGTCGAAATTTAGGGGCTGGGAATTAGGGGGTAGAAAATTTCCTTAACCCTTCCCCCTTAATCCTTATCACTAAATCTTGTGCGTTCCGTCGGAAATGTCGGCGACATAAAAACTCGGCGAGTAACCAATTTTTTTGGTGTAACCTTCAGACAAAACTTTTTTGAAATTTTCAATCGCAGAATTTTTTACAATGCTGACAGTTGAGCCGCCGAAACCTGCTCCGGTCATTCTCGAACCGATACAGCCGTCAACGCTCCAAGCAAGTTCAGCAAGCGTGTCAAGCTCAATTCCTGTAACGTCATAGTCTTCACAAAGCGAAACGTGAGAGTCATGCATCAGTTTTCCAAATTTTTCAATGTCATTATTTTCAAGCGCGGCGACTGCCTCCAAAGTTCTTTGATTTTCACGAACTGCATGGCGTGCGCGAAGTCTTTCAATCGGATCTGAAATATTATCTTGAAGTTTTTCAAATTCTTCGTTGGTAAGTTCGCCCCAAGCCTTGAGGTCAGGTTTCACGGCTTGAACTTCCTTCAGAGCGTGTTCACATTGACTGCGGCGTTCATTGTAAGCGGAGGTGACAAGGGAGTGAGGTTTATTTGTGTTCGTGATGACAATCGAACAGTCGTTGAGTTTGACTGGGCTGTAACGATATTTCAAAGTGTTGCAGTCGAGGAGAATCGCACAATCTTTTTTGCCCATGCCGACCGCGAACTGATCCATAATTCCGCAATTCATTCCGACAAATTCATTTTCAGCTTTTTGCGAAAGTTTAACCATCTCGACCATATCAAGATTAAAATTAAAATTTTCATTCAAAATAACCGCCGTCAAAACTTCCAGAGACGCTGATGAACTCAAACCCGCGCCTGCAGGAAGCGTTCCGTTAATCACAATGTCGAAACCGTGAGTTGCCTTGTGACCAGCTTGCTCGAGCGTGGCGACTGTTCCTGCGACATAATTCGCCCAGTCATATTCATTTTTGTACTTCAAGCCGTTCATTGGAAATTCAATAACGCCTTTGTCAGACATATTCATCGAGTAGACGCGAGTTTTTGTGTCCGAGTGCGGAGCAACTAAAGCGTAAGTGCCGAGAGAAATCGCGCAAGGAAAAACATTTCCGCCATTGTAATCTGTGTGCTCGCCAATCAAATTTACGCGACCGGGGGAAAAATATTTCTGCAAATTTTCTGCCACTCCAAATTTTTCCTCAAAAACTTTCTGCATATCCTCAAAAATCTTCATTAAAGAAACCCTCCCTTTATAATGTGAAATTAGGAATGAGGAATGTTAAAATTAACAAACCTCAATTCCTAATTCCTAATTGCTAATTGCTAATTATTTATTTGTTCATGTCTGACCATTTTTCTTCAAGTTCTTTAACGATGCGCTCATGCTCTTCCTCAGTAAGCGTCACTTTGGATTTGTAGAAGAAACCTGCAATAACGATTAAGATAATCGGAGCGGCAAACATTATCAGCTTGAAGTTCATAACGCCTTCAGGAGAAATTGTGTCCGCCGTCGCGCCTGCCGTCATTCCGACCCAAACAGCTGTGTAACCGACCATTGCGCTCGTCACGGCACCGGCAAGTTTATCAATCAAAGGACGTACGCAAAGAACCAACGCTTCATCGCGGTGACCAAGTTTCAACTGTCCATACTCAACTGTATCTGTGATTGTCATCAAGACGACCAAGAAAATCAGCGGCTGCGGAGCTGCGAAAAGTCCTGCCGCAAGCAAAGTCATCGTTACGCTCTGACCTGCGAAAGCATAAATTACCAACGCAAGAATCATGACGCTGATTGAGCCGAAAAATAATCCTCTACGGCTGAATTTTGCAGTCAATGCAGGGAACAGAGAAACTGCCGCCAAACCGATAATGACGTTGATAACGCCCAAGAAAGAAATTTGCGTCGAATCGCCAAGAATGTAAGTGAAGTAGTAAAGGTTGAAGTTGTTGACGATATTTTGTCCAAGACCGAAAATCAAGTAGGTGAGAGCAATCCACATCAACTGATCGTTCTGCGCCAAAATTCTAAAGACATCAGCAAAACCTGTTTCCTCTTTGTTTTCGCGAAGTTCGGATTCTTGTTCCTTAGTTCCGATTGCGAGGATAATTGCGCCGAGAACTGAAATTGCTCCGCCGATAACAGCAAACATAAACCAACCGCGAGGATCTCCCGCGCCGCCGTTCTGGTTAATCGAGAAGAACAAAACCAAAGGCATAACAGTTATTGTAACAAGCTGACCGCCGAAAACCGAACCGATACGCGCATAAGTCGCTGTAAGTTCGCGTTCACGGCTGTCAAAACTCAAAGCCGGAATCATTGACCAAATCGCAACGTCCTTGCCTGAGTAAAAAATATCCATAACCAAATACAAAATCGTGAAACCAATCAAATAAGTCATTGGATTAGTCAGAGCCATTCCGCCAAAGTCTGTGAACAGAATTGCCAAAGTAACTGCACCGACAACGCCGCCGACCAAAACCCAAGGCTTAAATTTGCCCCAGCGAGTTTTTGTCTTATCAATCATATTTCCGATAAAAGGATCGATAAAAAGTTCCGCGACGCGCAGAACCAAAATTACAGTCGTGATAACGCCGATCATGTAAGCGTCATGTTCCTTGCCTTCAATGTCGGGCGAATTGAAAAGGTTACTCGTGACAAAAAACATAAAGTAACCGCCGAGCATCGCATAGAAAATATCGTGTCCAAAAGTACCGCAGGCGTAGCAGATACGCTGGAGAACTTTTTTATTCATCAAAAATTCCTCCCTTACTTCTTGATTGTTTCGATGTATGAAATAATTCCGTCCGCGATCTCGTCAAGCGGCGTACGGCTCGTGTTCACGATCAAATCGTAATTTGCGCCGTCGCCCCAATTTTGATCTGTATAGTATTCGTAGTAGCGAGCGCGTTTTTTATTTTCGTAATTGAGTTCTTTCAAAGTTTTTCCATCATAAATTTCTTTTCCGCGCTTTTCTCTGAAGTCGTCGTCCGCCGTCACGAAAACTGAAAATCTGTTTGGATTGTCCTTCAAAACATAATCGCCGCAACGCCCGAGAATTACGCAAGAATTTTTTTCGGCAAGTTTGCGGATAATGTTCGACTCCGCAAGAAAAATTCCGCGACTGTACTGACCGGAATCGAGTTTAACACCAAAAGAATGGAAAGGCAAGAATGACATTTCCATCGGAGGAATTGTATTTTCCAATTCATACAAATCCTCATCCGGCAGATCGTTGATCGACAATTTTGCTGCCGCAATATGTACCAGCTGCCGATCATAAAGTTGCACTCCAAGTTTTTTTGCGAGAATCCCCGCGAGTTCTCGACCGCCGCAACCATATCTGCGGCTGACGGTAACGATTAATTTTTTTTTGTCCATAGATTTACCTCCTCAAAAAAATCCTAAAAAACAACTTCCTCAAATGTTTCTAAATTATTCCATTCCCCCTTTCATTATTGCACACAAGTTAAAAATAAATTATTATTGCCATAATTGGACAATCTTTTTTACAAAAATTCAT
>CALEPR010000072.1 GCA_937910665.1 uncultured Selenomonadales bacterium
TATTTACAGACTTTTTTTCACAGGCTTGGCAAGTCTTGAACAGAGTCCTTGAAAATTTTTAGCTAAAATTCTTTCGCATTGAATTGCTCCGACAGTTTTCGGACTTATCTATTTTTGCTATGTTTTTAGTTTTTTGTCGTAGGAATGACACTCAAAAATTTTTTCCGGTCTCAAGTTATCGGATGTTATCCAATAGCTATAGAGTAATTTTAGAAATTACTGCAACAAACTCAAAACCTGACTTGCATTTTGATTTGCCTGAGCCAATATTGCTTTCGCGGCTTGGGACAAAATATTTGCCTTTGTGTATTCAGTCATTTCCTTAGCCATGTCAGCGTCTCGAATTGTGCTTTCTGAATTTGTTGCGTTTTCATGTTCGACAACTAAATTGTCAGCGGTCGCTTCCAGTCTTGATTGATATGCGCCCATGCGAGTATTTTCATTCAGAGCATAATCGATCGCTGAATCTATTTTTTTAAGTGCTTCACGCGCCTTTTCAAACGGATCAACTGCCGCATCTTCCAATCCCAGAGCTTTTGTTCGCATGTCATTTATATGCAAGCGAAGTTCTTCATTGGCTTTTGGACCGGTATGAATAATCAAGGGATTATCTGCGGTTTTGATTGTTTCCTGATATTCGATTGTTTTGGTTATTTCATGAGGAACTGTAATTGTCCGGGTTTTGGTTACTGTTTCTTCATGAGGAACTGTAATTGTCCGAGTTCGCATTTCGGTTACTTCTTCTTCAACTTCTTCAACAGGAATAATGCCATTTACTCCTTTGCCAATTTCTTCGGCGCGCGAATCGTTGACTGTTATATCAAGCGTCGAATCTATAATTTTTATGCCATAGGCGTGAGGGTTGCCTATCTCATTGTACTCACTGTCGCCGCCTGTTCCAATTCCTGCGCCGCGATCTGTCACAGCTTTAACAGTTGAATTTTCAACAGTAATATCTCCAACATAAGTTGACGCGCCAGAATAAGTACCGCCACCGCCGATAGCCGCTCCAGTTCCTGAAGGATCTTCCCAATTAGTATGACCTTTTTCAACATTAGACAAATTCAATTCAGAGTTAAGTACATAAATATAATCTGTGCGACTTGGATTATCAACATCTGTGCAACAACCGCTACCAATACAGGCTCCATCGTCGCATTGCGCTTTAATTGTCGCATCTTGAACAGTTATGTGTCCTGTTGTAGTGTTCGTGCCTCCACCTATGCAAGCTCCACCGCCTGAAACATTCATGTCAAAAGTGCCACCATTGATGACAATATTTCCTATAGAGCCGCCACTGCCTGAACCGATTACTGCACCGTTTGCCGTACCATAAGGAACTGTTTCAGAAGAAGTAGTAATTATTTTTCCGCTGTTGATGATTATATCTGCATTACTCTCTTCATCGTGGTCTGAACCGATAAATGCGCCATAAATTGCGTGAGGATTCAAATTACCTTCATTAAATGTTAAACTTCCGCTGCTGTCACCTTCTATGGTGAGACCATTTCCAACATTAACAAACGCCTTTTCATAAGTGGCATTACTCCAACCGGAACCGATTCCGCCTAAAGTACTTGCAAGAGTTATTGTATTGTTTCCTACCAACTTAAGAACATTGTTGCTGCCTTGAAATTGGATAAAAGATTTGTTGAATACTGGAGTGTTTGAGTACAATGAAACATTTTTATTTTTGGTTGAATACATCAAATTTAAATTGTCAAGCCACAAAGCTGTATTTCCCGACGCTCGCGTCTCAATATAAACATCAATAAGCGGTCTGTTTGGGAGTGTCAATAGATTTGTGTAAGTGAAAAAAATTAAAAATCAAATTTATCGAA
>CALEPR010000073.1 GCA_937910665.1 uncultured Selenomonadales bacterium
AAAAATTAAATCACGAGCATATACGGAGCTTGAAAAGACTTAAAGATTTTTTTTGTTATTTTTAATCGCCAGAGTAATAAAATCTTTAATTTTTTGATGTACCCTCACAATGGGTTACTTTATGAACACGTCTTCTAAAAATCGAAATTTTTTATGCAGAAAAAATTCAACTTCAGATTTACGAATTGAAATATTTTTGCTAAACTATGGAAAATTTTTTTTAACCTTGTAGAAAAATGGGAGCGTGATTAAATTGCCGCTGATTGAAAATGATGATAAAAATTTGGTTGAGAAAAAAATTTCCGGCGAAAAAGTTTTTGACGGAATACTTTTGCATGTTCGAAAAGATGAAGTCGAACTTCCGAACGGTCACAAGTCTGTCCGCGAATGGATTGATCATCCCGGCGCATCTTCGGTCATTCCTCTCCTGCCGGACAATCAAATTATTTTGGTGAAACAGTTCCGCTATCCTGTCGGTCAAGTGACTTTGGAAGTTCCTGCCGGAAAACTTGACGCAGAAGGCGAAGATCCTCTTGTCTGTGCCGAGCGCGAACTTTCTGAGGAAACAGGTTACACTGCAGGAAAAATTTGGAAACTCACAACCATTGCGACGACTGTCGGCTTCTCAAACGAATTTATTCACCTGTATGCGGCGACAGATTTAATTCCGGGCAAACAACATCCTGACGACGACGAATTTATCAATACAGTAAAAATTCCTCTGACTGCGGCGATGCAACTTGTAGAGTCCGGAAAAATTATCGATGCAAAGTCAATTATTTCTATTTTGCTTTTGGCGAAACAAATTTACTGAAAAAATTTTTGCACATTGATTGAAAGGAAATTTTTTTATGCTTGAAGATTTTGGTGGATTTTTTATAAGAATGATCGCCGGTTTGCCCGGAATAATTATTGCTATGGTAATTCATGAATATGCTCACGCAAGAGTTGCCGTCGCGCTTGGAGATTTTACTCCGCGAATGATGGGTAGACTTACTTTAAGTCCAATGGCGCATTTAGATCCAATTGGTCTGCTGATGCTTTTGGTCGCTCACTTCGGTTGGGCAAAACCTGTGCAAATAAATCCTTACAACTTTTCCAATCCTCGCCGCGATGACATTTTAGTTTCAGTCGCGGGACCTGCAGCAAATTTAATCACGGCTTTTGTAACTATGTTGGTGATAGTTTTGCTGGCGAAATTTAATTTTCCAATGTCGGACGGAATGTATCTTGTTTTCAACTTCATCATGATTATCAACATAAACTTTGCAATTTTTAATATGTTGCCAATTCCTCCGCTGGACGGTTCGCACATTTTGAAACAACTCCTGCCCTATGAACTTTCGCAGAAGTATGCAGAACTTGAAAGATACAGTATGCTTTTTCTGATAATAATTTTGATGACTCCAATTTTGAGTTATGTTTTTGTACCTTTGCAAAGATTTGTGCTGGGAATTTTTCAGGCTGTTGCAGGACTGATTTTGTAAGAAATTGTAAATATCTTCAGCGAGCGTACACCGAATAAATATATTTTCTTAGAAGCTGTGAATACAAGTTTTTATTTTTCCCTTCGTGGATTTTTTTTTCGGCACAGATAATGAAATAAAATCTTGTGTGAAAAAAATTTTTTTGTATAATAAGCTGAAAGTTGACGCAGGAGGAGAAATTTTTTTTGGAAAAATATTTTATCGCGGCGATAACGGCGGCAAATCATGTCGGCAACAAAAGTGTTCAGCGATTGATAAATTTTTTTGGCAGTGCTGAGGAAGTTTGGAAGGCAGAGGAAGGAGATTTAGAAAAGGCAGGATTGAACAGAAAATCTCTGAAATCTTTTTTGCAATTTCGAGAAGAACATCCTCATGCTCCGGAAAAATTAGTAAATTTCTGCAACGCAAAAAAAATTAGTTTGTGCAGTTTTGTCGATGAAGATTATCCGCCGATTTTGAAAGAAATTTCTACTCCGCCGGCAGTTTTTTATTATCGCGGAATTTTGGAAACTTTTGCGGAGAGAATTGCTATGGTCGGCACACGCTACTGCACAAATTATGGTATGCGTGTCGCGCAGAAAATTGCTGCAGAATTGGCTGCGACAGGAATCACAATAGTTAGCGGAGCGGCGAGGGGAATAGATACTTTTTCGCATATAGGCGCGATGAAGTCGGGAAGAACTGTTGCAGTTTTAGGTTGCGGAATAAATTTTCGCGAAAGTTATGAGAAAGAAAAATTTCTGCAAAATATCGTTGACAGCGGCGGACTTGTTTTGACTGAATTTGAGCCGAATCTTCAACCTCAGGCAGGAACTTTTCCTTCGCGCAACAGAATTATTGCAGGGCTTTCAAAAGGCGTTATTGTCGTCGAGGCGGGGAAAAAAAGCGGCGCACTTATCACGACAAATTATGCGGCGGATTTCGGGCGCGATGCTTTCGCTGTGCCGGGAGATATTTTTTCAGAAAAAAGCGAAGGTTGTCACGAACTGATTCGCGACGGCGCAACTTTAATTAAGGATGCGAAGGACGTTTTGGATTTTTACAATTTAGTTCCGAAAAAATTTTCTGAGCAGACTGAAGAAAAATTTTCTGACGCTGTCGCAGAAAAAGTTTCAGAAAAAATTTTAATTTCGCCGCCTGTTACACTTGACGAAACTGAAAAAAAAGTTTTTAATCTAATACCGCTTGGCGAAAATATAACTGTCGATGAAATTTTGATGCAAAATGATGAACTCGAGCCGAGCGAAATTTCTGAAATACTTTTGCATTTGGAAGTCAAAAAAGTTATTCAGGAAGAAAATGGAACTTATTGCAGAGTTTAGTAAAAAATTTTTTGAGGAGGAAACCGCGTGGCGGACACAGAAAAATTGAAAACTTTGGTAGTGACTGACACTTTCGGAAAGGCAAAAGCCTTGAAAAAATTTTTGCCTAAGTCCTATCAAGTCATTTCAACCGACGGCTTTTTGAAAGATTTTCCGAAAACTAAAATCGGAGTGGACGAAAATTATTTTCCGAACTATATCACCGTTCGAGGAAAGGGAGATCTTTTGCAGGAGCTCAAGCGCGAATCTTTGAAGGCGCGAAAAGTTTTTTTTGCCATGAATCCCGACGGCGAAGGAGAATTTTTAGCCAACCAATGTTGTGAACTTTTCGGCGTGAATGAAAAATCGCGTTGTCGACTTGTGATTGATGAAATGACAAAAGCCACCGTGAAAAAATCTTTTGACAATGCCCGAGCGATTGATAAAAATTTGGTAGCCGCTTTTCAGGCAAAACAAATTATCGACAAAGTGGTCAGTCATCGAATCGGCGAATATCTTGCTTGCAAAATTTATCGTGGCGTGAAGGTCGGCAGATTTCGCGCGATGCTTTTGCGTTATGTGAAACTTGCGGGGGAGGCAAAACTCGACGGCGATTTTGAATTTGAAAAAAAATTTACGCCGGAAGTTTTGCAGGAAATTGCGCTGGCAAATTTAAATTTTTCCTCGACAAAGACCAGGATTGTTTTGGAACAACTTTACGAAGGTTTGAGTTTTGAAAAAAATGATTTTGCCGGACTGATAAAATTTCCTCGCGGCGAAGAAATTTTTTTGTCGAGCGACGAACGCACTCCCGATAGCGTGAAAAGTTTTCTGACACCGAATCAATTTCAACTTTATGAACTGATTTATAAAAAAATTTCCGGCGCAGATTTTGAAAATAAATTTGCGCTTGGCGGAGTTTGCAACGAACAAACTTTAATGGCGACTTTGGACACGCTGAAACTTGACTGGGCAAATTTTTATTCTGTCGGAATCAATTCTTTAATTAGGCGCAACTACATTTCCAACAATGAAAAAATTTTTACAGTCACCGAACTTGGCGAACAAGTTTTGTCTGCTCTGGAAGGATTTTTCAATGAACTTTTCAGCGTCGAAACTTACAAAAAAATTTCCGCACAAATTTCTGACATTCGCGCAGGAAAGGCGGAAAAAATTTCTGTCATAAAAAATTATTTGACTGAGTTTGAAAAAAGTTTTTCTGCGGCGTGGAAAAGTTTGGGAGAAAATCCTCAGCCGAAAGATGAGCCTGCGATTGAGAGCGATGAAATTTGCGAAAAGTGCGGACGACCGATGCTTATCAAGCGCGGCAGATTTGGAAGATTTTTGGCATGCTCCGGCTATCCCGAGTGCAAAAATGCAAAACCTTTGATGAATTATTTGCCGCAGAAATGTCCGAAGTGCGGCGGGCGTTTGACAAAAAGAATTTACAACGGCGGCAGAATTTTTTACGGCTGCGAAAATTATTCTACCTGCGACTTCAATACTTGGGACGAACCGCAGGAAAAAATTTGCAAAGTTTGCGGCTCGACGATGTTCGCACACAGATTTAAAGATCGCGCACCGATGTTTTATTGCGGAAATGAAAATTGTCCGACGCGAGAAAATCATCCGATGAACAAAATTCTTGCCGACAACAAAAAGCGTTATGAAGAAAAAAAACTTCGCCGCGAAAAAAATAGGGGTTAGATTTTAGTTTTTTTCTGGTTCCTAATTCCTAGCCCCTAACTCCTAGTTCAGTTCCTAACCCCTAATAAAGGGAGTGTAAATTTTTTTGTGTAAGTGATTTTGAGACTGGCGTGCTGACGCACTTTTTGATTGAACTTACACAAAATTTCTGACACAGTCCCTAATAAAATTATTCTTCCAGAGCAGAAATTTTTTCAATGCGTCGATTGTGTCTTTCGTCGCCTGAAAAATTTGTTTCGATCCAAGCGCGAACAATTTCACCTGCCGGACCGAAACCTAAAACTCTGCCGCCGAGTGCCAAAACATTTGCGTTATTGTGCTCACGACTCATCTTCGCCGAAAAAACATCGTTGCACAGGGAGCAGCGAATACCTTTAATTTTATTCGCCGCGATTGAAATTCCAATTCCTGTACCGCAAAGAACAATTCCGCGATCTGATTTTCCGCTGACAACTTCACTGCAAACTTTTTCGGCAATATCGGGATAATCGACTGCATCTTTTCCGAAAGTCCCAACGTCCGAGATTTCGCAATTCAGTTCCTGCAAAATTTTTTTCACTGCGTCTTTGAGTTCAACTGCGCCGTGATCACTTCCGATTGTAATTTTCATGCTCGCGCCTCTTTCAATAGTAAATTGTTTGGCAAGGTTATTCGACTTCTGAAAAAAATTTCCCTGCCAACAAGTAGAACCTTTGAAACTGTTTCGATTAAAAAAATTGCAGGAAAATTTTTCTGATTCGCGAAAGAGTTTTTTTGTTCACTAAAATTTTGGAGGTAATTTAATGTCTGTTGAAACTTTAGAATTTCAAGCCGAAACAAAAAGGCTGCTCGATTTGGTTATCAATTCAATTTACACAAACAAAGAAATTTTTCTGCGCGAACTTATTTCCAATGCGTCCGACGCGATCGACAAATTGCATTTTGAATCTCTGACTAATCACGATTTACTTGGCGGCGACGAAAATTTTGAAATTTTTATCGACACCGACAAAAATGCAAAAACAATTTCAATCTCGGATAACGGAATTGGAATGACTCGCGGAGAAGTTATTTCAAATATCGGAACAATCGCGAAGTCCGGGACAAAAGCGTTTCTGGAAAAAATTCGCGAAAGCGAGGGCAAGATTGACGAAGAACTTATCGGACAATTTGGAGTGGGATTTTATTCTGCGTTCATTGTCTCGGAAAAAGTTGAACTGATCACTCGCAAAGCCGGAGAAAATTCTGCGGTCAAATGGACTTCCGAAGGACTTGGAGAGTACACTCTGGAAGATTGCGAAAAAGATTCTCGCGGAACAAAAATTATTTTGCATCTGAAATCTGAATTTGTCGGCGGCGAAGAATTTGATTTCACGAACAATTATGTACTGGAAAATTTAATCAAAAAATATTCCGACTACATTCGCTATCCGATCAAAATGAATTTCACGACCAAAGACAAGGATGACAAAGAAATTATCGAAACCAGGACAGTTAATTCAATGCAGCCGCTCTGGGTCAGAAATAAAAATGAAATTAAGCCTGAGGAGTATGAAGAATTTTTCAAACATCAATTCCATGAGTGGGAAAATCCTCAAGAAATTTTTCACACAAAAGCGGAGGGAACGTTGGAATATACCGCCTTGCTTTGTATTCCGAAACGTGCGGCGACAAATTTATATTTTGCGGACTATGAAGCCGGACTTCAACTTTATTCGCGCCATGTTTTCATCATGGACAAGTGCAAAGATTTTTTGCCGGACTATTTGAGATTTATCAAAGGCTTGGTTGATTCGCCGGATTTGCCTTTAAATATTTCGCGTGAACTTTTGCAACAAAGTCGCGAAGTAAAAAAAATTGGCAAGGCGTTGGAAAAAAATATTTTGAAACAGCTTGCCAAAATTTTGAAAAATGATCGCGAAAAGTATGAAACTTTCTGGAGTGAATTTGGAAAATCTTTGAAGATTGGAGTTTATAATAATCTTTACGACGAAAAAGTTAAGGACGACTTGAAAGATTTGCTGATGTTCATCTCGACGAAGGACGACAAATTTACAACGCTCGCCGAGTACGTCGAGAGGATGCCTGAAAGTCAGAAAAAAATTTACTGCGCGATGGGAAACAGCGCGGAAACAATTTCGCAAATGCCGCAGATGGAAATTTTGCGCGACAGAGGAATTGAAGTTCTTTGCTTGATAGATCCTGTCGATGAATTTGCAATCAATGCGCTTCAAAAGTACAACGACAAAGATATTCAGTCGATTAACCGCGAAGATTTTGAACTTGACGACGAAGAATCTAAAAAAGCAAAATCTGAAGTCGAGGAATTGCAAAAATCTCATGAGGAACTTTTGAAAGATGTCAAAGATGCGATCGGCGACGAAATTTTTCAAGTGCGTTTGACTTCCGGTTTAAAATCGGGAGCAGTTTGTCTTGCAACAGCCGGCGGAGGTCCTTCGCTGAACATGGAAAAAACTTTTGCGGCGATGAATAATCCTTTCATGAAGGCACTGAGAATTTTGGAAATAAATCCAAACCATGAACTTTTCAAAAAGTTGAGCGGACTTCACGCTCTCGGAAAAGATTCAGCCGACTTCAAAAATTTCTGTAATTTACTTTATGCGCAGGCACTTTTGATTGAAGGAATTATGCCTAAAAATTCTGTCGAGGTCGCGAACCAAATTGCAAATTTGATGTCGAAATAATTTTCTTCAGCAAAATAAAAATTGTCGCGGAAATAATTGAAAAGTTCCCAATCAATCGCTTAACAATTTTGCTATAAAAATTTTTGAGGTGACTTGAATGGAAAGTCTTTATGTTTCAGAAATTACAGTTCTGGGAATAGGAAATACAATTCTGAGCGACGAAGGTTTTGGAGTTCGCGTCGTCGAGTATCTGCAAAAAAATTTTACCTTCCCTGAAAATGTTTCTTTAATCGACGGCGGAACTTTGGGCGTTGAATTGGAACATTTTATTATCGGCACAAAAAAACTTTTGATAATTGATTCGATTGACGGCGGAGCGGAGACAGGAAAAACTTTTCATCTGCGCGGCGAAGAAATTTTAAATCACTTCACGCAAAAAATTTCCGCTCACGAAATTGGTATCCAAGATATTTTGACGATGTTGGAAATCACAGGAAAAAAAATTCCCGTCGTCGAGCTTTTGGGCGTACAACCTTACAGCCTCGACGCAGGAGTTGAACTTACCGAGCCGATGAAAAAACTTGTTCCAATTTTCGCGGAAAAAGCTGTTGAAATTTTAAAAAATTGGGACTGTAAGGAAATCAGAGATCACGACTGACTTCAAATTTCTGACTGCTAAAAAAAACTGACTGAAAGGAATTTTTTTTCATGACGATTGATTTTCACACACATATTTTTCCCGACAAAATTTCTGCCGCCGCCATTGAAAAACTGAGTCGCACAAGTAAAACTGTTCCCTTCACGGACGGCACGGTTGACGACTTGTTAAATTCAATGGAAAAATTCGGCGTGGATTTTTCGATAATTTTGCCTGTCGCAACAAATTCCGCGCAGGTGGAAAAAATAAACAATTCTGCCGCCGCTCTGAATGAAAAATTTTTTGGACGCGGAATAATTTCCTTTGCGAGTATGCATCCTGATTTTGAAAATTATCGCGTAGAACTTTCAAGAATAAAAAATCTTGGCTTCAAAGGTTTGAAAGTTCATCCTGTCTATCAAGATACAAATTTGGACGACAAAAAATATTTGCAAATTTTTGACCGCGCCGCCGAACTGGATTTAATTGTCGTCACTCACGCAGGTTTCGATATTGGTTTTCCCGGAGTTGTGAAATGTTCGCCGCAAATGTCAAGAAATGTTGTCGAGAAAATTGGCGAATTTAAATTTGTTTTGGCGCATATGGGCGGCTGGAAAAATTGGGACGAAGTTTTGAGTCAACTTGCGGACAAAAAAATTTTTCTGGATACTTCCTTCTCCACAGGAAAAATTTTTCCGCGTAGCGATTCTGTTTGGCAAGAAAAAGATTTGTATTTGTTGGATGAAAAAATTTTTGTTCGATTTGTAAAAACTTTCGGCGCAGAAAAAATTTTGTTCGGAACTGACAGCCCTTGGACTTCGGCGGGAGATTCGATTGACTTCATAAAAAATTTATCAATCACCGACGCAGAAAAAAATAAAATTCTCGGAGAAAATGCCGAGCGATTGTTGAAATAATTTTTTTGTTTCAATGATTCATATTTTTTTTGAATAACAGTCATTGCAGAGAAAACTATCACGCTCACAAAAATAGCCGCCTAAGCGCAAAAAACTTGGCGGCTTGCAAAAGATGAGCAGATGAGCAGTAAAAATATTTATATTAACTGATTTTTTCAGGCTGTGTGGGTGAAAATTTATTGCTTGTCAGCCTTTTTTACTGTTGTCTTGATATAAAGTTCGCGGAGTTGTTTTTCGTCGACTTCACTCGGCGCATGGCTCATCGGATCGACTGCACTCTGAGTTTTCGGAAATGCAATCACGTCGCGAATAGATTTTCTCTTCGCCATTAACATTATCAACCTGTCAAGCCCGAAAGCAATTCCACCGTGCGGAGGAGTTCCATACTCGAAAGCGTCCATCAAGAAACCAAATTTTGCTCGCGCTTCTTCCTTAGTCAAACCAATCGCCTCAAAAACTTTTTCCTGCAAATCGCTTTGATAAATTCTCAAACTTCCGCCGCCGACTTCCACGCCATTCAAAACAATGTCATAAGCATTTGCTTTTACTTTTTCCGGTGCAGTCAACAAAAATTCTACATCTTCTTCGCGCGGTGCGGTGAATGGGTGGTGCATCGCTTTATATCTTTTTTCTTCCTCGACGTATTCGAACATTGGAAAGTCAACAATCCACAAGAAACAAAGTTTGTCCTCATCAATCAAATTTCTGCGTCTTGCCATTTCCAGTCGAAGTTCACCGAGTGCTTGAGCAACTACTGCAGGTTTATCACCGACAACTAAAAGCAGATCTCCTGTCTTTGCGCCCGTCGCCTGTTTAATTTTTTCAAAAGTTTCATCGCTGTAAAATTTTTTGAAAGGCGATTTAATTCCTTCCTCGCTGTACTGAATCCAAGCCAAACCTTTCGCTCCGTAAATTTTCACATACTCGACCAAGCCGTCAAGTTCGCGGCGGGGAATATTTGCGTAGTCGTCGACTTTGATAACTTTGACTTGTCCGCCATTTTCCAAAACGCTGGTGAAAACTTTGAAGTCAGAGCCTTTGACAAATTCCGAAATGTCTTGAAGTTCCATTCCAAAACGCAAATCAGGTTTATCGCTGCCGAAACGATCCATCGCTTCCTGCCAACTCATTCGCAAGAAAGGCGTTTCAATTTTCACGTCCAAAGATTTTTCAAAAATATTTTTAACTAAACCTTCCATCAAAGTTAAAATATCTTCCTGATTCAAAAATGAAGTTTCAATATCAAGCTGAGTAAATTCCGGCTGTCTGTCTGCGCGTAAATCTTCGTCGCGGAAACAGCGGACAATCTGAAAATATTTTTCAAAACCTGAAACCATTAAAAGCTGTTTAAAAATTTGCGGAGACTGAGGGAGCGCGTAAAATTGTCCTGGGTTCAAACGACTCGGCACAAGAAAATCTCTCGCGCCTTCCGGAGTTGAGCGGCAGAGCATCGGCGTTTCAATTTCCAAGAAACCATTTTCGTCCAGATAGTCGCGCATAATTTTTGCGACGCGGTGACGAAGCATAATATTTTTTTGCATCTCTGCGCGGCGAAGGTCTAAATATCTGTAGCGAAGCCTGACATTTTCATCAACGTCAATTCCATCCTGAATGTAGAACGGCGGAGTTTTTGCCTTATTTAAAATTCTGAGTTCGCTGACGACAACTTCAATTTCTCCTGTCGCCATTTTCGGATTGACAGTTTCTTCACTGCGCGAGCGAACTTTTCCGCGAACGCCGATTACAAATTCATTTCTCAAAGTTTCGGCTTTTGAAAAACTTTCGCTCATTTCTGCCGCATCAAAAACAATTTGAACAATTCCGCTGCGGTCACGCATATCGACAAAAATTAAACCGCCGTGATCGCGGCGGCGTGAAACCCAACCGGCAAGCTGAACTTCCTTGCCTTCGTCTGCCTTGCGAATCTCTCCGCAGTTACAATTTCTTTCCAAACCTTTCAGTGTTTCCAAAAAAATTACCTCCTTAACAGTGAAGTTAATAATAATTAAAGGCGGCGAGTCTGTCAACGTCGCTTTCAGAAAAAAATTTTAGAAGCTGTATGCACAGCTTCAGGGGTTAGGAATTAGGGGTTAGTTTAATTAGGAGTGAGGAATTAAATTTTATTCCTCCTTCCTAATTCCTAATTACTAATTCGCCCAGCCCCAGAACTTGTGAATACAAGTTCTAAAAATTTTCTGGGAAGTCTGTTTCAAATTTTCGCCTTGCACTATTTTTTCCTGCTGAATATAATAAAAAAAATTTTTGAATCGAGGAAGTGATTTTTGTGGAAAAAGATTTTGTCGAGGGCTTTCAAGAGATTTCAGAGGACGAAAAAAATTTTGATGAACCGCGACTTGTCATTGTTACAGGAATGAGCGGTAGCGGAAAAACTCAAGCCTGCAGATTTTTGGAGGACTTGGGATATTTTTGCGTGGATAATTTGCCGCCAGTTTTTATTCCGAAATTTGTCGAACTTTGTTCGCACGCCTCCAGCCATGTCAACAGAATTGTTTTGGTTGTGGATACCAGGAGCAGAGAATTTTTTGATAATTTAATTCAGGTTCTGGAAGAAATGGACAAAAATAATCAAGATTATGAAATGCTTTTCATGGACGCATCGGACGACGCAATTATTCGCCGCTACAAAGAAACTCGCCGCCGTCATCCAATGGCTCCTTCCTCAAGAATTTCCGAAGGCGTGGCAAAAGAAAGAAGTCGGCTGGAAAGTGTGCGCGGAAAAGCAACTTACATTATCGACACTTCAAATCTTGCAAAGTCTGAGCTGCGCGAAAAAATTCGCCAACTTTTTGGCAAGCATGAAGGAATTGGAATGAATATTTCTGTTTTAAGTTTCGGTTTCAAATTTGGTATGCCGCTCGATGCAGATATGGTTCTTGATGTAAGATTTTTGCCGAATCCATTTTATATTGAAAATCTTCGGCACAAGAGCGGAACTGTTCAGGAAGTTGCAGATTATATTTCCGAAAAAACTGTCACTCAAGATTTTCTTAAAAAATTGGATCCATTTGTAGAATTTTTAATTCCTCAGTACGTCAAAGAAGGAAAAAGTCAGCTTGTTATCGCCGTCGGCTGCACAGGCGGTATGCACAGGAGTGTTTTTGTCGCGAAACATATTTTCGATATTTTGGCAAAGAAAGGTTACATAGTTAATCTTGAACATCGCGACTTGATGAAAAATGATGTCTGGGAAACTTAAAAAGAAAATTAAGAAGATGTTCATAAACGTTTAAGCAAGGAGTGGGGATGCGAAATTTTAATCATAGCCTCTGAAAATGCTGCCAGAAGTTCTAAAGACGAAGATTAGCGATATAATTAATGAAGTCAAATTATGTCAAAGACATTGTTGGCGTACTGAAACAGACAGGTGATTTAGATTGAAGGTGAATTGAAATGACTGAATTTGAGTACAAAGGTTATTACACAAAGATTCGCTACAACGCGGAAGAAAAATGGTATTCAGGAAAATTGGAAGGCATCCGCGACCTGGTAAATTTTGGCAGTGAGCATATTGACAACTTGGAGCAAGAATTTCATTTGGCACGGAAATCAATTTTTGAATATGAGTTTCATGAGTAAATAAGGATTCATCAAGC
>CALEPR010000074.1 GCA_937910665.1 uncultured Selenomonadales bacterium
CTTGATGAATCCTTATTTTCTCATGAAACTCATATTCAAAAATTGATTTCCGTGTCATAGTCTCTTGTGAGGAAACTGTTTTTTCAAAATCTTTGGCAAGGCGATTGCCCACTGTTCATCTGTTAAATCTGTTGCATATCTTTTTCTCATATTTTAGGATTATATCACAATTTTTTTATGAATACACCTTCTAAAATTCTAAAAGCTAGAGCCAAAGAACTTAACGGCAATTTCTCTCCTATCGTCAAAAATTTCATTTTTCGCACTAAAGAATCACGCGACACTTTTATTGCCGACTTCGCTCCGCCTAAAATTCGCGACTTTAAAATTGTTCGCGAAGAATATTGCAATCTTGAAAAACAAAAACATAAACTTTCGCCGAAGGATTTTAACGACAAGAAAAAATCTCTTGAAGATGAATTTGCCAATCTCAGAAAATTGTGTACGCCCTCCAACGCTCAACAAAAAATCCTCGACATCGCTATCGGCATTCTTTGCAAGAACAATAAAATGTCAGCCGCTATTTCTCAACTCGACATTCAAGTTAAATCTATTGACACTCAACTTGACAGACTTCACAAGCAAATGATTTCTGCCTACAAACCGCGCAAATTCTCTCCTGCTGAAACTAAAGCCGCGTGGGACGCTATCCAAGCTGCTCACAGCCAAGAAAAATCTTCTTCTATCGTTGCTGACATTTTAACCGAAGGCTCAAAAGACGCGGCGGCTATCGGGCAATCCGCTAACATCACCGACAAAGGCTTTGAAATGGACAGAGACTGGAACTTAATGTCTGAACTCGACAAAGACGAACTTGTTCACAAAAAGACTTTAGGCAGAATTTGATTTTTTCCTGTACTTTTCAGTTTACTTTGTTTTTTTGCAAACTAAGTAGATTTAATTTGACTGCAACTTTTACACTTCAACTTTAAAAATTTTTGTAAATATTTTTACCTTTGCAAAATTTTTTGACATCTGCAAAAGGTAATTTTAAGTTGTTAAAAATTTTTCTACTAAAATTTTGTTACTTTATTGTTGCAGGAAATTTTTTAGTTGTGCTGAAATTGTCTTTTAAAGGTTGGGAGGTTTGCTATGTCTAATTTATCAGAAGAAAATTTGGTGGCATATGACAAGTTGGCGAAAAGAGTATTGTCGCGTAAATCTATTCTTGCTCACATTTTAAAATATTCAATCGCAGAATTTGCAGACTGTGAAGTTGAGGAGATAGAGAAAAAATATATCGAAGGTGCCCCATAATTGACACAGTGCCTCTTGATGATACGCTTGACATTTCCGGCAAAAATATTGAGTCGGGCAGTCCAAACGAAGGCGTTGTTTTTTTCGATATTATTTTTGATGCACTCATTCCAAAAGTCGGTGAAAAAGTCAAAGTTATCATCAATATTGAAGCGCAAAAAACTACAAAAACTATTCACTACAAACTGATGAAACGTGCTGTTTACTATGCCGCAAGACTTATTTCTTCTCAGAAGGAGAAAGAATTTCACAACGATAACTACAATGACATTAAAAAAGTTTTTTATATCTGGGTCTGTATGGACGTACAAAATTATCGTGCCGATTCCATTCAGGAGTACAAAATCACTGAAAATGTTTTGCACGGTAAATTTAAAGATGATACTGAAAACTATGACTTGTTTAGAATTGTTGTTTTGAATCTTGGGCAAAAGCCGACTTCACACAGATTGTTAAAACTTTTGCACCTGCTTTTTATGGAAATTTTACCTTCCGATGAGAAGAAAAAAATCCTGAAAGATGATTATAATATTGAAATTACACGCGATATGCGAAGGGAGTTGGAAAAAATGGGAGGATTAATGCAACCCGCTGTTGACCTTGCTGTTAAAAAAGCTGTCAAGAAAAATACTAAGGAAGTGGATAAAAAATCCAAACTTGAGGCGATTCGTAACGCTGTGCAAAGTTGGGGACTTAGTGCAGAAGAGGCTATGAAAGGACTTAAAATTTCTCCTGCGCTCCAACAGGAATTGAAACCTTTGCTTTGATTTGCTTATTCTTGTACCTAAATGAAATTAGTTTATTGTTTTTGAGAGAAGGAAATTTTACTTGGATATTACAACGGTCATCATAATTGGTGCTTTTTTAGTCTTGATGTTCATTGCAATAGTTGCGTATTTTGCCTTTTTCTATGGAAAATTGAAAAAAGTGGACACTGAAATTCAAAATTTAATCAGGTATTTGAACAGTTTAAAAAAGCAAGCTGCCGATGATATAAATTTTTATGTTCAAAACTTTGAAGACATTGATAGGAAATTCAAAACTTATGGCACTGTGCGACCAATTTGGAATGACTTTAGAAAATCTTTAATACATCACAAAGATATAGACCACGAACAAATGTACTCAGTAACAGATGCGTCAGAATATTTTTCTTTTCAAAATTTTACACAGAAAATGAATTTAACATTTTGGCAAGGTTATGGGGGAACTTTTACCGGCTTGGGAATTTTGGGAACTTTTTTCGGTTTGACAGTCGGTTTGAGTGGACTGGATATGACAAGTTCGGACATTGAAGTTTTAAAAAGTGGAATTGCCGAACTTTTGTCAGGTGTTCAATTTGCTTTTATAACTTCGCTGATTGGAATTATTTTAGCAATTTTTTATGGACCGTTTCATAATGGCAGAGTCAACCAATTTAGAAAAAGTGTGCAACATTTATCAAATTTAATAGAGGGAATGTTTCCACGACACACTTCGGAATATTGGTTGCACGAAGGTTATGTACAAGCTACTGAACAAACAACGGCAATAAAAAATATAGCTGCCGATGTATCGCAAGCTATTTTTGACGCATTTGACCAGAGATTTGATGATGGAATTTCAAGGTTATGTGACCAAATTGAAGAAAAAATTACTCCACTCTTTGAAAATGTTTGCAATTCTATAGGGAATTTGGGAAATGATGGAGCACACGCAATAAACGAAACTATTTCAAAAATTGCAGGATCACAAATGCAAGATTTTGCTGAATCTTTAAATACTTTTACAAGCAACATACAAAGAACTGTTGTTGAATCTAAACAAACTTCTGATGAAATGAACAAAACTATTTTGTCAACTTTGTCAGAAATGCAAATTCAACTCAAGTCAGGTGCTGAAGATGCTGCAAATCAAATGCGAACTTCAACTCTTGGATTACAATCCACTCTTTCAAAACACGAAGAAACTTTGCAACAGAATTATGACAGAGCGGAAACACTCATACAAAGGACAGAAAAATTTTTGACAGTAGTAGAATCAGCATCTAAATCACTGGAGCAAGCTACCGACCCACTTCAAAAAAGTATAAATTCATTGAAAGATTGTCTGGAAAAAAATGTTCCTATAATGAATCAGTTGGCAGCGGAAAATCAGAAAAGCGAACAGAATATTAGAATTTTAATTGCAGGGCTTCAAAGGTATGAAAAAAATATTGAAACTGCTTGGACTAATTACGAAAATAATTTCAATCGTGTAGGTGGTGAGTTGGAAAAAGCTACAGACATAATTAACTCGTTGTGGGGGTAGATCAAAAAATTAAAGATTTTATATTGTTTG
>CALEPR010000075.1 GCA_937910665.1 uncultured Selenomonadales bacterium
TCGAAAGAAAAAGTCTGCGAAAATGATGTCAATTTTGGGTACTCTTCAGATTAACATTCTTTGTATGCATACTTTGTAATTCTGTAAAATAATCTTGTTGGAATTTTTTCAGAGCCAATCTGTAGTCATATTCATCCTGCATTTGAGATATAATTTTTCGATGTGCATCATCCTTTACAGATTTTATAGATTCTTTGTAATCTCCTAAATGTCGACTAAAATAACTCTCAAAATCTTTACGCTCATCATCATTATTGAAAAATAAGACTTCGTCCATATAATTTTTATTTGCAAGATATTCTCTCGAATTTTCATCATTAGTGAAAAATTCGTACAAAGTAAATTTTATCGAGTCTCTGCACAAATAGTGGTAGAAAATAGTGATGTTCTGATAATCTAAACTACCTGTGGTTGGATTTACAGTCAAGAATTGACTGCCATCCAATGAAACACCGATCGTTTGATACAACATTGTTTGGTGGTAATATAGAAAAATATCGTGCCATGCCCCATGTGCATCCATCTGTGTCAACATAAAAGTTTCGATGGCATCTCCTTCAAGTTCACTAACTTTAATAGTGTATTCCGGCATATATTTGTAATATCGTACTGTTCCTATTTCTGATGACGCAACAGTACACCATTCACGTTTTTGGCTTAAAAAATATTTCATTTTCTGTAAAGGCGAATCCAGTAAATGAAAACGTTTTTTCCACAACATTTCTATATGAATCAAATCAGCCGATTTATCCTTCGGCGTATTGGAATCTTGCACCCGTGTGTAAATGTGATATGGAAACAATTCGCTTTTTTCTCTGTCTGTGAGATAATAAGGGACATACTCGTTATTTTTGACACAAATAACATCGATCTTGTGTTCCCTTATTTCAATAGTTTCAACTTCAACTACGGGACGAAAGTCTCCGGCAAAATGTTTATTACTCAAAAAATCTGTTATGTTTTGAGTAGTCTTCCTATTAAAATCGTTTTCTACGCCACAAATATTAAAATCATCATCAACGCCGATTATAATATAGGCATCTCGATTTTCGATATTGTTTGCCATACAAATAATGTCGTGCAACATATCCCCAGATTTTTCTTTCACATACCATTCACGTTTAAAATCCCAATAAGAACCTTCCCGACCTGAATTTACCAAATCCAGGATCTCTTCAGTAAAATTTTTATCGGAAACATTCATAAAATCACCTCGTTTATCATAAAATCTATATTTTCCCAAGTTTTTCAGAAAAAATTTTGCTTACAATGACTTCATTCTTGCTATAAAATCGTCGAAAGATAATGCGTTGCTCAAGGGATTGTTATCAAAGACCATAAAATAACCATAAAATAGCTGTACTGATCAGAACCTGCTTTAGATTCCCACGACTTTCCAAGTTCTAATTTTCGTCTTGAATCGGAATTATCGCGGTCATCGCCTTTAGCCTCGACAAGCAAAATAACGCCGTTTTTCATTTTCACGATAAAATCGGGATAGTGGTTGATAAAGCCGTTGATGTAAAATTCTTTCCGTGAACGATTACGATGCCACCAGAGAACGTTGTCGAGTGATGTAAGAGCGGCGGCAACCTTAAATTCTAAACTGTTTACTTCTTCTTCGGCAACGTAGAGAGAATTTGACCAAGTTTTTTGGAAACGTGTCGGCGAGGTTACGTCAGGGAGTTTATACGAAGGTTTAGCAAAAATTTTTTTCGCGTCAATTTGCTCCATAAAATTTTTTTGAGCATAATCGTCAATCAGAGAATCAATTTTCTCCTTGATTTTTCGGGCATAAACGCCCGAATGTTGAACCGCTGCACGGAGTCTTTCGCGGTCAAAAGTTGAAATTATTTTCAGAACGTATTCTGTAATATGTTGGCTCGGCGGATTGTTGCCTTTGTCGATAATTCCGGCTATTTTATCGGTGCATTGGCGAATTTGTCCTGCAGGTGTAAGATTGTCAAAGTATTTAAGAAAATCCTTGATTTTGACATCAGACAAAAATTCATAGCGCGGAGAATCCTCATCGTCGGGAACATCAAAGGAAACAATTTCATAATTCAAGCTGTCGAAATTGATGACGGTATCCTTATCCTTGAGAGAAAATTTTGTACGGAACATTTCTTTGTCAACTTTCTCATCGTGAACGGGAGTGTAAATTTTTTTGTGTAAGTGATTTTGAGACTGGCGTGCTGACGCACTTTTTGATTGAACTTACACAAAATTTCTGACACAGTCTCGTGAACACCTTCAAAGTTTAAGCCGGTATCTTCCACTCTGAAAAACTGTGGCAAGATAATGTCTGCCGTGTCTTTGAATTTGTCGCGAATCGGGAACTCGGTCATTCTTTCTCTTTCCTCTTTGGCACGAATATCCTCGCCGTCTTTTCCGATTTCGGAATTGTAATTCTCGCTCTCTTTCCGTGCCGTCTGCTCCATTTCTTCAATCGAATTCTTTACGGTGTCGGTCGGGACTTCTGACGGATTTTCATTCGGATTGAAACTTTGAGAAGAAATATTTTGCGGATTTTGAGTGTATTCTTCCGATAATTTATTTTCCTCTACAGTTTCAGAATTTTGCGGGAAAATACTTTGTTGTTCCGAGCGGTTTTCTTCCGAAATATCCGTAATAAATACAGATTCATCAACGGTGCGGTATTCTTTTTCGCTGAAACCTGCGGCATTTAATCCATCTACGATTTTATTCAGCGTTTGGCGAAAATCTGCGGAGGAAGTGAAAACATAACTCATATTCAAAAGTTCTTCGGAAAAATTTTTTGTAAACGGTCGGCGTAAAATTCTGCCCAAGATTTGTTCAACGTCAATCTGCGAATTACGATTTGCAAGAGAAGCGAGAATGTAAGCGAACGAACAGTCCCAACCTTCTTTCAATGCGTTAATCGTGATGATATAGCGAATCTGACAATCTTTAGCCATCAAATCCACATTTTTCAAATCGTTAATGTTCGCGGTCTTAATTGCAATTTGTTCCGACGGGATTTTATATTCTTGAATCAAAATATTTTTAATCTTATCGAAAGTTGCCCTGTCTCCGTCACCTTGCGTTTCGGCTTGAAATAAAATAATCGGACGGATATTTTCCGATTGCCCGACTTTTTCAAGCAAATTTCTAAATTCGACGGAATCAGAGATAACGTCCTCCTGTGTCTGTCGGTTGTAAACAATGACGGGCAATTTAACCATTCCCGCCGCTTTCAATTCCGCTGCCGGGACATAGGCAATAACATTTGAATTTTCTTTTGGCGTGGCGGTGAGTTCCAAAATAAAACTCGGATTGAAATTTTTAAGCATTTCCAAACTCAAATTTGTAGTCGCGTGGTGACTCTCGTCAACAATAACAACAGGTCTGTAATGTCGGATAACTTGAATCAGAGAGCTTATGTCGGCGTTCCCCAAAGGTTCATCATCGGCGTTGAAGTGTGAAACAAATTTTTGAAGTTGCCCGTTCTGCTGAAAAGCCTTGCGTCCTTCTTTGTTGGCGGTGCGGAAAGAATCATAACTCAAAACCAAAATTGAAAGCTGATTTGCAACCTCTTCCGGTGAAAAATTTTCTGCCATGAGCGATTGGGCTTTATTGTAAATTTCGACTTGTCCGTTAAAATCTGTGTCGAGTCTTTGCCGATAAGGGTGAGCGGCATCGCTTAAATTTTTATAAGTCTGTGACAGAATAGTTTCGCTCGGCACAAGCCAAACAACCATTTTTGTCTGCGTCGAAGGCAGAGCAAGGAAAATAGATTGCAAACTTGCCGCAGCCATAAAAGTTTTGCCGCCGCCTGTAGGAACTTTAAAACAAACCTGCGGAACGCCGGGAATATTGTTCTGATAAGGCGGTTTTGCGGGAGCGTCGCGATCTGCCCAAAAATCCGCGAAGGCTTGACTTATGCTTTTATTCTCGTCAAGCAACTGCAAAAAAATCTCCAAGTTTTCTATTGCCCGCTGCTGATAATCTTTCAAAATCATTTTTGAGCGTCCTCCGATTAAAAATTAAAATCGTCAAGCGTCATCACTTTTATTTCGTCGAATTGCCGCAATTGCTTATCGTTCGTAAAAAAAGTATCGCAACAGCTTAAAACCGCCGTCGCAAGTTGAAGAGAATCCATCGGTTTAAATTTGTCATACTTTGCTCGAATTTTTGCCGCTTTTCTTGCAATCAGTTTATTTGTAGAAATAATTTCCACGTCTGCAAGCCGAAGAAAATCATCAAACGCCCTTATCAATTCAAATTTCTGTTCTCTGTAAGGGTGGACGCTGTATTCGGCGATAGTCAAATCGGACGAAATAAATTCAACATTTTTTCTCCGCAGATTTATAAAAATTTGCCGAGTCTGTTCAAAAAAATTATCATCCTTCTGCAAGTAGTAAATCAGCGGCGCAGTGTCGAGATAAACTCTACCAAGTTCTGTCATTTTCTCTCAACTCCCTGATATATTCGTCCGCTTTCAAATCGGTTTTAATGACCAACGAATTTGTCAGCAAGGCTTCCATAAACAAATCTTTTTCGGCAAAGTTCGCCGAATCTTCCGCAAGAGTTACAAGCACACGCTGATTTTTTTGAAAATTTACAGGCTCCGAAAACTTCACGCTCTCGCCGTCAAAAATTCCTTCAACTGCCAACATCTTAATCTCCTCCCCAAATCTTTTTTATGTCACGCGGAATTTTTTTGAAAGTAATTTTATTGCGTCGCAAAACAGTTTCACTCATTCCGCACTCGTCTGCATAAATCAAATAACTTTCGGCTTTTATTTCAATCGACCGCAAAAATTCTGCGTCCAAAGTCGTCAACTTATCTTTATCGTAGTAAAAATAAATTCCCGTGTCGTTAAACTCGCCCAAGTAAAAAGTATTGTTTCCGAGCGGCTTTTTATATTGCGTGTGCGTTTCGGTGTACCAAATGTAGGCGTTAATTTTTTCAACGTCGATATTTTCGTTGAGATTGTCGCCAATCATCAGCGGCTCACCGATTTCGTAAAAATCAAAATTTCCGCCAGTCCCTTCGACTTCACCGTAACCTTGAATAACCCGCTTGACTCTCTCGGCGGTGATTTTTTCGGCGTAGTCTTCCATTTCGACGAGAATAAATTTCCGCTCGCCGCCGTCAGACTTGTTCAAATTCAAAACTGCGTGCGCCGTCGTTCCACTTCCCGCGAAACTGTCCAACACGATTGAATTTTTGTCTGTAGACATTTCTAGAATATGCTCAATCAATTCAACAGGCTTTGGATATGAAAAATTTATTCCTAAATTTTTTATTAAAATTGTTCCTTTTGCAGTGATTCCAATTTTATCTTCCAACCACGAGCCATAAGGCATAGAAGTTTCTCCTGCAGGAAATTTTCTGTAAATGTTCCAAATTTTATTTTTTTCGACTGCTTCAAGAAAATTATTTTTTAAAAGTTCTTGAGCAGTTTTTTCACTGACTCGCCAGCGTCCTTCCGTTCCGTTATCCTTTATCGGAAAAATTTCTTTGCCGTCAATTTTTATCGGATAAAACATCGTCGGTCTATCTTCACGTCTGTCAGCTTGCCCCCATTGTCGCAAATTTTCTTTTCGTCCGTCATTTTTTTTCACAATCATGTTAAATTTTAAATTTAAAATATTCTTTGCGTAACAAATTATATATTCGTGTTCATTTGAAATTATTGAAGTTGTTCCGCCTTTGCCTTGTTTAGATTTCAAAACAAATTGCGAAATAAAATTTTGCGAACCAAAAATATCATCGCAAATCAATTTCAAATGAGCCTGTTCGTTGTCGTCGATAGAAATAAAAATAGCTCCGTCCTCCGCGAGAAGTTTTTTCAAAAGTTTCAAACGCGGATACATCATGCAAAGCCATTTGTCGTGGCGAGATAAATCCTCGCCTTCTTTGCCGACGACTTGATTGAGCCATTTTTTAATTTGAGGAGAATTAACTTTGTCGTTGTAAATCCAGCCTTCGTTGCCTGTGTTGTATGGCGGG
>CALEPR010000076.1 GCA_937910665.1 uncultured Selenomonadales bacterium
TCCTTAAGCATTTTTCCTTCGGTGACTACCTTGTCACCTTTATAATAGACAAGTCACAGCAAAATTCTAGCCGTCGCCAAAATTTTAAGCCGATACGCCGTACGCACGTCCGCCGCTCTGAACTTGTTTATTAACTTTACTTATAGGATACTACCATGAAAAAATTATTCTGACATTGTAGTCGCAACATTGAGTGCGGCTTCCTGTCTATATGTTGGCGAATCTTCAAACTTGTTCGCCTATATTTTTATTTTTTGATTCTTACAGAAACAATATCGAAATTTTTTTGCGGCGACTTAAATATTTTTTTAATTTTTTTTATTTTTTTTTGCCGACGACTTTCAAAATCAAGTTGAAAAATTTCCGATCCAAATTTTTAATCAAAAAAATTTGATCAGCGGACTGAAAAAATTTTTTCCCAGTCGCCGATCAATTTTTTATTTTGTTTCAGAATTTTAAAATTTTAGCGACGCTTTGAATTTTATTAAGTCGATTTCTGTTTCAATTTCAGGATGCTTTTTCAAAAAGTCAATGTGTTCGTCCTCCGCGACAGAAAAATTTTTCAACCTGCCGCAAACTGCAAAACATTTTCGCGAAAACTTTGGATTTAAAGTTGTGTCATTGATTGTCAGCAAAGCGGAAGTTGCCGCAGGCTGTCTGCCGCGATTCGCGATAAAGTTCATATGCAATTCAATTTGCGGCTCGTCCTCGCCGGAATTGTAATAAACTCCGAGATTATTTTCTGCGTAAGGATTCATCACGGAAAACAAAATATCCATTAACATCGACAAGTCCATTTTTTTTGGATTAAATTCGACTTCGATGCCGTGAATTTTTTCGACTTCAATCGGCTCGGGATTGGCTTGACTTTTCACGTTGAAAGCGTCGATATATCCCGGCAAAACTTTCACAACGCCCGGCAAGTCCTCAAAAACTACTTGAAGTTCATGAAAATCCCCGCCGCTGAAATAAATTTTTTTTGTGTACACTTCGCCACCTCAAATTAAATCCAAAAATTTTTTAATGTCGCTGTTGATTGCAATTCCTCGCTCTGAAATTTCGTCCGGAAAAAATGCTTGACCTTTATTCACGCAAATGTAATTTGACTTCGGATTTTCCAAAGTAAATCGCCAAAAAGGATATTTAATAATTCCCGGAGTATTTCCACCGACTCCAAGTTCAAGAAAAATAATTTCGCTGTCCTGATGTTTGCTCAAAAATTTTTTGTAGTTGTAGGATGCAATTTTCCAACCGCCGTCCTCAACAAAATTATCGTCAGAGCGCAAATTCATTGTCATAACTTTTCCACACTTCGGACAGCGCGGAAAAAGTTCCTCAGGCACAGAAAAATTTTTCTCTGCCGCATGCATTTTTCTAACTATGTTTTCATTGTCGTAAGTTTTACAGTGGCAGGGCGTGGGACATTGAAACAGTCCGTAATCGCCTTGAGTGTAAAACAATCTTGATTTGTCGAAGCCGTTATTTTGAAAAAGATGATCTACATTCGTCGTCAAAACAAAATAATCTTTGTCCTCGACAATCTGCAAAAGTTTTTTATGAACTTCACTTTCAGTCTGGTCGTAACGATTGCACAAAATATTTCTGCTCCAAAAAGCCCAAAATTCTCCGGCAGTGTCGTAAGGATAAAATCCTCCGCTGTACATATCGGCGAAACCATATTTCTCGCCGAAGTCGGAAAAATATTTTTCAAAACGCTCGCCGTCGTAAACGTAACCTGCCGAAGTCGAAAGTCCTGCGCCCGCTCCAATTAAGATATTTTTCGCGTCGCGAATCAATTCGACAGCTTTAGAAATTTTTTCCGTCATAATTTTTTATAAATCAAAATGCAGGAACAATCGCGCCTTTATATTTTTCATCAATGAATTTTTTAACTTTGTCGGACTTAATAGTTTTCAGCAAAGTTTGAATTTCTGCGCGGTTCTCGTCGCCCTCGCGAACTGCAACTATATTGACGTAAGGCGAAGTGCTGTCCTCCATGAAGAGCGCGTCTTTTGTCGGATTGAGATCGGCGTTCATTGCAAAGTTGGTGTTGATAATTGAAATGTCAACGTCGTCAAGTGTGCGCGGAAGTTGTGCAGCCTCGACTTCCTGAATCTGCAAATTTTTTGTGTTCTCGGCAATATCTTGGACAGTCGCAGTTTCTTTCACGCCTTCTTTAAGTTTCAGCAAATTTGCTTTTTCCAACAACAAAAGTGCGCGTCCGCCATTTGTCGGATCATTTGGAATGGAAACAATCGCGCCGTCTGCAAGTTCCTCAAGTTTTGTAATTTTTTTGGAATAAATTCCCATCGGCTCGATATGAACTCCGCCTGCATTTTTCAATTTAACTTCGCTGTGTTCTTTCATGAAGTCGACAAGGTAAGGTTCATGCTGGAAAAAGTTCGCGTCAAGTTCTTTGTCATTAAGGGCGATGTTTGGCTGAACATAGTCGTTGAACTCGACAATTTCAAGTTTAATTCCTTCAGCCTCAAGGTCAGGTTTAATCTCTTCCAAAATTTCTGCGTGAGGAACAGGCGTAGCTCCAACTTTCAAATTTTTTGTTTCCTTTGGAGTATTAGCACTTTCATCAGCACCGCAACCTGTGAAGATCATAGCCGTCGCCATCAAAATCCTGGCTTAAAACGCTTATTAAAGTTTCATCGTCTTCCAGGGGAATTAAAGAAACTAAAGAAGACTCATCATCTAAATAAGAAGAACTTACGGCTCCATTTTCACTCTCCGTATTTACCTGAGGAACCGTA
>CALEPR010000077.1 GCA_937910665.1 uncultured Selenomonadales bacterium
ACACGACGCTCTTCCGATCTGGTGCAGTAGTTTCAAATCCCACCGCCAAGAAAATTATTTTTTTGGCGGGATTTTTTTTAGCAATTTCCAAACAGTCCAGCGGCGAATAAATTATTTTCACGCCCGCGCCTTCCGCTTGAACTTCCGCTAAATTTTTTTTGCTGCCCGGAACTTTCAACATATCTCCGAAAGTCGCAATAATCACTTCAGAATTTTTTGCATAAGCAATCGCCTTGTCAATGTAATTGTCATCGGTCACGCAGACAGGACAGCCGGGTCCGGAAACAAGTTCGACGTTCTGCGGCAAAATTTGTCTGATTCCCGCTCGGAAAATTGAAACTGTGTGAGTTCCGCAAACTTCCATGAACCGCAAATTTTTTTTCCCTTCCGCAAGTTCAAAAATTTTTTCTACTAAGCCGTTCAAAATTTTAGTCCTCCAAAAAAATTTTTCTGATTATAACACAAAAAATTTTTAATTGACCATGAAATTTTGTTTTGCTAGAATTTTGCAAAATCTTGAGGATCACAAATTTTGAATTATGAAGATAAAAATTTCCAATCAGTTTTTGAATTTTCTGCTGGCTTTTTTGACGGCGGGAATTTTATTTGCGGAATATTTTTCGCCGCCGATAAAAATTTTGCTTGCAATTTGTGCGGCGTTAATTTTTGTAGGAATAATTTTTACTTGGAGGAAAGATTTTTCCGTCGTCGCGAAAATTATTTTTCCGATAATTTTTTTTGCGCTCGGTGCGGCGAGATTTTTTTCTGTCGATAATCTCCCCGCAAATGACATTTCAAAATTTGCAAATAAATCTGTAAAAATTTTCGGTGCAATTCGAGAAGAACCGCAGACAAAAATTTTTGCAAATGATTCAGTTCAAAATAGTTTTATTGTCGATGTCGAGAGCGTTCAAGTTGACGGCAAAAAAATTTCTGCGAGCGGCGGAGTAATTTTAAATTTTTATCACAAGCCGACAGAAAATTTTTCTGCTGCGCGAATCGGTGACAAAATTTCTTGCGGCGGAAATTTAAAACTTCTGAACAATTACAAAAATCCCGGACAAATTGATAACGTCACACGCAACAAGGCAAATAAAATTACTGCGCGAATTTCTGCTGACAAAAGCGGAATTGAAATTATTTCTGTCGAGGGAAATCTTTGGACAAAATTTTTGCGACTGCTTGCCGAAGTTCGTGAACATTACAGAACTGAAATGTCTGAAGTTATGTCGTCGGAGGATGCGGCTGCAATTTTCGCGATGCTTTTCGGCGGCTACGCAGGAATAAATCCCGAACTTGTAACAGAATTTCAAACTACAGGAATAGTTCACATTTTGTCGGTTAGCGGCTCGCACATGAGTTTACTCGCGGCGGCGACGGCTTACCTCTGTTTGCTTTTGAAATTTCCAAGACAAATTACAGTCGCGCTTGGAATTTTTGTAATTGCAACTTACACTTTGTTGTCGGGAATGTTGCCGCAAGTAATTCGCTCGGCGGCGATGGGAATTTTAGTTTTTGTCGGCACGGCTTTTGAACTTGAAGCAATAGGAGCGAGACTTTTAACTTTGACGGCGTTGGCGATGCTAATCAATCAGCCGCTTTTAATTTTCGACATAAGTTTTCAGCTAAGTTTTTCCTCGACGGCGGGACTTTTGTATTTGTCGCCAAAAATTTCTTCGCTGCTCGAAAAAATTTTCCAAAACAATTACGCATTACGCATTACCAATTACGCATTGACTCCTGCGGCGGTGACTTTTTCAGCGCAAATCGCAAGTTTGCCAATAATAATTTGGTACTTCAATCAAGTTTCATTGAGTTCGATTCCGGCAAATATTTTTGTGATGCCGCTTTTGGAAATTGTAATTGTCGGAGGACTTTTGGCAGGAATTTTGGCGGCGGTGATTCCATTTGCAGGAAAAATATTTTTTGTCGGCGAGGCGTTAATTTTCGGCGCGGCGGCAGAGCTGAATAAAATTTTTGCGAATCTTCCTTTCAGTTCGATTCAAGTTCCGAGTTTGGGAATTGCGGCGGGATTTATTTACTACCTTGCTTTAATCTTTCGTCGCGCAGAAATTTTGTTGCTGATGATTTTTTTGTTGGCGATAAATTTTTTCAAGGCGGGCGGCGAAGTCGAAATAAATTTTGTCGATGTCGGTCAAGGCGATTGCGCTGTAGTTTTTACTCCGCACAGAAAATGTTTAATCTTCGACACCGGCGGAGTTCGAGAAAAAGTTTTTGACGTTGGCGAAAGGGTTTTGATTCCTTACCTCAAGCATGAAAATATTTTTGAAGTCGAAAAAATTTTTTTGACTCACGTTCACGAAGATCACAGCGGCGGCGCAGGAGCTGTGATAAAAAAATTTCCTGTCGGCGAAATTGTCACGGCAGGCGAAAGTAAATCTGAGTATGCGGCAGTTTTCGGAATTGCGGAGGAAAAAATTAAAAATCTTCGCGCAGGTCAGGAAGGAGAAATTTTTAATATCGACGGCGTTGAAGTGAAAATTCTTTACGCACCGAAAGTCGGAACAGGCAACGAAGTTTCAAATGTCTATCAAATTCGGTACGGCGACATAAAAATTTTAATTACAGGCGACTTGGTGAAAGAAATTGAAAGCGATATGTTGAGCAAAAAAATTTCTGTCGAGAGTACAATTTTAAAAGTCGGTCATCACGGCAGCGCGACAAGTTCGAGCGAAGAATTTTTACAGGCAGTCAGTCCGAAATGCGCTGTTATTTGCGTCGGTTACGGAAATAATTTCGGTCATCCCCGCGCGGAAGTTTTGGAGCGACTGGAAAAAGTTCACGCAAAAATTTTTCGCACCGATAAAGATGGATTGATAACTTTTAAAACTGATGGAAAAAATTTATCTGTCGGCAAATTTGTGAATGTAAAATTTATGAAACGCCCGTGATCTTGTCATTCCTGCACATTGACTTTTTTTTTGTCGCTTGTATAATTGGTAAAGAAAATTTCGCCGCATTTCAGGCGAACAAATTTTTTTTTGCAATCATAAAGTTAGAAAAATTTTTTTAAAGGAAGTTCAAAATGATTTTTGCAAGTTTGCTGTTTGTGTTCTTGTTTTTCACGGCAAATATTTTGTCACAAATTTTAATTCCGTCCACGAAATGGAAAAATATTGCGATGTTGGCGTTCTCGCTGTTTTTTTATGCTTGGACAGGTTTAAGATGTCTGCTGATAATGTTGACGATGGTTTTTATTTGCAAAGTCGGAGCAGTTGCGATTGAGGAGAATGGAGCGGCGGGAAAGTCAAAAAAATTTCCGCTGACTTTAACTGTCTCTGCTTGTCTTGGAATTTTAGGATTTTTTAAGTACACAGGATTTTTCTTTTCAAGCGTGGCGAATGTCACAGGCGCGGACTTGACAATTCCTGAAATAGTTTTGCCGATTGGAATTTCTTTCTACACTTTCCAACTTATTTCCTACGTCGTCGATGTCTATCGCGGCGAAGTCGAGGCGCAGAGAAGTTATTGGAAACTTTTGCTTTACGCTTGTCTTTTTCATCAGTGCATCGCCGGACCGATTATCAGATACAAAGATATTCATGAAGATTTAAAAATCAGAAAGCCGACCCTTGAGGAAGCCGGGCAAGGCGTTACAAGATTTTGCATTGGTTTGGCAAAAAAAGCTGTCATTGCAAATGGTTGCGGAGCGATTGCCGATCATTTTTTCAAAGTCAATGCGGAAATTTTATCTGCAACTGCAATTTGCGGAATTATTCTCGGACTGTTCGCCTTCGGAGTTCAAGTTTATTTTGATTTCTCAGCCTATTCGGACATGGCGATTGGAATGGGTTTGATGTGCGGACTTCACTACAAAGAAAATTTTAATTATCCTTTGATTTCAAGATCGATGGTGGAATTTTGGCGACGCTGGCATATTTCGCTCGGAAGTTTTTTCCGCGATTATGTTTATATTCCGCTCGGCGGCAGTCGCTGTTCAGTTCCGAAACAAATCAGAAATTTATTTATTGTTTGGTTTCTGACAGGACTTTGGCATGGAGCAAGTTGGAATTATGTTTTGTGGGGATTGTATTTCGGTTTGATTTTGTTTATCCACAGATATATTGTCAAAGATAATTTGTCTTGGTTGCCGGAAATTTTCAAGGGCTTGGGAACTTTCGCGCTTTATCTTTTCAGCATCGTAATTTTTTTGTTCGTGGATTTGGATATGATGGCGATTGGAATTAAAAGTCTTTTCGGTCTGAACGGAAACGCTTGGACGAATACAGATTTTTTCCTGACTTTCAAAAATAATATTTATTTTATAATTCTGTGCGTTTTGGTTGGAACTCCGCTTTCAAATTATCCGCGAACTTTGCTGGAAAAATTTTCGCACAAAAATAATTTTTTCTTCGCCGCTCATGCCTTTGTTGAAATTTTAATTCCTCCTGTCTTGCTGATTATCGCGGCGAACGCTTTGGCAGGAAATAGTTACAATCCTTTTATCTATTTCCAATTTTAAAAAAATTTTTCCGAATTGTATCAGGCGAAAAATAATACTTTTTTTTTACATCGAGAAATGATACAATCCAGATAGATTTTTGCCACGAGGAGGAACTTGTGATGAAATTGAAAGATAAAAAAATTTTTCTTGCAACACTGGCAGCGATTGTTTTGCCCAGTTTTCCTTGTGTTAAAGTTTTGGCGGCAAGCGACGCTGAAATTCTTATGATTGATGAAGAATATAAAATGACAAAATCTTTTGCTCGCGATTGGCAAAATGATTCAGGTAAAATTATTTTTTACGACAGCAAAGACAGCGATATTTTCGGCAAGCAAATTGCGATCAATGGAGGAAACTTTTCAAAAATTTTTGGCGGCTCTACTTTTTCCGGAAATATTTTTAACAATGAACTTTGGATCAACGGCGGAAAAATTAGAAACGGAATTTACGGCGGCTTGACTTCCACAGGCTCGGTTGTCGGAAATAAAATTTTTATTCAGGGCGGAGAAATTTCAGGCAACATTATTGCGGGAAAAGTTAAAAATCCCGATTCGACTTCTATCGTTTCGGACAACGCCATAAATATTTACGGCTCGCCCGATCTCCAAAATGCAAATTTGTTCGGAGGATTTTTGGGCAGCTCCTCAAGCGACGCAGGAAATATTTTGAACATAAGTACTTCGGGAATTACAATCGGCAGAATAAGTTCGGACAGTTTTGAAAAAATTTATTTCAATGTGCCCGATACTGTTCAAAGCGGCGCGACAATTTTAAACATCTTGAACGGAAATATTGATGTCGATAAAATTTCTTTCGCGATCGACGGCAATTCCAATCTCGACACCGGCGACAAAATAAATTTGGTCATAAATAATTTGTCCGCAAATGCAGATACAGAACTGAGCGCAGATGTCGGCGACGAAAATTCTGAGTCGGTCGTTTTGGATTCCATGCAAACTTATTTTACAAAAGGCGCAACTTTAGATTATGAACTTAGTTTAGATAAAAATGACGACGGCTCGATCACGGCGGTTATCGGAAATTTTATCGGACAGACTTCAAATCCAATTTCTCAATCCGGCGACGCAGATTTTATCAAGTCGATTATTCCCGAACTCGATCCTTTTACCGAAATTATGACGGACGCTGAACTTTACAAAGAAGATTTCTCAAGCGACGGAAAAATTTTTTCTGCGGAAAATTTTTTGGAACTCAAGGAATATAAATTTTTCTTCAACTCCGGAAATAAAAATGCAAAAACAAAATCCGGCGGCGGTTACTTAAAAACTTCGCACGGAAATTTTGACTTGGGTTTTGCCAGAAGTTTCAAAAGCAATTTCGGAAAAATTTTTGTCGCGCCTGTTTTTGAATCTGCGTCGGGAAATTACAGCGTGGCACTTTCAAATAATATGCTCGGCTTCGGAAAAATAAAATATTCTGCCGGAGGAATTATCGCGCGAATGATGAAAGAAAAAGGTTTGTACTTTGAAGGAAGTTTTCGCGCAGGACGGACGGAAAATAGTTTTGCCTCGAATGATTTTATAATCAGCGGCTTGCCTTCGCGAGTTGCCTATTCGATGGACGCTCCGATTTTAACAGGACATTTGCGAATTGGCGACGCGATTAAATTCGATAAAAATAATATTTTGGATCTGTATGGAATTTATTTTGCGACTCGGCAAAGCGGAAAGTCCGCAACTTTATCGACAGGCGACAAAGTTAATTTTAATTCCTCCTTCGCGCAAACTTTCAGATTTGGTTGCAGATTTACGACGCGCACGAACAAAGTCAGCAAAATTTACAGCGGACTTGCTTGGCAGTATGAAAAAAATTCCGACTCGATCGCCGCCGCCGCAAATTATCTTCAGCGTTCGGATGGCGCGACGGGCTCAAGCGGAATGTTTGAATTTGGTTGGCAGATCAAACCGAACAAATTTACAACTTGGACGCTCGATTTAAATGCAAGCGGCTGGGTCGGTCGTCAACAAGGTTTCAATGTTTTTGCAAAGGCGCAGAAAAACTTTTGATAATTAGGAGTGAGGAATTGAAAAAAATTCCTAACTCCTAATTTCTAATTAGAAGAAGGGAAAGGTGGAAAAATTTTTGTCGAACTTGGAGCCGTTCAAGGAAATAATTTTTGTGACTCGCCCGGTCTTGCCAAAAATTGAGGAAGTCACAGAAAAATTAAAAGATATCTGGGAAGCAAAATGGCTGACAAATAATGGTCCGCAACATTCGATGCTTGAATCTGAATTGGAAAATTTTTTGAAAGTTCCTTACCTGTCACTTTTCAATAATGGAACGATAGCTTTGATTGTCGCCTGTCAAAGTTTGAGATTGAGCGGAGAAGTTATCACAACGCCTTTCACTTTCGCCGCGACGACTCACGTTTTGAGTTGGAATAATATTCAGCCGATTTTTTGCGACATTGATGCGGAGACGATGAATCTTGACGCAGAAAAAATTGAATCGATGATCACGCCGCACACGACAGCAATTTTGCCTGTCCACGTTTTTGGTACGCCTTGCGATGTAGAAAAAATTCAGGAAGTTGCCGACAAGTACGGCTTGAAAGTTATTTACGATGCGGCGCACGCTTTTGGAGTTGAAATTGGCGGCGAGGGAATTGGAAACTTCGGAGACATTTCGATGTTCAGTTTTCACGCAACAAAACTTTATCACACAGTCGAAGGCGGCGCACTTGTTCACGGCGACAAAAATTTGAAGGCGCGAATTGATTTGCTGAAAAATTTCGGAATAAAAAATGAAGATGAAGTTGTTATGCCCGGCATCAACGGAAAATTAAATGAAGTAAGTTCTGCGATTGGAAGAATTATGTTGAACTATGTCGAGGACGAACGGCAGAAAAGAAAATTACTTCACGAAATTTACGACAGCGAACTTTCGGAAGTCGAAGGAATTAAACTTATGCCGAAGTGCGGCGAAGATGTAAAACTGAATTATCAATATTATGTCATCAGAATTGATGAAAAACTTTTTGGAAAATCTCGCGACGAAGTTTACGACGAATTTAAAAAATATAATGTCTACACTCGAAAATATTTTCATCCTCTGTGCAGTGAATTTACTTGTTACAGGCAATTAAATTCTGCGCGGAAAGAAAATTTGCCGGTCGCGAATAAAATTGCAGATCAAGTTTTGTCTATGCCAATGTATGGAGAACTTTCCGCAGACGACGTGAAAAAAATTTGCGACATTTTAAAATCAATGAGGAGATAAAAAAATTTGAAAAAAATTTTTGCGAAGATAAAAGCAATTTCATCTTACCTGCCGCCGACTGTCGAAAAAAATATTGATGTTGCCGAGCCGAGATTGAATAAAAAAATTGGAGTTATTGAGCGACATGTCAGTTTAAAAAATGAATCTGCCGGCGACTTGGCATTTGCGGCGGCGGAAAAACTTTTTGCAGAATATGAAATTGACAGACAGGAGACAGATTTTATTTTGCTTTGCGTCCAGCATCCTGATTATCAAATGCCTCACACTTCGGCGCATTTGCAATTTAGATTGGGACTTCCGCAGACTGTCGGCACGATGGATATTTCTCACGGCTGCGCGGGATATATTTATGGACTTGCGACGGCGAAAGGTTTAATTGAGGCAGGATTGGCGAAAAAAATTTTATTTCTGACTTCAAGCGTTTACTTGAAATATATCAATGTCAAAGACAAGGCAAATCGTCCGCTTTTCGGTGACGGAGCAACTGCAACTTGGATTGAGGGCGTTGAGGACGAAAAGGAAAGTTTGAGCGCGTTTGTTTTCGGCACGGACGGAGAAAAATTTGACAAGTTAATAATTCCTGTCGGCGGGAGTAAATTTATGCCGCGCGACACTGAAGAAATTTTCAAGACTGACGAAAATAAAAATTATTATTCAAATTACGAAGTTTACATGGACGGAATGGCGATTGCCTATTTCACTTTGCGCGAAGTTCCTCCGCTGATCGAAAATATTTTGTCGAAGGCAAATTTAACTCGCGAAGATTTGGATTATTGCATTTTCCACCAAGCAAATAAATTTATGCTGGAACATTTGCGCGAAAAAGCTGACCTTGAAAATATTCCCTATCACAATGATATTTCTCTCACAGGAAATATTGTTTCGGGAAGTGTGCCGCTGGCGATCGAACAAGTTATAAAATCTGTTGACGTTAAAAATTTAAAAAAAGTTTTGCTGACAGGTTTCGGTGTCGGCTTGAGTTGGGCAGGATGCATCGCTGACTTGTCGGAAATGTTTTCTGCAAAAGGTGAAGTAAATGAAGAAAAATAAAAGTGGCGCGACGTTGACTCAAGAAAGTGCGAAAAAATCTTCCGGTAAAAAAATTCCATCGCCACGAAAAAATTTTTCTGATGTTGAAGTTGAAAAAAATTTTGCAGAAAAATCTGCACCGAAAGTTTCTGTAATTTTGTCCAGCTACAATCATGAAAAATATATCGCGCAGGCAATTCAATCTGTCTTGGATCAAACTTTCACAGACTTTGAACTTTTAATTTTCGACGACGGCTCGACGGACAACAGTCGCGAAATTATAAAAACTTTTTCCGATCCGCGAATAAAAACTTTTTTGTATGAGGTCAATCGCGGACCCAGAATTGCTTCACAAGAATGTATCCAAGCAGCCGGAGGAAAATATATCGCGGTTCATCATTCGGACGACTTGTGGAGGAAAGATAAACTTGAAAAGCAAGTAGAATTTCTGGAAAAAAATCCTGACTATTCGGCTTGTTTGACTTGGGTTACCATGATCGACGAAAACGGAAATCCTTACGAAGTGTCTGAAAAAAATTCTTACTACAGAGTTTTCGAGCAAAAAAATCGCAGTCGTGAAGAATGGTTGCATGATCTTTTTTTTAATGGCAACTGTTTTTGCAATCCAAGTTCGCTCATACGCAACAAAAAAAATCTTCACGCCGAGATGTATGGCATTTGCGGAATTTGGCAGTTGCCGGATTATTTTGCGTGGATTTCTTTGCTGTTTAAAGCAAATTTATATGTTTTAGAGGACAGGTTGACTTTTTTTCGTCTACGCCGCGAGAAACAGGAAAATACAAGTGCAGAACGCCCGGACACAGTAATTCGCAGCGAAATGGAATTGTATCGCGTCCTGAAAAAATTCAGGCAAATTTCTGACGTTGAAGAATTTTTAAAAATTTTTCCTGAAGCTGAATCTTATGTTGTTAATGGAGATATTTTAATTCAGTATGCGTTTGCCAAAATTTTACAAACTTGCGAGGGAGCAGCGCGAAAACTTTTGGCATTGGATATACTTTTCGATCTCATCAACGACAAAAAAACTTCCAAGAAATTGTTTGACCTCTATAACTACACCGAAATAAATTTTGTCAAAGAAAATTCCGAGTTCGGTATACTTTATCCTGAAACAAAATTGCGCTATTCAGAAACTTCACTTTACTACGACACAGGCGAAGGATTTTCGGAAGCCGACAGAAAAATTTCTCAAACTTATGTCAAACGCGACGGAGAATTTTTGGCAGAATTTTCTCTCGACCTGAAAAATAATATTCAAGCTCTGCGTTTTGATCCTACAGAAGATGAAGCGGTAGCCGTGAAAATTATTTCCCTGCAAATCAACGGTCAAGATGTCGATTTTAAACCTTATCCGCCTTTTGTCGAAAAAGATGGTTACCAAGTTTTTTTTACTTCCGATCCAAAATATATTTTGAATTACAGTGGCTCAGGAAAAATTTCCGCAAAAATTTTTGGAAAGATTTCTGCGGAATATGATTCGCTGAATATTCTTAACGATGAAAATTTTTTCTTGCGAGATGCCAAAGCAAAAATTTCTGAGGAATTGAAAATTTCCAATCAAAAATTATCAGATGCTGTTGAGCAAAAAAATTTTTTGATTGGAGAATTGGATTCGCAAAATAAATATCTTCGTCATTTAGAGGATAGAGTAAATGAGCAAACAAATAAAATCGGCGGCTTGGAATGGCAGCTGAACGAAATTTATTCGTCGCGTGGTTACAAACTTTTACAAAAATATTATTCACTGCGCGACTCAATTTTGCCGCTCGGTTCAACTCGCCGACTTCTTGTAAAAAATTTTGCTTGGGCAATTTTAAATCCCGGGCGCGCTCTGTCTTTGATAAATCTCGACAATTTAAAAAAGGCGTGGTTTGCTTGGAAACATGGTGGCTTGCGTCAGTTGGTTGTGCGTTCCGATACAAAAATAAATTCTGCGGCGGTCACCGAGATAAAAAATTCCGGCTCTGTTGAGTTCGGAAATATTTGGTTGGAGAAAAGGGAAAATTTTTCTGTCCCTGCGGATATTGTTGTCGATATTTTGGTTCCAATTTACAACGCTTACGACTTTACAAAAAAATGTATCGAGACGGTTTTTGAAAATACAGATGTTGACTTTAATCTTTATTTGATTGATGACTGCAGCACGGACGAAAGAATTTCAAAATTGCTTGAGGAAGTTCGGCAGAAAAAAAAGCCTTCGCATCTTCGCGACTTAAAAATTTTGCATAATGAAAAAAATTTAGGTTTTATAGGCAGCGTTAATCGCGGATTTGAACTCAGCAAAAATAATGTCGTCCTGTTGAATACAGACACCGAAGTTCCGCCGAATTGGCTTTCAAGATTGGTAAGACCTTTGCTGGAAGATAAAAATATTGCGTCGGTGACTCCGTTTACAAATAGCGGCGAGATTTGCTCCTTCCCAAACATTTGCGAAAATAATGATCTGATTCCAAATTTGACAGTCGCTCAAGTCGACGAAATTTTTTCGCGTTACGGTGCTCAGGAAACTTTTGATATGCCGACAGGAATTGGTTTTTGTATGTTAATGCGCCGAGAATGTTTAGATAAGTTTGGAACTTTCGACACAATTTTTGGAAAAGGTTACGGCGAGGAAAATGATTGGTGTCGGCGAGTTGCAGAAAAAGGTTATCGAAATGTTCATGTCAGAGATCTTTTTGTCTGGCACAAACATGGCGCAAGTTTTGCCGAACGCCATGACAAAACAAAACAGGAACGACTTCAAGAAAATCTCGCAATTTTGTCGGAAAGATATCCCGACTATCATAAAATTGTTCAAGACTACATCCAAAAAGATCCTGCAGGAGCGAACAGAAAATTTTTACAGCACTGTGTAAATGCGAAGGCAAATGAAAATATCGAGGGAATTATTTTCCTCAATCATTCTATGGGCGGCGGCGCAAAAATTTATCAGGACAATTTAATTTCTGAATGGATCAAAAATCGTCGCGTCTATGGAATGTTGCCTCTGGCGGACGGAAAAACTTTGTCGGTAAAATTTTTTTCCACCGAAGGCGAGGAGAAAGTTGCTGATTTCAACATCAAAACTTTTTCTTCAGAAAATTTTTCCGCTCTGATGGACGCTTTGAAAATAAATTCTATCTTTGTCAATCATACTCTAACTTTTCCAATGCCGAAAACTTTAAATTGGATCATAGAATCAAAAATTCCTTACATTTTTTTTGGACATGATTTCTATGCTGTCTGTCCAAGTTATCAACTTTTAAATTCAGATTTAAAATATTGCGGAGCGCAAACCGATCCTGTCAAATGTTCTGAATGTCTGAAAAAAAATGTTCTTCCTTTTTCCAAAGTCGATAATGTTGATATTGTTGATTGGCGAAAAAATTTCCAAACTTTTTTAGATGGCGCTGAAGAAATTATTGTTCCGAGCAAAGACACCGAAAAAATTTTCCATAAATATTATTCCACGCCGATAATTTCTCGCGAACACAAAGTCAGTAAATTTTTGACAAATACTTTTAAAAATGAATTTGCCAACGAAGAAAATTTGACTGTCGCGGTGATCGGGGCAATAGGCGACGAAAAAGGCTCCAAAATCGTTTATTCGCTGGCTGAGACGATAGATAAGTCCTCTTTGCCAATTCAGCTTTTGGTGATAGGAATAACTAACTTACACAACGCTCCCTATATCAGTCCTAGCGGAAAATTTAAAATCACAGGAAAATATGACAACAAGGAAATTTCAAATCTTTTGGCAAAAAATAAAGTCGCAATAGTTTTGATTCCCTCCATTTGGCCGGAAACATATTCTTACACAACTACCGAAGCGATGGCTTCAGGTTATCCTGTCATGGTTTTTCCGCTCGGTGCTCCTGCCGACCGCGTGAAAGAAACAGGAGGCGGTTGGATTTTAGAAAATGTCAGCGACCAAGCAATTATAAAAAAATTAGAAACTTTGCTCGGCGATCGAGAAAATATTATTTCGACAGCCGAAAAATTAAAATCAATGAATCGAGATTAAAAAAAAATCTGCGCTTGTTGTTCGAAATTTTTTTTCTGCTTCTTCCAACAGTTTTTGTCATTATCAAAATTTTTTGTTATAATCATTTCAGAAAAAAATGACAGTAACAATTCCTGAGGAGGATTTTTTAAAATGTTGCAAGTTTACAATACAATGACGCGAAAGAAAGAAATTTTTAAACCGCTGAAGGAAGGCGAAGTCAGCATTTATTGTTGCGGAGTCACTCCATACAATACGCCGCACATTGGAAATGCCAGACCTTTCGTGACTTGGGATGTGATTCGCCGTTACTTTAACAGAATTGGTTATAAAGTTCGCTACATTCAAAATTTCACCGACGTGGACGACAAAATTATTGCGGCTGCGAATCGCGAGGGCGTGACTTGGAAAGAAATTTCCGACAGATACATCAAAGAATATTTCAAAGCGATGGATGCGCTCAATGTTCAACACGCCGATCTTTATCCAAAAGTTTCCGACACAATGCCCGACATTATTTCAATGATTTCAACTTTGATTGAAAAAGATTTTGCCTACAAGTTAGAAAATGGCGACGTTTATTACAGCGTCGAGAAAGATAAAAGTTACGGAAAACTCAGCGGCAGAAAAGTTGAGGATATGCAGGCGGGCGCAAGAGTCGAAGTCGACGACAGAAAACATCATCCGATGGATTTTGCTCTTTGGAAGGCGGCGAAACCCGGCGAACCTGCTTGGGACAGTCCTTTCGGTAAAGGTCGTCCCGGTTGGCATATTGAATGTTCCGCGATGAGTTTAAAATATCTCGGAGAAAAATTTGATTTTCATGGCGGCGGCAGCGATTTAATTTTTCCTCATCACGAAAATGAAATTGCTCAGTCGCAATCCGCAATCGGTGACGAAAATTCTTTCGCGCAGTATTGGATTCACAATGGATTTATAACCATCGACAATGAAAAAATGTCGAAGTCCGCAGGAAATTTTTTCACGGTCGCGGACATCTTGAAAAAATATCCCGGCGAAGTCGTCAGATTTTTCCTGATTCAAACTCACTACCGCAGTCCTCTCGACTTCAGCGAAGAAAGGATTCAGGAGGCGCAAACTGCCTACAATCGCCTGAAAAATTCTTTCGACAATTTAAATTTTTTGGTCGCTAAAATTGAAACCGATGACTTTGTTAAAGGCGGAAAAACTCCGCTGACTTTTACAGTTTCACAAGCCGGCGGACTTGTCGATTTGGCTGAAAGATTGTACTCGGCTTTCGACGACGCAATGAATGACGACTTTAACACCGCGTTGGCAATCAGTTATATGTTTGAACTTTCTCGCGACGTGAACGCCTATTACAATGACTATATCGCAGGAAAAATTTCTCCGAAAGGAACTGACGCATTTATGATTATGCGCGTCGCTGAAATTTTTACCGACATGGCATCGACGATCGGAATTTTTGAAAATATTGAGGAAGAAGAAAACGCTGCCAATTCCGAGCTGGTTGAAAAACTTATCAACTTAATTATTTCAATTCGACAGGACGCAAGAGCCGCAAAAAATTGGGCAGAGGCCGACAAAATTCGCGACGAACTCAAAGACGCAGGAATTATTTTAGAAGATACTCCGCAGGGCGTGAAATGGAAAACTGTCTGACAAAAAAATATTGACAACAAAACTTTCGCTGTGGCAGAATTGCCAAAAGTTATAAAAATTTTTTTAATTTTTTATCGGAGGGATTTTAGTATGTTGCACAAAAAGTTGAAACCTTTTCCTGAAAATTTTTTCTGGGGTGCTTCCACTTCCGCATACCAAGTCGAAGGAGCAAACCTTGAGGACGGCAAAGGACCTTCCTGCCAAGACGTCAAGGAACTTCCGCCCGGCACAGCCGACTTGAAAACCTGTGCAGATCACTATCACCGCTACAAAGAAGATATTGCACTCATGGCAGAGATGGGATTTAAATCCTACAGATTTTCTATCGCGTGGACAAGAATTTTGCCGAAAGGAACCGGCGAAGTCAATCAAAAAGGAATTGAATTTTACAACAACTTGATCAATGAATGTCTGAAATACAAAATTACTCCGATCGTCACGATGTTTCATTTCGATATGCCGGCTGAACTCGACAAGCGCGGCTCTTGGTCAAATCGTGACTCAATTCAGTGGTTTGTTGACTTTGCAAAAGTCTTGTTTGAAAATTTCGGCGACAGAGTAAAATATTGGCTGACTATCAATGAACAAAATATGCTGACGCTCGTCGGTCCGATTATCGGGACAATGTGTATCCCCGAAGGCACAAAAAATATTACGAAGGAAGTTTATCAGCAAAATCATCATATGCTCGTCGCTCAGGCGAAGGCGATGGAACTTTGTCACAAAATGTTGCCCGACGCAAAAATTGGTCCCGCTCCGAACATTGCTTTTGTTTATCCTGCAAGTTCAAAACCTGCCGATATTCTCGCCGCAGAAAATTACAACGCAATTCGCAACTGGATTTATCTCGACATGGCGGTTAAAGGAATTTATAATCCAATCGCTTGGGCTTACCTCGAAGAAAATGATGCTTGTCCGACTTTCGGCGAAGGCGACGCAGAATCTTTGAAAAATGCTCATCCCGATTTCATTGGATTTAATTATTACAACACTGCCACAGTTCAGGCAAGTCTTGACCGGAACGAAAATATTTCGCCGAGCGCAGATCAACAGAGCGCGAGAGGTGAAGCAGGTTTCTATAAAGGCTGTTCAAATCCTAACTTGCCAAAGACAGAATTTGGTTGGGAAATTGATCCCGAAGGTTTCCGAGTGACAATTCGCGAACTCACTGACCGTTATCATCTGCCCTTGCTTGTCACTGAAAACGGACTCGGCGCATACGACAAACTTGAGGACGGAAAAATTCACGACAGTTACAGAATTAAATATTTGCGAGATCACATTAAACAAATTCAGTTGGCGATAACGGACGGCGCGAATATGCTCGGCTACAATCCTTGGTCGGCGATCGATCTTGTTTCCACTCACGAAGGTATTCGCAAACGTTACGGCTTTATTTATGTCGATACGACTGACGAGGCTGTCGGTTCTCTTAATCGTTACCGTAAAGATTCTTTCTTCTGGTACAAAAAAGTTATTGCGTCGAACGGAGCAGATTTGTCTGAGTGAAAAAAATTTTTTGAGCCGAAATAAATTTGTAAAAAATTTTTCCTGTCGAAGAAAAAACTTCACAGGATTTTTTTGTGGGAAAAATTTTTTGAGCCGAAATAAATTTGTAAAAAAATTTTCCTGTCGAAAAAAAATCTTCACAGGATTTTTTTTGTAGGAAAAATTTTTTAAGCCGAATAAATTTGTAAAAAAATTTTCCTGTCGAAAAAAATCTTCGCAGGATTTTTTTGTTGGAAAAAATTTTTGAGCCGAAATAAATTTGTAAAAAAATTTTCCTGTCGAAGAAAAAACTTCACAGGATTTTTTTTGTAGAAATTTTTTTATTTCACTTCAGAAAGTCGATAGCATTTTTAATTTTTTCTGCAACGCCGTGAATTTTTTCGGAGGGCATCGAACAGACCGCGACGCGCACACCAAGTTTCAGAGGTACGGCAAAAATTAAATCGTCGTGAAGTTTTTTGCAAACTTCCGCAGGATTTTCGGCAGGCACCGCGATAAAAAATCCGCCTTTGTAGGGAATGATTTTCAAGCCGCAACTTTCTGCCTCATCGACAAAAATTTCTGCGCGGCTTTTCACAAAGTCACGGAGTTTTACTTGATCATTTTCCAAATCCTCTCGAAGTTTTTTATTTTTGTAAAGTTTAATCAGCAAAGTTTGTGCGCCGTGATTTATATTAGACCAAGTTGCTCGGCAGGACCATTTATTTGTTTCCTCAAATTCTTTTATAACATCTCGGTCAGTCGAGAAGGCAGCAAGTGCACCCGTCCTCTGTCCATAAAGAGTGTAACTTTTCGACATACTGAAGGCGACCAAAATTAAAACATTGGCAGGAAGTCCTCCAAATTTATTCATGAAAGACCAAGCAACTTTTTTTTCTGCGGCAAATTCAATGTAAGCGACATCAATCAGCAAAGAAATTTTTTTGCCCTTCGCGGCGTGAGTTTTAATTATTTCGATAACTTTGTCCCATTCTTCGTCGGAAAGAGCGTAGCCTGTCGGATTGTGAGCGGGAGTGTTCAAAATTATCAACAAAGATTTTTGAACTTGCAAAAGTTCCTCAACTTTGTCGGAAAAAGCTGTGATATTAAAACCTGTCAGGTCATCGTTGAACATTTTAAAAGTTTCAAGATTTTTTCCTGTTTCCGCGCAAATAACTTTGTAAGTTCCCCAGCACCAGTCGGAAGTCAAAACACTTTCGCCGCGCTCGGCATAATTCGCGATGGCGTGATGAATTGCTCCGGTTCCTCCCGCCGTCGCCACAGAGTTGAAAAAACCTTCGCAATTCGCTGCGCCGAAAACCAAGTTGTAAATTGAATCGGAATAATCATAAATTCCTGAAATCGGAGCGTAGGCAGTGAAGTCCGTCATTTCCATTTCGCGCCAAACTTTTTCGACAGTCGGCAAGACAACCAATTTGCCCATGTCGTCCAAAACAGTTCCAATAGTCGCGTTGGTAACTTTTTCTGCGCCGAACTTTTTGACAGCTTCCTTGCAAGCCGCATTTGCTTCAAAAATTGCGTCGGTTAATTTTCTGTTCACGGCGTGACTTGCCGCCATTGTATTTGTCATTGTAAAAAGATTCTCCTTTCGACGTTCAAACGAACTCAAGCTATTATAACTTTTTTTATTTGAATGTAAACGCCGAACAAAAATGTATTCAAAAAACAAAAATTATTTCGGCAGAAAAATTTTTCTAGATCCTGATAAAAAAATTGGTAAGATAATTTTAAAATGAACTTTGGGAGATAAAAAAATCCCGGCGTTAAATTCGTCGGGGGAAAATTTTTTGCAAAAATATTTTTATTCACTGATCTACAAAAGTCTTTCAAGATAATCGACAGTTAAATTTTCGTTGCTGTGCGAGCAGTAAAATTTTTGTAGATTTTTGCCGAACGAAAAAAATTTATTTGACTTTGTACGGCAAAAACTTTTTTCGATTCAAAATTTTTAAAATTGGAAAGGTCGACGCTCGCCGCAAAAATTCCTACAGTTTTTCAAAAATTTTCTGCGCGTAACTTCCATAAAAATTTTTCTTTATAAAATTTCCTTCGCCGCTTTGACAATTTCTTCGGGAGTAATTCCATTTTTCTCCATCAATCTTTCATAGACCGCAGATTCTCCAAAATTATCTTGGATTCCGATGCGTTTAACTTTTCCTTTTCCGACCTCCGCGACAACTTCACAAACTGCCGTTCCAAGTCCGTTAATGATGTTGTGATCTTCGACAGTTATAATTTTCCCAATTTTTTCAATGCACTCTTTCACTGCGTCAACGTCGAGAGGTTTAATTGTATGCATATCCAAAAGTTTGACGGAAATATTTTCAGACTCCAAAATTTTTGCTGCGTCCATCGCTCGACAAACCGTGTCGCCGTTTGCAATAATTGCCACGTCCGCGCCGTCCTGAATCATGTGCGCCTTTCCAATCTCAAAGTCAAAATTTTCGTCGTAGATGACGGGAATTGTGTCGCGGGTGAACCGCAGGAAAACCGGACCGTCAAAATTTGTGGCGGCGCGAGTTAATTTTCTTGCCGACCAATAATCCGCAGGCATTATCACCGTCATATTTGGAATTGTCCGCATAACTCCCAAGTCCTCGATCGATTGGTGACTTGCTCCGTCCGCCGCAGGAGAAAGTCCACCGTGCGAGCCAATAATTTTTACATTTAATTTTGGATAGGCAATTTCTTGTCGAACCATCTCGCACATTCTCAGCGAACAGAAAATAGCGTAAGAAACCACGAAAGGAATTTTTCCGCAGGTCGCCATCCCTGCCGCAATTCCTGCCGCATTTTGTTCGGCGATTCCTACGTTAATTTGTCTGTCGGGAAATGCTTTTGCAAAACCGTCCGACTTGCAGGAGGAACTAATATCTGTATCCACGACAAAAATATTTTCATTTTCCTTGCCAAGTTCAACCAACTCGGCGGCAAAACCCATGCGTGTTGCAATTTTTTCCATATCAAAAATTCACTCCAGTCTTATGATAATTAGGATTTAAGAGTGAGGAATGAGGAATTAAATTTTCTAACTCCTCATTCCTAATTCCTAATTTTTCTAACCCCTAATTCCTAACTCCTAATTCCTTCATCGCCTGTTCATACTGATCTTTTTTCGGAGCGACTCCATGCCAGCCGACTTGATTTTCCATGAAAGAAACGCCCTTGCCTTTGACTGTGTGTCCGACGATGCATTTTGGTTTTTGACTTGAAGAATTTTTTATCGCGTCGAAAGTTTTCAAAATTTGTTCCATGTCGTTGCCGTCAATTTCAAAAACTTCAAAGCCGAACACTTTAAATTTTTCTGCCAAATTTCCGAGCGGCATAATTTCGTCCGTCGCTCCGTCGAGTTGCAAATTATTTTTATCGACAAAGACAATCAGATTGTCGAGTTGATATTTGCTGGAAGTTTGTGCCGCCTCCCAAACTTCGCCTTCCTGACATTCGCCGTCGCCGACAACCGCAAAGACGCGAGAATTTTTTTTGTCATGCTTGAGAGCGATAGCCATTCCTGCCGCACAAGCAAAACCTTGACCGAGCGAACCTGTCGGAATATCAATTCCGGGACAAGTCATGTTCGGGTGACCTTGCAAGAAAGATCCTTCCTGTCGAAGCGTATGCAATTTTTCTTCAGGAAAAAATCCAAGCGTGCCGAGCGCGGCATATTGAACAGGAGCCGCGTGACCTTTCGACAAAACAAATCTGTCCCTGTCCTCCCACTTTGGATTTTTGGGATCGACATTCATTTCGGAAAAATAACAAGCAGCAACATAATCCGCAGCAGAAAGACTTCCTCCCGGGTGTCCGCTGCCGGCTTCGTAAACCATAGTCACAACTTTTTTGCGTAAATCATTTGCAATTTTTTTGAGTTCCTCAACGCTTTTTTTCTGCATGAGTAAACCTCCTTCAATTTTAATTAGGAATTAGGAGTGAGGAGTTAGTGGAACTGAATTATGTTTTCACTAAATCCTTTTTCCTGATTCCCTGAACTTGTGATTACAAGTTCTTAGTCGTCAAGTTCGCACTTAATTTCAGAAATTTTTCCATTGTAAACTTTAAAAACAATTTTCTTCGTCCTGTCGCCGCTGAAATATTTATATTCAGTCGCTCCGTCGTCAAAATCTTTTCGCTCGGGATTTCCAAAAATTTCAAGTAATTTTTGCTCAGTCATTCCGATTCCAATTCCGCCCGCCGAAAAAACTCCTTCCAACTTTGTTTTGATTTCTTTGACAATATGTTTGTGGTCGTCAAATTCGACAAGCAATCCGTTCGCGAAAGAAAATTCGTCGTCGTCATGATGTGAAACAGGTTCGCCCAAAATATCTTTAACTTCCGCCAACGTCATTCCGGGAGAAATTCCGCCGAGAGAAAAATCTTTTGCGGAATTGAAATTAACTTTGTCGTCCGTTGCAATTTCCGTCGCTTTTTTGCCGACTTCATTAGCAACGTCCGCAACTTTCGACGCAGCGTCCTTTTTAACTTCGTCAACTTTATTTTCAACAGCAGTCTCCGCAGATTTTTTTACGTCGTCAACCGCAGAAACATCTCCGCAACCTGTTGACAAAAAAAGGAACGCCGCGAAAAAAATTACTGTAAAAATATTCTTCACGATAACATCACCGCCTTTAAAAATTCAAAGCAAAAAAAATAAAACTTAATTGCATAACTAGATTATCAAAAGTTAAACAATTAAGCAAGCAATTATATTCAGAAAAAATTTTTATGCTACAAGTTTTGCCAAAGTTTCCCAGTCAGGTTTTGAGGCGGCAATTTTTATCTGCGCGAATTTTTCTTTCTCTGCGTCGGGAAGTCGATAATCCTCCAACGACTGAATTACAAATTGAACAGAATCATAATCGAAACTTGCAGACATTTCTTTTAAAGTTTCATAAGCCTCGACAAGTTGATCGGAATCAATCAAAGGTTTGTCGGAATCATCTTCCTCGACTTTGATAAGCGGCGCAAGTTTTTCCGCGAAACTGATATAAAGTTCCAACATCTTGTCAGTCGAAATATTTATTTCGTCAATGTAACCATTCACTCCCGCACTTTCAAGGCGTTTCGCGCGCTCGGAAAGTTCATTCGCTCCGATAACTTTTGCGGAACTTTTCAGCGCATGAACTTTCGTGGTGTAATTTGTCCAGTCACCAAGTTTGTAGAAGTTTGCAATTTCTTTCGCACCGCTTGTCACGGACTGAGCGAAAACTGTCAAAGCATCCAGATAAGCATCGACTCCTCCGCAGTGTTGAATTCCGTCGTCGACATTCAAACCTTCGACGCTCCTCAACCAGTCCGGCAAATTATCTTCCTCGACATCAACGCCGACAAAATCATCGACCGGCATAACTTTTTGAATTTTGTCGGCAGGAAGATATTCAATCATCATCTGTTCAAGTTTCGCACTGTCGATCGGCTTTGTCAGATAATCTTGAAAACCTGCGTCGATATATTGTTTCCGCGCTCCTGAAATTGCATTTGCCGTGAGAGAAATTACAGGAGTTTCTAGATTCAAATTGTTCGGCAAATTTTTCATTCGCTGGAGCGTTTCAATTCCGTCAATGCCCGGCATCCTGTGGTCGAGGAAAATAATATCGTAATGATTTTTTGTGACCAAGTTCAAACATTCGTAACCGCTGTCCGCAGTTTCAATTTGAACTTTAGTTTGTTTCAGCAAACCTTTCACGACAGTCAAATTCATTACGGTATCGTCCACGACTAAAATTTTTGCTTTCGGCGCGACAAATTTTTCTTGATATTTTTTGTGCTGACTTAAAGAGTGTCTGAAACTTTCTTCAAAGTCGCCGAGCGGATGATCATTCAAAATTTTCTGTTCAAGTTCAAAATTGAAGTCCGAACCTTCGCCGTAAACGCTTGTGACATTCAAAGAACTTCCCATCATATTCAAAAGGCGTTGAGTAATATTCATTCCCAAACCTGTGCCTTCGACTGCGCGATTTCTTTTTTCCTCAATTCTCTCAAATGCGCCGAAAAGTTTTGAAAGATCGTCCTGCTTAATTCCAATTCCTGTATCTTTCACACTGAAAAAAAGTTTTATTCTGTCCTCAGCAATTTTTTCGCCGTTGACTGTCAAAGTAACGCTGCCGTGTTCGGTGTACTTGACTGCGTTTGTCAAAATATTTGTGACGATCTGCTTGAGTCGAATTTCGTCGCCGTAAAGTTCGCTGGGCAAATCTTTCGCGGCGTTTATGTGGAATTGCAAACCTTTTTTATCTGCGCGACTTTGAATCATATTAACCAAGTCATTCAAAAGCGAACTGAAACTGTATTCAACCTCGATAATTTCCATTTTGCCGGCTTCAATTTTTGAAAAATCTAAAATATCATTCACCAGACCGAGCAAAGTATTTCCGGCTGTGCGAATACTTTCAGCATATTCCAAAATTGTTTTGTCGTTAGCCTCGCGCAGAATCATTTCATTCATTCCGAGAATTGCATTGATCGGAGTTCTAATTTCATGCGACATATTGGAAAGAAATTGCGACTTTGCCATGCTTGCACTTTCTGCCGCGAGAGCCGCTTCTTTAAATTCTTCCTTCGACTCTTGCAAATCGTTCGTCGTCGCCTCAAGAAATGCTGCGAGTCTTTTCGAGAGCGGCGCAGTTTGCAGATGAGAAATTTGTTCGACTTGCGGACGCATAGTTTCAAAACAATTACAGGAAGGACCTTCGCGAACGGCGACAGCCACCAGCGCAGTTGCCATCTGTCCGCCCTTGCCTTGATGTTTATAAACTTCTCCGCCGCCAAAACAGTATGAAGTTTCAGGAACAATTCGCAAAAAATCTTTCATCTCGCGCTTTGAATCTGAACCGAGAAAAACTGTTCTAGCTCCGCAAAGAAATATAAAAATTCCCTGCGGATCAAATTTTCTGACTCTCTCGGAACTTTCCCAAGTCAGTTTCAAAATTTCCTCAGGATTACCATAACTCAGTCGAATATTTTCGCCTTGCCTGACGTCGCCTGTCATAAAAAGTCTGCCTTCCTCATCATAAATTGCCGCGACACGCGAGGCGTTTATTCCTCCGCGATTCACGACAAAAGGAAAGTCGAACACATTGAAAAGCAAAAATTTATTCGGCTCAATGTTCAAATATTTTTTGTAAATTTCAATCGCCGGTACTCCGTCAATTTTTGCGACGCCATTTGTGCCGAGAGTTTCTGTGATTCGCATTTCCTTTCCGAGAGGTTTCCAACCAAAATTATACTCGACTTTCATATGTAAATCTTTTCCGCTGTAGGTAACCAAAACTATTCCTTCGCTGTGAGGTTTTAAACCTGCGACATATTGACTGGTGGCAGAAGTTTTTTCATACTGCATCGAAACGATGACGTTATGAAAATGCGCCGAGACCTTTGGATTTTCTGTCGCTCCTGCCTCCGCTCCGAAAAATGGAACTTCTTCCAAACCTTTAGAAATCATTTCCAAAAATGGTGCGACGCGTTCTTTGCCGCCGGATACCAAAACTTCAACGCCTTTGAGGTCAGGAATTTTTTTCAGATGTTGATTGATTTCAAGAGACATTTCATTTACGTCGTCAACTTCTGCCGCATCAATTTCAATAACTTCAATGTCAGTTGAATCAAAATAACAGCAACTAATCATCGCATAACTGTCGAGCATATCGGAAAGTTTTTTCCCCCACAACGGAAGTCCGCTGCCATAACTTTGCCCCAACTTTTTGCCAACAAAATTTGTCATAGAAACCCCGGAGATTTTTGCTCTCGGCAACATATCTTTCAGCTTTCTGTAAAGTCGATTTGTTTCTTCTTCCAAAAGTTGCAAAGTATAAACTTTAAACAAAACTTCGTGAGCATTCAAATAATCCGCACTGCTCCCAACTTCCTCAGCCCACTTGATAAAGTCTTCGCGACTGTCAATTTTATATGTCTTTTGTTTCATAATTTCGCCTTCCGAAAAAGATTTTGGATAATTATAGCAAACAAAGAAAAAAAAATCACCTGTAAAGGAAAAAAGTTTGAGAGGAAGAAATTTAAGAGATAAGGTTCAAGAGTCAAGAGTTAAGGTTGAAAGGAAAAAATTTTTATGATTGAAATAATAATCGGCAGGGCAGGAACCGGAAAAACTTTCTCCTGCCTTCAGCAAATGAAAAAAATTTTGTCGAGCGAAAAAGTTTTTGACACAGAAATATTTTTTTTGTCGCCTGCGTATCAAACTTACCGAGCAGAATTGGAACTTGCAAAAATTACAGGCGGCGCAGTCAATACAAAAATGTACAGCTTTCAAAGATTCGCAAGACAAATTTTATCTGAAGTCGGCGGTGCGATTATTCCGAGAATTTCTGAACTTGGTCGGCGGCTGTTGCTGAGAAAAATTTTGCTGAATCATGTTAAAGCCAACGACTTAAAATATTATAATCGTGCGGCGCGGCAGGGAAGTTTTGCTGAAAATTTGGCGCAGGAGTTGCAGGAGTTCAGAACTTATTCAATCGACGCTGAAAAAATTTTTGAAGTTTTGGAACAGGTCGAGGACGAAGAACTTTCAAACAAACTTCATGACTTGGCGGTTTTGTTCGACGACTTCAGAAAATTTTGCGAAGGAAAACAGAACGACGAAAGCGACTTGCTTGAAAAGGCGGCGGCTGAAATAAAAAATTCTGATTCTGTTAAGCGAGCAGAAATTTTTATTGACGGTTTTATTTTTTTCGATCCGCAACAGCGAAAAATTTTGCGAGAACTTTTCCAACACGCAAAAAATATTCATGTCGTCCTGCCGATGTCTGCAAATTTAAATGACAAGGAAAATATTTCGCACACGGGAATTTTTAATCGCGCTTTCAAAACTTTTGAAATGCTGAGAGATTTGGCTGAAGAAGTTCGCGCAGAATTTAAAATCACTCGCTGTGAAAATTCCATGCGTTTTGAAAATCCCGAGCTGAAATTTATCGAGGAAAATTTTTTTGATCACAGGGCGAAAACTTTTTCTGGCGGCGTGAAGGATTTAAAAATTGTCGAGGCAGTTAATAAGCGCGTCGAAGTCGAACAGGTTGCGCGGGAAATTTTAAAACTTCGCCGCGAAAAAAATTTCAGGTTCCGCGACATTGGAATTATTTCCCGCGACGAAAGTTACAACAATTTAATCAAGCCGATTTTTGAAATGCATAATATTCCATACTTCGCGGACAGCAAAAGCGCGGCGATTCATCATCCGCTTGCCGAACTGATTCGCTCCACGATGGAAACTTTGCGTGGCTGGCGTGCCGAGTCGATTTTTCGCTGTCTCCGCACAGGATTTTTTGAAATGGCGGCGGACGATATTGACCTCTTGGAAAATTATGTTATTGAATTTGGTCTGCGCGGCGAAAAAGTTTGGACGACGGAAAAAATTTGGACTTGGCACAGACATTCGGTTGACGAACCGGCTGACGGAACTCCTTCGCAGTCTGAAATTGAACGCCTTGCAAAAGTTGATTCGATTCGGCGTAGTTCGACAGAGGCGTTGATAAAATTTTCCACCGCAGTCAAGAAAAAAAAATCTGCGCGGGAACTCACTGCAGAACTTTTTAAATTTCTGGAAAGTTTGAAAGTTCCGAGCAAACTTGAAACTTGGTCGGCGGAGGAAGAAAGGCGCGGAAATTTATCGCTGTCGAAGGAACATTTAAAAATTTGGGAAGACGTTGTGACTTTGTTTGAGCAAATTGTGGACGCACTGGGCGACGAAGTTTTGGACGCGAAGGAATTTGAATCAATCTTGAATGAAGGACTTGACGCACTGCAAATGTCGCTGATTCCGCCCGGTCTTGACGAAGTGACAGTTTCGCAATTCGACCAAAATTCTTTGCAAAATTCAAAGGCAATTTTTATTTTAGGTTTCGGCGACAACAATTTTCCTAAACAGGCGACGGAAAAATTTTTACTTTCGGACGCTGACAGATTGCATTTGAATGACGACTGCAAAATTGAAATATCGCGCGGCGGACGTGAAACAATGTTGGCTGAAAAATTTTTAGTCTATCGCGGTCTGACTTTGGCGAAAAATTTTTTGCAAATTTCCAGTCCTCTTGCTGATGCGGAAGGCAAGGCGGCGAGGGCGGCAAGTCTGCGCGATAAATTTAAAAAACTTTTTCCGAACTTGGAGATTGAATCGGCTGACTTGGAAATTTTGAACAGCTTGGGCAGCGAAGTTGAATATTCTGTCGGAGAGCGTGAAATTTCTGCTGAATCTGCTGAAAAACTTTTTGCGCCTTACAAAAAAATGCAAGGTTCAGTCACTCGCTTTGAAACTTTCAATAAATGTCCTTTCCAGTACCTCGCGAAATATGGTTTGAACTTGAAGGAGCGGCGCGAGTACAAAATTTTTTCTGTGGACATTGGAAATATTTTGCATGAAGTTATGAGAAAGTTTGGCGAAGATTTAAAAGCTGAAAATCGACGTTGGGCGACTGTCGATAATTCTGAACTTGAAAAGCGCGTTGCAAAAATTGTTGAAAACTTTGCTGACAATCTGAACAATAAAATTTTGCTTTCGACAAACGCAGGAAAAAGGCGGCGCGAGCGAATAAAAAAAGTTGCGATATATTCTTTGCGTCGCCTAGTTGAACTTGACAGACACAGCAAATTTCACCCCGAACTTTTTGAGGAAACTTTTGACGCTCTCGGCAAGAAAAAATTGACTTACAAAATTAAAGATACCGAAATGGAACTCACAGGAAAAATTGATCGCGTCGACTTTTCGGAGGACGGAAATTATTTCATGATAATCGATTACAAGACAGGAATAGCGCAGTTGAGTTTGAAAGAAATTTTTGCCGGAATAAATTTGCAACTTCTAACTTACTTAATGGTGACAAGCAAACTTGAAACTGTCGCCGACAAACTTCCCGCCGCAATGTTTTATTACTTCCTGAAATATCCTGCAAAACAAAAAGAAACTTTGACAGAGGCGACGCAGGAAGTTGACAAAGAAATAAAACCTGTCGGCTGGATTTTGGAAGATAAAAAAATTGCCTGCGACATTGATCAAAGTCGGGAGATTATAAAAATAAAATTGAATAATGACGGAAATTTTGACAAAACTTTTGCGAAAGGAAATTTGAAGTCGGCAGAAGACTTTCAAGACTTGATGAATTATGTTGACGACGTTTTCCAGGAAACCGGCGAAAAAATTTTGCAAGGTCTGATAAAAGCCAAGCCTTTTCAGCTTGGAAATTATGACGCCTGCAAATTTTGCGACTACTCAGAACTTTGCAATTTCAATTCAAAAATCGACAAGCACAGACTTTCAGAACTTGACGACAACGCAGAAATTTTAAAGCGAATCAGAGAACACAAAACAGGTTTGAACTTTTAAAAACTGTTTGAAGGAAAAAATATTTTCTGTGTCGAAAAGTTCAGAAAAGTATTTTAAGAAAAATATTTTAATGTCACTTTTGAGAAGGGAGATTTTGAGATGGCATTTCCGAAAAACTTTTTGTGGGGCGGGGCGACTGCCGCGAATCAGTGCGAAGGTGCTTACCTTGAAGACGGCAAAGGACTTTCTGTGCCGGATATGCTCTTGGGCGGTGACGTGAACACGCCGCGCACTTTCTGTCCGAAGATCGAGGAAAACAGATTTTATCCTTCGCATCAAGCGATCGATATGTATCACCACTTCAAGGAAGATATTGCGCTTTTCGCCGAAATGGGATTTAAATGCTATCGCCTGTCGATTAACTGGGCGAGAATTTTTCCCAACGGCGACGACGAACAGCCGAACGAAGCAGGTTTGAAATTCTATGATGAACTTTTCGACGAATGTAAAAAGCATGGAATTGAGCCGCTGGTAACTTTGTGCCATTATGAAATTCCTTGGGCAATCGTGACGAAGTACAACGGCTTTTACAATCGCAAAACTATCGACCTGTATGTCAAGTACGCGACGACTTGTTTTGAGCGCTACAAAGACAAAGTTAAATATTGGCTGACTTTCAATGAAATTAACATGCCGATTATGGAGCCGAAGATGGGAAATCTTTATGGCGTTGGCGTGGCGCAAAAATCTGACTTGGAGAGAACTGAGCCTTGCGTCTTCCCTGAAATGACTGACGTTCCTCAGCAGCGTTTTGAAGCTCTGCACAATGAATTTGTTGCGAGCGCAAAAGCAGTCATCGAAGGTCACAAAATCAATCCGAACTTTATGATTGGAAATATGATTTGCCACATTACTTGGTATCCGCTGACACCTAACCCGAAAGATATGTTGGAAGATCAACGCCGCGATTCAATTTGCAACGACATTTGCGGCGACGTTCAAGTTCGTGGAGCTTATCCTTACTTCGCAAGAAAATTCTATCAAGATTTAGGACTCGATACAAAATTCATGGACAATGCAGAAGATTTAAAAATTATCAAGGAAGGCACAGTCGATTTCTACACCTTCAGCTATTACATGTCGAACTGCGTGACGGTTCAGGAAGGCGTTGACCAAGTTAAAGGCAACATGATGGGCGGAGCGAAAAATCCTTACCTCAAAGCAAGCGATTGGGGCTGGCAAATTGATCCTGACGGCTTGCGTTGGACTTTGAATAAACTTGCGTCGCGTTATCCTGAAAAGCCGCTCATGGTTGTTGAAAATGGTTTCGGCGCATTTGATAAAGTTGAGGACGACGGAAAAATTCATGACGACTACAGAATCAGTTATTTCCGTGAACATATTCGCGCACTCGGCGAAGCTGTAAATGACGGAGTTCCTGTCATCGGCTACACAACTTGGGGACCGATTGATTTGGTTTCCGCAGGAACCGGACAGTATGCAAAACGCTACGGCTTTATCTATGTGGACAAATACGACGACGGCACGGGCGACTTTTCGCGCAGTCGCAAAAAATCGTTCTTTTGGTACAAAAACGTGATTGCGTCTAACGGCGAAAATCTGTAGGCAGTTTGTGCAGCAAAAAGGGGAGGAAATCCCCTTTTTTTGTAAAGGAGCTTTTGATATGAAAAAAGAGTTTATGGCATTGGTTGGAGGTGCGATTTTGGCGAGCATTACTGGGTGCGCGACGAAGAGCGGTGCGGCGGTGGATACGGCGGCGTATATTTCGGACGCAAAAATCATCGTGTCGCCGTATGATTGGGGGCCTGCGGTTGACAAGATTGTGTTGTCTATGTCGTCGGCAGTTGATGGCGCATATATCAAAAAGGTCGGATTGCCACAGGTGGTAACGAACGGAACTGAACGCGAGGTTGTCGATGTACAGCTTTCAAATGAAGAGGGCGAACTTGATAACAAGGCGAAAAGCAGTGAGTATGTGCTTATCAGCCTAAAAAATCCGTTTGATAATTATCTCGGCTTCCCATTTCATTACGATACGAAAAAGCTGCAAAGTGAGTGGGCGGCTTCTTATCCTATCAAGGTGAGCTTTGGCAGTGCAGGCGGCTTTGATCCGCCGGATGGAGGTTCGATTCCTTC
>CALEPR010000078.1 GCA_937910665.1 uncultured Selenomonadales bacterium
CGTCCTAAAAATAAAGCCCCTCTCAAACTTAGTTGAAAAGGACTTTGTCTACAGTTTGATCCACCTGTTCAACGGGTGGTTTACGCTTAAGTTAGTGAAAATAAATTTCGATAAACTTATGTAGAAAATTTTCTGAAATATTCAGTTTAAATTCAGGCAAATGTAATAATCTTGCAAGGTGAATTTAGAATGATATTTCTAGCTCAAAAGAATGGAGGCGGGACAAAGTGAACGGCGGAGAAAATTTTTTTGTAGAAGATGCTTTTGGTGAAATTTACGAAGGAACTTTTTTTGCTGAGGACATGAAAAATTTTTCGTCACATTCTTCGAACTCCGCCGCCGATGCTGAGGAAGCCGCGATAAGGTCGGCAACCTCGCAAGTTAGAATGTCGACGGAATCCGAAGTGCTCAGAGAATCCGGCAAGGCGTTTGTTTCGGCTTGCAACTTCGGAAGGAATCTGGTCAGCGGTCATTCGCCGCAATTTGCAGGGAAAATTTTTGGTAATTTTTGAATGGATACAATTTTAGTGAATAGTGGTTAGGAAATAGGAATAGTTTTTTTTACAAATCCCTGTAACCTGTTTACTGTTCACCGAGAAACTATTGATACAGTTTCTTATATTTTGACATGGAGGTTGATGTGTAGTGTGGGTTTCAAGAGTTGAAGAAATTGATGCACAGAGAGAAAATGTTCAGGTGACGAATCCTTTTATGATGCAGAACAATACAAACAGTCTCAGGTCGCCAATGTCGATGGCGAACAGTGTTTCAAGAAAAGTTGATGCAGCAGCCGCCATGCCAAGTGATGAACTCGGCGTTGTGGTATCGCTCAGCGGCAAGCGTGGCGAGACTGTCGGTCAAGCGACAACCTTGTCGGGAATCGATGTTAATCTCTTTTCGGCAGATTAAGAACTTGTAGAAACGAGGTTTAGGGTTAAGGGATAAGATTATCTTCCCAGCTCCTGCCGAACATTGTTTTGAAGTTCATAGAGTTTATTTAATGCTTCAATCGGCGTTAAAGTTGTTACATCGATTTTTAAAAGTTCCTCAAGTCCTTGTGAAACAAAAATGTTTTGCGAAACTTGGGGAACTTTTTTTTGCGCTGAAAATTTTTGCTCGGGAAAATTTTGTTGCGGAATATTTTTTTCCAAGTCGGCTAAAATTTCTTCCGCGCGTTTCATGACAGATTTCGGAAGACCTGCAAGTTTTGCAACTTGTATGCCGTAAGATTTATCTGCGCCGCCCGGCTGAATCCTCCGCAGAAAAATTACTTCGCTACCGCGCTCTTTCACTGCCACGCAAAAATTTTCTATCCGCGCAGATTTTTCAGCCAAGTCCGTAAGTTCATGATAATGCGTCGCGAACAAAGTTTTTGCATGAATTTTTTTGTCAATGTACTCGACGACTGCGCGGGCGATACTCATTCCGTCGAAGGTGGAAGTTCCTCGCCCGACTTCGTCCAAGATTATCAGACTTTGATTTGTAGAATATTTTAAAATTTGTGCGACTTCATTCATCTCCACCATAAAAGTTGACTGACCGCTGACTAAATCGTCGCTCGCTCCGATTCTTGTAAAAATTCTGTCCACAGGAGAAATATTCGCGCTCGCCGCAGGAACAAAACTTCCAACCTGCGCCATTAAAGTTATCATCGCGACTTGCCGCATATAAGTTGACTTGCCTGCCATATTCGGTCCGGTGATGACCATAATCGAACACTGCGAAGGATTTAAATTTGTGTCGTTCGGGACAAAAAGATTGTTCGACAAAATTTTTTCGACAAGAGGATGTCTGCCATCTTTAATTTCAATTTTGCCTTCGAGATTTAATTCAGGTCGCTTGTAATTATTTACCTCTGCCGCCTCAGCCAGAGCCGCGATCATATCCAAGACAGCAATTCTTTTCGCCGTGTCCTGAATCTGCGGCAATTTTTTTTTGACAACGTCGCGAACTTTGCAAAAAATTTCATATTCCAGCGCGACAATTTTTTCTTGTGCGCCGAGAATTTTTGTTTCAAAGTCTTTCAATTCCTGCGTGATATATCTTTCAGCGTTGACTAAAGTTTGCTTGCGGACATAATTTGCAGGAATTTTATCCGCGCCGCTGTTCCGAACTTCAATGTAGTAACCAAAGACTCGATTGTAACCGACTTTCAAATATTTAATTCCTGTGCGTTGCTTTTCAGCGTTTTCAAATTCCTGAAGAAAGGCGCGGCTGTCTTGAGAAATTTTTCTGTACTCATCAAGTTCATCGTCGTAGCCGCGATTTATAATTCCGCCGTCGCGAATGGTGAGCGGAGCATCTTCCGAAATTGCGCGGTGAATTAAATCGACTTCCTCAGAATAATTTTTCAAGCCGTCGCGGCAAGCAAGCAAAATGTCTGCCGAAATATTTTTCATCAAATTAAAAATTCTCGGCAAAGTCTGCAAAGAAATTTTCAGCGCAGTTAAATCTCTCGCGTTCGCCGAGCCAATTTCAATTTTTGTCATCAGTCGTTCAAGGTCATAAATATCTTTCAAAGTGTCGCGCAAATTTCTCCGCAACGTAAAATTTTTTACAAGTTCCTCAACCGCATCGAGTCTGCGATTTATCGCCGCAACGTCAAGCAGCGGATTTTCCAAACGCCGCTTTAAAATTCTGCTGCCCATCGGAGTTCTAGTGAAATCTAAATTTCCGAACAAAGTATCTTTCTTGGAGCCGTCGCGAAGGCTGCGAACAATTTCTAAATTTTTTAAAGTCGTCGCGTCCAAAATTAAATGTCGGCTTGAATTTAATCGCGTGAGTTTGGAAATGTGATTTAAGTCTGTGCGAACGGTTTTGTGCAGGTAAGAAAGTAAATTTTCAACAGCGTCGCTTGCAAGTTCGGAAGCAGGAAAATTTTCCTCCGAAAAATGTTTTGCAAGAAAATTTTTTTTCTCCTCCGATTCAAAAGTTGTGAAGGCACAATTATCCAATTTCAGCGCGGCAAAATTTTTCAGCTTGTTGTAAAAAGTTATCGTGCCGACTGTCAAAATTTCTGTCGGCATAAGTCGATAAAGTTCGTCAAACAAATTTTGTTCGCGCGGTTTGCCTTCGTACAGGCAGTAAAAAATTTCGCCTGTCGAAACGTCCGCTCCGGCAAGCGCAATTTCTTCGTTCTCTTCCAAAATCAAAACTAAATAATTGTTTTTTGTTTCAGTAAGTGCGTCGTCAGTTAAAATAGTTCCGGGCGTAATAATTTTTGTCAGCGCACGTTCGGTTAAACCTTTTGCTTTCGGATCTCCGACTTGGTCAACCAGTGCCACGCGGTAACCTTTGTTGACTAATTTTTGCAAATAATTTTCGACGGCGTGAGCAGGAACTCCGCACATTGGAAAATCTTGTCTGTGCGTCAAAGTCAATCCAAGTTCACGCGAGGCAATTATCGCGTCCTCAGAAAACATTTCAAAAAAATCTCCCAGTCTGAAAAATAAAAGCGCGTCCTGATTTTGCGCCTTAGCCGACTGATATTGTTCCATCATTGGCGTTAAAATTTTTTTACTGTCCAAATTCTCAACTCACTTCGTGAAGTATTTTGAGAAATTATATCACAAAGTTTTTTTCGGCGTAAAAAAAAATTTATTTCAGCGCAGGAGGAATTAAATTTTTATCGACAATCAATTTTTCAATCGCGTTTAAAACTTGTCGCGGAGAAATTTTTTTCTGACATTCAAATTCACGTTCAGTTTTTAAATAATGCGGACAAACATTGCTTGCGTAACTTGGATTAGTAATGTCATTGTAACAGCCGTTGCAGACAAATCTGTTTGCTACTCGATAAGGCGTATAAAATTCATAGAAATCTTGTGAAAAACCACAAATCATAACTACAGGACAGCCGACAGAGTTCGCCAGCCAAGAAAGTCCGCTCGACAGTCCAATAAAAAATTCTGCGTAGTATAACATATCTGCTCGCTCGACCAGCGGAATATTTCCTGTAAAATCCTCAGCGTTTTCAGGCATATCGACTGTATAACCAAATTCTGTTTGCGATTTATTTTTGTCGATACACAAAACTCTGTAACCTAAACTTTTTAAGTAGTCAATGACAACATTCCAGCCACCGGGATACAACCAACTTTTCGGCGTACTGGAACCTTGAACAGCTATGCAGACGTAAGGAGTTTTTATTTTGCGTTTTTTAGGTTTAGAACATCTCGGCGCAGGAAGAATGACATTTTCAAGACCTAAAATAGTCCCGCCAAGTTTTGTCAGCGACACAGTTCGCGGATCTGCCGGTAAAGTCAGTAAGTCGCCCATGACTGAATTGCAGAAAAAAGTCGCGTAATAGTCTAAAGTAATTTCAGGAACAAGTTTTAATTGCGGATAAAGTTTTTTAGTCAAGTCGCGCAGATGTTCTCTAACATAGACAGACATTTTGCAGCCGTGAATTTCTTGAAATTTTGCAGCGTAAGGAAGTAATGCTAAAGTGTCGCCTATTGCTTTTGAAGTGAAGACAATCAAAGTCGGCTGATTTTTTAAATTCAAAATGTGTTCAAAAACTTTCTCGCCGTCCAAAAAAATTTCAATATGCCAATGTATGTAATAATAATCTGAAGAAACTAATCTTGTGTCCGAAATATCTTCATCAAAAAAAATTTGTCCGCTGTCGAAGTCAGAAATTTTTGCATGAAAATTTCCCTGCGGAATGTCCAGCCTTAAGCCGAAATTAAAATCAATCTTCAAGCCGTCAATTCCTGTATCGCCGAACAGTCTGCTTTTATATAACTTGTCGATATTCGCGTGGAAAGACCTTGCCATCATAAAAATCAATTCTTTGTACAGGTGATAGACAGCCTCATCACTTTGACCTGACAAAGCTAAATGCACCGCTTTAGTAAGTTCAGGATTATTTTTTACTTGCGGCAGCGATAAAATTTTTTTTGGAGATTTTAAAAATTCCTTGAAGTCTTTCACAAAGAAGAATTTAAAATTCATAAAATCACCTACTCAGTTAGGATCAAATTTTTTCTCGACAGTTTCCAAAATTTCATCACGACGCTTTTTCGACTGCGTGAAGTAGTCGTGAATTGCTTGCCTGTCATGATTTTCAATCGACTTTATGACTTCGCCCAAAATGTTTTGCAGGTCGCGCAGATTGGCAGAAATTGCGTCGGAATTTGTCATGCAAATGTCAGCCCACATATCCGCGTTTGAACTTGCAATTCTTGTTGTGTCTTTAAATCCTCCGCCGATAAGTTTCAGACAAGATTCCAAGTCATCACCTGCGCGATTTAAAAGCGTGACAAGTGCCGCCGCTGTGACGTGAGGAACGTGACTGATAATCGCCGCACACCTGTCATGCTTTTCAATTTCAAGACTGATAAATTTTGCGTCGGTCAGTCGAAGAACTTGCATCAGCTTGTCATAAATTTCTGCAGGAATATTTTTATCTTCAATAATGACGTACGCCTTGTTTTGGAAAAGATTTTTATTCGCCGCCTCCACGCCGGATTTTTCTCGACCTGTCATCGGATGACCCGGAATGTAAAAAATATCTTGCGGCAAAATTTTTTTCAGTTCTCGATAGATAAAATTTTTTGTACTGCCTGCGTCAGTTAAAATTGCGCCGGACTTCAGGTAAGGCAAAATTTTTTTAACCATCGGAACAATTTGCAGGACAGGCGGACTTAAAAAAATTATGTCGGCATCTTCTACAACTTTTTTTAAATCTGAAGTCGCCAAGTCAACCGCGCCAAGTTCGACAGCTTTTTGCATTGAAGTTTCAGTTCTGCAAAGTCCTGTGATAAAAATTTTTTCGCCGAGTTTATCTTTCAAGCAAAGTCCCAAACTTCCACCGATTAAACCGACACCGATTATTGCAAGCTTCATAAATAATTAGGAGTTAGGAGTGAGGAATTAGGAATTAAATTTTCATTCCTCGCTACTCATTCCTAACTCCTCATTCCTCCTTCCTAAATATTTTGCTCCTCGACTGTCACAAAATATTTTTCAATCATCTTGACAGGGTGATAAGATTCTTTCGCCTGCCGAAGTCCTTCAAGTCCCATGTCCTCCTCGCGATTTATATAAGTCATCTCCGACCACTCAGCCGCGACAAAATTTTGATTTATTGCCGTGTACGCTCCGCGAATTTCAGGATCAGCTTTTTCGACGTGAATAACTGCAGTATCTGAATTTAATTTTTCGCCGAAAGTAAATGCAACAACTTTTCCGCCAAGCAAAATTGCTCCGCCTTTAAGTTTGAAGTCATCGAAGTTGTCAAAAATTTCATGAATCGCCGCCTGTTCATAGCAGATAAATGGATCGTCAGGATTTTCTTTCTTGTGAATTTCATACCAGCGATTAAGTTCTTCGCGACACTTCGGAATAATTTCAGAAGTTATCGGCAAATATTCTGCCGTCGGAAAATCTTTTCTGAAACTGTTCAGATGATTTTTTTTGCCGTGAAATTTTCTGCCGGAAAGATTTATTAAATCCTGCGCCGAGTAAACATAATCAAAACTGTCGCGCTCGGCAGAAATATTAAATTTTGCGCGGGGATATTTTTCAAGTTCCTCGACAAAATTTTTTTCCACGACGACGAAGGCAAATTTTTTTTCGCCGCAATTTTCTTTTGCCCACGACAAAATTTTTGTAATCGCATCCTGCATTTTTTCTTCCGCGCCGAAAGGTTGCCACAAGCCCAACATATTTTGACTCGAAGTCACAACAAAAAGAACATCGTCCTCGACTGCCCAGAGAAGATTTAACATATTGCGCCACATAAATAAATTTGTAAAATTGTACTCGGCGTTTTCATAATATCTTGCAGAAAAAAATTTGTCGAAAAGTTTTTTGTCTGCCTTTTCCAATTTTTTAAACTCTATGATGTCCAACTCCCTTCTACTAGTGAGGAATGAGGAGTGAGGAGTGAGGAATTATTTTTTCACACCTTACCACTTAAACCTTAAACAAATTATAGCATTGAAAAAATTTCCTGTCACTTCTAAAAAAAATTTTGCAACAAAAATGATTTTTAGATTTAGTGTCGAAATAACCAAAACGCAAATCTTATTCGGTGTCGGTTACAATTTTTTTGTTTCGACTATCGGGAGGGAAAAATTTTTATGAATGAAGTTGTTTATGAATCAGATAATTTTCCGCTCGTTCCTCTGCGCGGCGTGACAATTTTTCCAAATATGATAATGCATCTTGATATTGGTCGTGAAAGATCTATCAGTGCACTCGATGCGGCGATGGTTTCGGATCGCAGAATTTTTTTGGTTACTCAAAAATCTACCGAAGAAGATTCTCCCGAAAAAGATGATTTATTCAATATCGGAACTGTTTCGGAAATTCGGCAGATAATCAAAATGCCCGATGGAAATGTTCGCGTTTTGGTGGAAGGAATTTCGCGCGCAGGAATCGTTTCAACTTACAGCGCAGGAGATTATACTGAAGCTCATGTTGATATGTATGAGGATACTTGGGATAAAAATTCTTTGGAACTTGAGGCTCTTGTTCATGGAGTTGTACATACTTTTGAAGAATGGGTAAAACTAAGCAAGCGTATTCCAAATGAAACTTTTGTCGCCGTGACAATTTTGGACGATTACGGACGGCTGGCAGATTTAATCACAAGTCATCTGAATTTAAAAATTGAAAAGAAACAAGAACTTTTGGAGTGCGTCGACGTTGAAAAAAGATTGAATAAACTTTATGCAATTTTGGTTCACGAACTTGAAGTTGTGCAAATGGAATTTCAAATTAACCAACGCGTTCGAGGACAGATTGAAAAATTACAGAAAGACAGTTATCTTCGCGAACAACTCCGCGCAATTCACAAAGAACTTGGCGAGGACGAAGACGTTGCAGAAAATGCGTCCGAGTATCGAAAAAAATTGAAGGAAGGCGATTATCCCGACGAAGTGAAGGAAATTGTCGAGAAAGAAATCAAACGCATGGAAAGACTTCCTTCAATGGCACAGGAGGCAAGCGTCATCAGAACTTACATTGAATGGCTTTTCGATCTTCCTTGGAAAATTTCCAGCGAAGATTCGACAGACATTTTGAACGCGAAAGAAGTTTTGGATTCGGATCACTACGGCTTGGAAAAAGTTAAGGAAAGAATTTTAGACTTCCTCGCCGTGAAAGTTTTGACAAAAGATAAACCTGCGCCAATTTTATGTTTGGTCGGTCCGCCCGGCGTTGGAAAAACTTCTCTGGCTTCCTCAGTTGCGCGGGCGATTGGCAGGAAATTTGTTCGCGCCTCGCTCGGAGGGATTCGCGACGAAGGAGAAATTCGCGGACACAGGAGAACTTACGTCGGCGCGATGCCCGGCAGAATTATTCAAGGTTTGAAACGCGCAGGAACAAATAATCCTGTCTTCCTGCTGGACGAAGTTGACAAACTCGGCAAGGACGGCTACAGCGGCGATCCTTCCTCCGCACTTTTGGAAGTTTTAGATCCGGAGCAAAATAAAACTTTCAACGATCACTACATTGACACAGATTTTGATTTGTCAAAAGTTTTGTGGATTGTCACGGCAAATGATTTATCCACAATTCCGAAACCTCTGCGCGACAGAATGGAAATTATAACTTTGTCGAGTTACACCGAGCAAGAAAAATTGGAAATTGCGAGAAGATATTTGACCAAACGTCAGAAAGAAGAAAATGGACTTCAACAAAGCAACGTAATTTTTGCGAAAGGCGTTTTGCAAAAAATTATTTCCGAGTACACGCGCGAGGCAGGAGTTCGCGAACTTGAGCGGACGATCGGAAAAGTTTGCAGGAAGGCAGCCAGAAAAATTGTCGAAGGTTTTGAAGGAACAGTTTATGTCACGACAAAAAATCTTCGCGACTTTTTGGACAGACCAAAATTTTTGCAAAATAAAGCTGAAAAACGTCCGCAAGTCGGAGTTTCCACAGGGATGGCTTGGACCGAAGTAGGCGGCGATATTTTGCCCACAGAAGCGATTGTCCTCAAGGGTAAGGGTAAACTCTTGCTGACAGGAAAATTGGGCGAGGTTATGCAAGAATCCGCTCAGGCAGGTTTAACTTACATTCGCAGCCGCAGCGACGCGATGAATTTGGAAGAAGATTTTTATGAAAAAAATGATATTCATATCCACGTTCCCGAAGGCGCAGTTCCAAAAGATGGACCGAGCGCAGGAATTACGATGGCTACTGCGATGTTCTCTGCGCTGACGAAGAAAAAAGTTCGCAGCGACGTCGCCATGACCGGTGAAATTACTTTGCGCGGAAATGTTTTGCCGATCGGCGGACTGAAGGAAAAAGTTTTGGCGGCTTATCGCGAAGGTATGCACACAATTATTTTGCCGAAAGAAAATGAACGCGACATAGAGGACATTCCTGAAACTGTTCGAGAAAAATTAGAATTTGTTCCTGTGGAAAATATGGATGAAGTTTTAAAAACTGCGCTTTTGCAGTGAAAAAATTTTTCCCGACCGACGTCGGGATTTTTTTGTAAAAATTTTTCCGAATCAAAAAGTTCAGAGGACGGAGACAGTGGACCAGGTCAAGAAGAAATTAGAAGCCATTACTCCAACGACCATAAATGCAAATATGTTTGTGAGTACAGTTTCTAAAAAAATTTTTTTTGATCGGAGGAAATTATTTTGAAAGATAAGTTATATATTTTTTTCGACATCGACGGAGTTTTAAATTGCATGAGTAACTGGGACGAAGAAAATTTTCCGATCAACCTCGATTGCCTGAAAAATTTTTCCGACACGGCAAATTTTTTTAAAACAAAATATGAAACGCATCTGATAATGTCGTCGTCTTGGCGCGACGGTTTCAATCTTGAAGAAGGTCACTCGAAAGACGTCCAAAATATTTTGGACAAGTTGAAAAATTTCAACCTTGAAGTGGAGGACAAAACTCCCTTCTTCATGGAAAAAAATCGCGCCGACGAAATAAATTTTTACATCGAAAGTCATGGTTTGGAAAATTTTAAATGTCTTGCCATTGACGACACGAAATATTTATTTTCCTCTCCGCTAAAAAAAAATCTGCGACTTTATATCACAGATGCAAATTTTGGTTTCAGCAAAAAAGATTTTCAATTTCTGACAGGCGAAGATTTAAATTTTTTTGACAGATTGAAAAGATTTTTTAAAGGCTACACTTTTTGAGTTTCAATCCATTTTCAAAAAACTGCCCGAGTTTAACTTTTACAAGACTTCGTCGCGCTCAGATTGGAAAGATTTTTTTCTCCTCATTCTGCAATAACTTTCATCGTCGGGAAAAGTAAGACATCTCGGATCGACGGTGCGTCAGTCAAAAGCATAACCAACCTGTCAACGCCGATTCCAAGTCCTCCTGTCGGCGGCAAACCATATTCAAGTGCGCGAATAAAATCTGTGTCCATAACGTGCGCTTCTTCGTCGCCGGCTTCGCGAGCCTGGAGTTGTTCTTCAAATCTTTTTTTCTGATCGATTGGATCATTGAGTTCTGTAAAACCGTTCGCAAGTTCCCTGCCGTAGACAAAAAATTCAAATCTGTCAGTAATTCTTGGGTCGTCGGGATTTCTTTTCGCGAGCGGAGAAATTTCTGTCGGATGATGAGTGATAAAAATTGGCTGAATTAAATCGTCCTCAACTTTTGCCTCAAACGCTGCGTTTAAAATTCCGCCAATTCCGAAACGCTCCTCATATTCAACGCCAATTTCGTCAGCCATCTTCCTTGCTTCCTCGACAGTCGCGCAGGACAGAAAATCTTTGCCGGTTTTATTTTTAACTGCGTCGTTCATCGACAGGCGCGGAGGATTTTTTAATTCAAGTTCCACGCCTTGATAAGTAATTTTTGTAGTGCCGAAAATTTTTTCAGCAGTCGCACAACAAATTCCTTCCGTGACATCGATTAAGTCGTTGTAGTCGCCGTACGCTTGATAAATTTCTACAGAAGTAAATTCAGGATTGTGGCGATTGTCCATGCCTTCGTTTCGGAAAATTCTTCCGATTTCATAGACGCGCTCAAATCCTCCGACAATCAAACGCTTTAAATTTAATTCAGTCGCAATTCGCAAATACAAATCTGTGTCGAGCGTGTTGTGATGAGTTATGAAAGGACGCGCCGCCGCCCCGCCTGCGATTGTCGACAAGATAGGAGTTTCGACTTCGATAAAATTTCTGTCGTCGAGATATTTTCGCATCGACTTGATAATTTCGGTGCGCTTTAAAAAAGTGTCGCGAACTTCAGGATTCATGATCAAATCCAAGTAGCGTTGACGATAGCGAATTTCTACATCTTTCAAGCCGTGAAATTTTTCAGGCAGAGGACGCAAAGATTTACTGAGCAATTCAAAATTTTCCACGCGAACGGTTAATTCTCCGCGCTTGGTTTTAAAAACTTTTCCGCGCAAACCGATAATGTCGCCAATGTCCAAAAGTTTGAACTGCGAATATTTTTCCTCGCCGAGCGTGTCGAGTTTAAAATAAATTTGAATACTTCCGGTTCTGTCAGACAAAGTTCCGAAACTTGCTTTTCCGTGTCCGCGAATTGCCATAACGCGCCCGGCAATTTGAACTTCGCCGCCTTCCTCTTCCTCCGCAATATTTCCAAATTCTTTGCGAATATCTTCTGCGTGGTGAGTGACTTCGTAGCGATGACCGAAGGGAGCGACTCCTTTTTCAATAAAAGCATTTAACTTTTCACGACGAACTTTAATAAGTTCATTTTCATCTACAACTTCATTTTGCTGAATATTTTTTTCCTTCGCCATAAAAAATTTTTTCCTCCTCAAATAAAATAAAATTATCTGCGCCGAGAGATTTTTACTGCTGAAAAATTTTTCTTCTCTGCGTCGCGATAAACATGAGCGCAAGAATCACCTGCGGATTTTTTTACTTTCAAGTTGTTTATTCTGCCAACGTCGCAATTCCCCTGCAAAAAAAATTCTCAATCACTATGCAACGGTACTTTAATTTTTATTTTTAGCGTCTTGAAAAAATATTCGATCTTTTTGAAAATATTTCCATTCAAAAAATTTTTCTTCCAAAATTGACAGAATAATTTTTATAAATTAAACTTGCTTAAAATGTTTTGAGGGTAAGAAGGTGACGGCGTTGAATGAAGAAGAAAAACAAGCAGAATTGGCAGCAAAATTTCGGCGTATGATGCAGGTCACCAAAGTTGATGACAAAGACAATGAGCAGCGAAAATTGGCGCGACAATTTATGCAGATGATGGAAACCACTAAGCAGACGGACAGCGACATGAAAAGAAAAGAACTTGCAAGACAGTTTGCTGAAATGATGGAGCAGACAAAATCTTTCGACGCTGAACGAGACAGACTTCAAAAAGCCGGCGAAATTGCAATTTCAGATGCCTTCGCAAGAATGATGAACTTGACTCACAAACTTGAAAAGGAAAATGAAAAGCAACTCGAACAATTTGAATTTCCTCCCGACGTCAGCATTGAACATTTTCCCGGCGCGGGCGATAAACTTTTCTATAAACTTGTCAGCAAACTTCCAAAAAAAATTCAGCGTTTTCCCCGCGCATTCCGCAGAAATCCCCGCGCAGTCATAAAATATTTTTTCGCGATGGTTATCGGCAGAATTTTGGCAATAACTTTGTATGTCGTCGCGGCTTTTATTCCTGCGCTCCCAATTCCGGAATCGGTGACGGGCGCAGTCGGAAAAGCTCCGGCATTTTTAGGCGGCGCACTCGGTTCAATGCGCGGCGCAGTCATGGAATTTAGTATGCAATCGGTCACGGCGACAGTTACTTCAATTCCGACAGACATAAATAAATTGCTGCAGAAAGTCGGAGAATTTTTTCAGTATTACGGCAGACGCGCAGGAAGATTTTTTTTGTTGGCGGTGAAACATCCCAAACTTGCTTTCGGAGAAACAAAAATTTTTTGCAAACACAAAGCTCCGCTCTTCCTGCGACTTGGAAAAGGTGCTTGCGGAGTTGCATTTTCATTTTTCATGATAAAGTTGGCGATGGTTTTTTTGTTGCCGCTTTTCGGTGGAATTGCGATAACGGTTTTAGGTTTTAAAATTTCAATCATTTTAATCGTCGTCGTTAGGATGGCAGTCAGCACTTGCAGCGAAATTGTCGGAAAAATTCTCGGCGGCAAAATGGTTCGCTATTGCAAGGAAGTTTATAAAAATCCTGAAGTTCTTTGGAGTGCAGTTCGGCAGAATATGGATCAGTGGATGGAAAATTGGAATAAAAACAGAAAGTTATGATGAATGAATTTTTAATCGGACTTCAATTTTTGACGCGAATAAATTTAGTTCGTCAAGAAAGTTGGAGCGAAGAAAATTTTGGAAAGTCGGTAAAATTTTTCCCGGCAGTCGGTGCGGTGTTGGGAATTTTTTTTGCGGCGGCGACGGCGGGAGAAATTTTTTTGTCGGGCGGACGGATGACAATTTTTATCGGCGCAACTTTTTTTGTCTTGAATGTAATTTTGACAGGCGGTTTGCATTGCGACGGTTTAATGGATACTGCGGACGGAATTTTTTCGGGACGCGAGAAAGAAAAAATTTTAGAAATTATGAAAGACAGTCGCGCAGGAGCGTTCGGCGTTGTGAGTTTGGTCGTAGTCGCGGCGTTGCAAATTTCTGAGATCGCGGAGTTGGTTTTAATTTCCGCGATGCAAACTTTAGCTGCAGTTTATTCCGCACCAATTATCGGAAGATTTTTAATGGTCGCGATGATAAAAAAATTTCCCTACGCCAGACCGCAGGGAATCGGAAAAGCCTTTGCAAAATTTTCTTCGGAAAAAACTTTGCCGCTTGCATTTTTTGAAACGCTGATTTTATTTTTGCCGCTTGCCTTTTTCGACAAAAAATTTTTTTTGACTGCGTTCGTCGCGCTGATAATAACTTCAATCTTTACAATGTATTTCGGAAAAGTTGTGACAAAAAAAATCGGCGGCGTAACAGGCGACATTTACGGCGCGACAGAAATTTTGTCTGAAACTTTTGTGTTGATAATTTTTTTGCTGACTAATTTTTTACCAACTTTGTTTTGAGGAGTGAAAAAATTTTTGGAAATAATAAAGAAGTTGAGCGACTTGACAAAAAAATATTTGCGTCCCGTCGTCGCTCTGGGAATGTTTGACGGCGTTCATCTTGGTCACGCGAGCGTAATAAATCGCGCTTTGGAAATTGCAAAAAAAATTGACGGCGTGGGAATGGTTTTTACTTTTTCAAATCATCCGCTCACAATTTTGGATCCAAAGTCCGCGCCTCTTGCCATCGGAAGCAGAAGTTTGCGTCGGGAAATTTTTGAAAGTCTTGGCGTGGAGATTTTGATCGAAATTCCTTTCACCAAAGATTTAAGCAAAAAAAGTCCGGAAGAATTTTTGAAACTTTTGCAGGAAAAAATTTCTCCGACTTACGTCGTCACGGGACCGAATTATACTTTCGGACGTTTCGGCAAAGGCAACGGCAGAATGTTGCTCCGCGAGGGCGAGAATTTTGGTTTTAAAACTGAAATTTGTCCTGCGGTGACTTTCGACAAAAAAACTGTCAGCAGCACAAGAATCAGAAATTTAATCGCGGAGGGAAATTTGCAAGCCGCAAATAATTTGCTCGGCAGAAATTTTACTTACGTTTCAAAAGTCGTTCACGGAGATCAACGCGGCAGAAAGTTAGGTTTTCCAACGGCAAATTTAGAAATTGAGGACAGTCGCGCCATGTTGCCGAACGGAGTTTACATCGTCGAAGTCAAAGTTGCGGGAAAAATTTTTTCAGGAATTGCAAATGTCGGCGACAATCCGACTTTCAAAGTTGCAAAAAGGCGTTTGGAAGTTTTTATTGACAATTTTAATTCCAACATTTACGGCGAAGAAATTTCTGTCAGCTTTCTGGAAAAAATTCGCGAAGAAAAAATTTTTTCTTCGGTCGAGGAATTGAAAAATCAACTGCGCGAAGATTTAGATGCGCTGAGAAAAAAATTTTTTTAAAATCTCAAGACGATTCTTCTTTATGCTTTTGTGCACGGAAATCAATTTTGCAAAATATGGTAAAATGGAAGAATGAAAATAATAGAA
>CALEPR010000079.1 GCA_937910665.1 uncultured Selenomonadales bacterium
AGTGCGTCAGCACGCCAGTCTCAAAATCACTTACACAAAAAAATTTACACTCCCCCAAATTTCTGTCAGTTTCTGCAAGTGTTAAATTGTGATCAATGGCAGAAATAATGACAGCGTCATAAGGATCACGCGGATATAAACTGCCGAACCCGGCATAACGGAGCAAGTATTGCGTATCGTCAAAATTTAAATTCATGGCGCGAGCAATAGCCAAAAGTTTTTGACGCGAAGGCTTTTTGGTTCCGGCGAAAATATGATAGGCATGTTTCTTGTCGAAGTTCAACTGCTGAATTACTTCCAACTTCGACAAATTTTTTTTATCCAAAAGCTTTTGCAAATACTCATGCAAAGGCGAAGTAAATTCCGATTGATTGGCGGCAATAAAATTTTTCACGTCAGGCTCAATTTTCAGTTCGTCCAAAAGTTGATCAGTGTCTTTTTTAAACATTTTCAATCCCTCCTGTGATAAAATATTACACAAAAATTTTTGAAAGGTAAAGCTGAAATGAATCCCCTGAAAAATTTTTATGATGTCGTTGACGTATTGAAGGATGGCAAGCGCGGAAAAGTTTTTCTGGTCTATGACAAAGTCGGCAAGCAAGTTTGTGTGCTGAAAGAGCGGAGTTTGCAGACTGCTGAAATTTACAGGCGACTTAAAAATTTGCAAAGTTCTTTTGTGCCGAAAATTTATCGAACAGTTCAAAGCGAAGAAAAAATTTTTGTGGTGGAAGAATTTATAGAAGGACAGACGCTTGCAGAAATTTTAAATTATCGCGGAAACTTTGAGGAAAACCAAGCCGCGCAGATTTTAAAGCAACTTTGCAGCGCATTGAAATTGCTCCACACAGAAAAAATTATTCACCGCGACCTGAAGCCTTCAAACATAATGCTGACCAAAAATAATTCAGTAAAGCTGATTGACTTCAGCATTTCGCGCCTTGAAAAAAATAATTCCGAAAGCGACACAGATTTTTTAGGCACGCGAGGATATGCTCCGCCCGAACAATTCGGTTTCGGACAAACTGATCCGCGAAGTGATATTTATTCGCTCGGCAAAACTTTTCAAAAAATTCTTGGCGAAAATTATCACGGCTACTTGAAAAAAATTTTGTCGAAGTGTAGCGAACTTGATCCTTCCAAACGTTATCAATCTGCCGAACAAATTCTGTTTGAAATTGATAAAAAATTTTGGCAACACAGACTGAAAAAATTTTTTGTCAAAAGTTTTGCAATGGGCGCGATAATTTTTTCTGTGCTGATTTTTCCGACAAATTTTTTTGAAGATGACAAGCCTGAAGAAAAATTTTCAGAATCTGCCAAGAAAAAAATTGTTGAAGAAAAGCCGACAAAAGTTGAAACGCCACAACGAAACGAACAGACGCAATTTACTTTTCAGGAAATAAAATTTCCTGAAACAGAATCGTCCTCGCCGCAAGAAATTGAAATTCCGCAAAGTCAGCCGGAAAAAGTTCAAGGAGATTCGCGCTTGAATCAAGTTTGCACACTCTATCTGAACAATAAAATTTTCAACGCAGAAATTCCAAAAAATATTTGGCAAAGTTGGCAGCGCGATGGTGACATTATTTATTTTCCGACCGATTGGAATTTGACGCTGAAAATAGAAAACAAAAATAATTTTGCCTTGACCGGCATAAAAATTTTAATTACGGTGGACGGCGTGGAAAAAATTTTTTCCGAAACGATTCCTGCAGGACAATCAAAAAATTTCTCCGTGCCGCTGTCAAAATTGCGTAACGACAAATGTGACATAAAAATTCGATTAAGCGGCGACAAACTTTTTTCTTGGCAAGGAAAAAGTTTCGGAAACTATAAAGAATTCAAAATTTATCTGCAGTCATAAGGGACTTTCCGAAATGAAAGATACCGGACTTCGCAGAAAAAAATTGCTTAAGCTGATTTACAGAATAGTTGACTGAAAATTTGCAAAGTGATAATATTCAATAAGTTTTTATCACGACTTTTTTTGAATTGAAGGAGGAGAAAATTTTTATGATTGACATTACCGATCGAGTGCGAAACAAAGACTTGCAGAGCAAAATTGTCAGCGCGGAGGAAGTTGCAAATTGGATTCAGCCGGGCATGACTTTGGCTTGTAGCGGTTTTACTGCGTCAGGTTATCCGAAGGCAATTCCGCTCGCGCTTGCCGAACGCATGAAAAAAGATCCTTTCCAAGTAAATATTTGGACAGGCGCATCAACCGGTCCGGAACTTGACGGCGCACTTGCAGAAGTCAAAGGAATTAAACAGCGTTTGCCCTATCAGACTGATTCAAAACTTCGTCCACTGATTAACGACGGCACAGTTAATTATCTTGACTTGCATTTGTCTGAATCTGCACAACTCACGCGCAAAGGTTTTCTCGGAAAAATTGATGCGGCGGTTGTCGAGGTCTGTGCGATCACTGAGGAAGGAAATTTAATTCCGACAACTTCGATGGGCAATGCGGCAAGTTATGTCCAAAGCGCGGACATTGTCATTGTCGAAGTCAACACAACTCAACCGCTTGAACTTGAAGGTATGCACGACGTTTACATTCCTCTCGATCCTCCGAATCGTCTCCCTATTCCGATTGTTCATGCGGACGACAGAATTGGAACGACTTACATTCCCTGCACGCCGGACAAAATTAAATTCATCGTTCCCTGCGACATTAAAGATCATACTCGCGACCTTTCACCGATCGATGACAATTCCAAAAAAATGGCGGCGTTTACTCTGGAACTTCTCAACGCTGAAATTAAAGCCGGGCGTATGCCGAAAAAACTTTTGCCGCTCCAATCCGGCGTTGGAAATGTTGCAAATGCTGTGCTTGAAGGTTTTGTTAAGTCAGACATGGAAGACTTGGTTGTTTACACCGAAGTTATTCAAGACGCAATGCTTGACTTGATCGACGCAGGAAAATTGAAATTTGCATCGGGAACTGCTTTTTCACCTTCGCCTGTAGGCATGGAAAGATTTTACAAAGACATTGACAAATATCGCAAATATATTTTGCTCCGCCCTGAAGAAATTTCCAACTCGCCTGAAGTTGTAAACAGAATTGGCGTTATCGCGATGAACACCGCACTTGAAGTCGACATTTACGGAAATATAAATTCAACTCACGTTGCAGGTTCCAAGATGATGAACGGCATCGGCGGCAGCGGAGATTTTGCGCGTAATGCTTACTTGACAATTTTCTATACTCCTTCAGTCGCGAAAGGCGGAAAAATTTCTTCTGTCGTTCCAATGTGTTCGCATATCGATCACACCGAGCACGATGTTGATATTATTATTTCGGAGCAGGGAATTGCTGACCTTCGCGGACTCGAACCACGTCGCCGCGCTCTGGAAGTTATCAACAAATGCGCTCACCCCGACTATCGTCCGCTTTTGCTTGATTATTATGAACGCGCACTTGCGGCAACCAAGAAGTCAAATACTCCGCACCTTGTCGATGAGGCTTTGAGTTTCCATTCGCGTTTCCTCAAGACAGGTGACATGCATAAGTGAGTGATTAGAAAAAAAAATGACTGAAGGGAAGATTTTTCATGAAAAGTTTTCAAGAAGCAGTTATTGACCGCCGAACAAATTACGCAATCGGTAAAAATATTCCTGTCTTGGAGTCGCAGATAATCGCAGCAGTCGAAAGAATGGTTTTAGAAGTTCCGTCGGCGTTTAACATGCAGTCAGCGCGGGTAGTCGTCGCAATGAACGAACACCACGACAAAGTTTGGGAGATAACTAAAGCCGAGCTGAAAAAAGTTGTCGCGCCTGAAAAATTTGATTTGGTCGAAGAAAAGCGGCAGGGTTTTGCGGCAGGTTACGGAACAATTTTATTTTTTGAAGACAATGACTCTGTTGGGGAAATGCAGAAAAAATTTGCGCCCTATGCAAAATATTTTCCAATCTGGGCTTCACAGGCAAATGGAATGTTGCAATTTGCAGTTTGGACTTTGCTTGAAGATATGGGGCTGGGCGTGAGTCTTCAGCATTATAATCCGCTCATTGACGAGGAAATAAAAAAATATTTCAAAGTTCCAGAAAGTTGGGAATTGGTTGCCGAGATGGTTTTCGGCGAACTTCTTAACCCTGCCGCGACGATTGAAAAAATTCCTGTCAAAGAACGCGTGAAAGTTTTTGCCTAAAAAATTTTCAGAAGTGTCGGCCATCTGAAAATAAATAATTTTATTGTGATAATTTTTATTGGGAGGTTTTAAGAAATGTTTAAGATTTTGGGAGTAGATCACATTGGTATCGCTTCGACTACTTTGGAGGACGGCGAATTTTGGAAACTCTTGGGCTTGGAGTCCAACGGCGAAGAAACAGTTGCAGATCAAAAAGTTACAACAGCTTTCTATCCGACAACACCTGATCACGATCATGGCGAAATTGAATTGCTTGTCGCAACTGATGAAAGCAGTGCTATTGCCAAGTTCATTGAGAAAAATGGCGGACGCGGCGGAATCCAGCACATCGCACTTCGCGTTGACAATCTTGAGGCGGCTCTTGCTGAACTCAAAGAAAAAGGCGTAAAATTGATTGATGAAAAACCGCGCAGAGGTGCAGGCGGAAAAAATATTGCCTTCATTCACCCGAAAGCCACTCACGGAGTACTTTTGGAACTCTGCCAAGTCATTGAATAATTAGGAATTAGGAATTAGGAGTTAGGAATTTTTTAATTCCTCATTCCTCACTCCTCATTCCACATTGATAAAAAGGAGTGGATTTAATGGCAACAGTTCAAGAAAAAATTGATTTGATGCATGCCAAGAAAGAAAAAATTCTGCTCGGCGGCGGGCAAAAACGCATTGACGCTCAGCACGGCAAAGGCAAACTTACCGCACGCGAAAGAATTGATATGTTCTTTGACGAAGGAACTTTTGTTGAGCTTGATATGTTTGTCAAACATCGCTGTACAAATTTTGGACAGGAGAAAAAAGAACTGCCTGGCGAAGGTGTTGTTATCGGTTACGGCACAGTTGAAGGCAGACTTGTCTATGCTTTCGCACAGGACTTCACAGTTGAAGGTGGCAGTTTGGGCGAAAAACACGCTCACAAGATTTGGAAAGTTATGGACTTGGCTATGAAGATGGGTGCACCTTTGATCGGTATCAACGACTCGGGCGGCGCACGTATTCAGGAAGCTGTTGACGCACTTTCAGGTTACGCAGGAATTTTCTTCCGCAATACTGCAGCTTCAGGTGTTATTCCGCAAATTTCAGTCATTATGGGACCTTGTGCGGGCGGAGCAGTTTATTCACCTGCTATCACAGACTTTATTTACATGGTGAAAAATACTTCGCAAATGTTTATCACAGGTCCTGCAGTTATTAAATCTGTCACGGCGGAGGAAGTTACTGCAGAGGAACTCGGCGGTGCAATGACGCATAACAGTCGCAGTGGCGTTGCACATTTCGCGGCGGAGAATGAGGAAGATTGTATCAATCAAATTCGCTACCTCTTGAGTTTCCTGCCGAGTAACAACTTGGAAGATCCGCCGATTGTTGAAACAGGCGACGATCCTGACAGACAGGAAGAATTTTTAAATACAATTATTCCTGACAATCCAAATGCGCCCTATGACATGAAAGAAGTTATTCGCGGAATTGTTGACAACGGCGAATTTTATGAAGTTCATGAACATTTTGCGACGAACATTATCACCTGTTTTGCGCGTTTCGACGGACGCAGCGTCGGAATTATTGCAAATCAACCTGCAGTTATGGCTGGCTGTCTTGATGTTAATGCGTCTGACAAGTCCGCAAGATTTATCAGATTCTGCGACGCATTTAATATTCCGCTCGTGAACTTGGTTGATGTTCCAGGATTTTTGCCCGGCGTTGATCAGGAGTACAATGGAATTATCAGACACGGCGCGAAAATGCTTTACGCTTACAGTGAGGCGACAGTTCCGAAAGTTACAGTTATTACTCGCAAGGCTTACGGCGGAAGTTATATTGCAATGTGCTGTCGTGAACTCGGTGCAGATCAAGTTATGGCTTGGCCAAGTGCTGAAATTGCAGTTATGGGACCTGCAGGCGCGGCGAATATTATTTTCCGCAAAGACCCCGACAAAGACCAGAAAACTGCCGAATACGTCGAAGAATTTGCAACTCCTTACAAAGCGGCAGAGCGCGGTTATGCTGATATGGTTATTGAGCCGAAAGAAACTCGTCCGCTTGTCATTACCGCGCTTAATGCTCTTGCAAGCAAACGCGAGGCAGGTCCCAGCAAAAAGCATGGAAATATTCCGCTTTAATTCAATTAGGAATTAGAAATTAGGAATGAGGAATGAAAAAATTCCTAACTCCTAACTCCTCATTCCTAATTAGTAGAAGGGGGTTGAGGGCGATGGCTAAAAAATTAAAACCTGAAGTTGTTGCAGTGATTACTGCGGCAGTTCAAGCAATGTGCAAAGGCGGCAAGGTTGTCGCTGTCAAAGTAAAACGCAATGAAAATTGGACTCTTGCGTCAAGAAATCGCAACTAAAAAAAATGGCAATTCGATTGAACGACTGTAAAATTGGTCGCGGTGAGTGACTTAAAAATTTCAGTCAGTTAAATCGTAGCCCAACTAAAAAAAATGGCAATTCGATTGAACGACTGTAAAATTGGTCGCGGTGAGTGACTTAAAAATTTCAGTCAGTTAAATCGTAGCCCAACTAAAAAAAATGGCAATTCGATTGAACGACTGTAAAATTGGTCGCGGTGAGTGACTTAAAAATTTCAGTCAGTTAAATCGTAGCCCAACTAAAAAAAATGGCAATTCGATTGAACGACTGTAAAATTGGTCGCGGTGAGTGACTTAAAAATTTCAGTCAGTTAAATCGTAGCCCAACTAAAAAAAATGGCAATTCGATTGAACGACTGTAAAATTGGTCGCGGTGAGT
>CALEPR010000080.1 GCA_937910665.1 uncultured Selenomonadales bacterium
ACATACCACGTAAAGCAAATGGCATTCGCGATTTTGATGAAATATCCTGCAAGTGGTTGGGATTTGTCAAATGCATGAGAGATGCGGGTGTACAAATTGAGGCGTTGATTGAGTATGTAAACTTAATGCAGCATAACGATAATCCAAAACGACGTAAAGAAATTTTGATTGAACAGCGAGAAAAATTAATCAATAAAGTTGTAACTTTGCAGGAAACAATAGAACGCCTTAATTATAAAATAGAAAATTACGATAAAATGTCAATGAAGAAATAAAAATACTTGACGCATTAATAATGTTATGTTAAAATCTCTCTGTTTAAACCACAACGAGGTTTGTCGTGCTCCAACGTTTACTTTGTTGTAGGAATTGCTAATTGGGAGGAATTTTTAAATGCTTACAAAAGAGGCAAAACAGGAGATCATGAAAAAATATGCAGTCCACGAAGGCGATACAGGTTCACCAGAAGTGCAGATTGCAATATTGACGTCACGTATTAACTATTTGACGGAACACCTCAAAATGCATAAAAAAGACCACCATTCACGTCGTGGACTTTTGAAAATGGTTGGTCAGCGTCGTCGTCTTTTGAGTTATCTCAGCAAAAAGGACATCAATCGTTATCGCGAAATTCTCGCGCAGCTCAATCTTCGCAAATAATGCTGGGCGTTGGGGGTTAGGGTTTAGGAATTAGTATTTAGGAATTGTTATTCCTAAGTCCTAATTCCTGATTAAACTAATCCCTTTTTTCATACAAGTCGAAAAAAATTTTAACGCAACAAACTTAATTCAAATTGTGGATTGAACGATATAATTTTCAAAGAATTTTTGTGACAGGGAAGTCCGATTCAATTTTGAGGAGGATTGATTTTTTATGATGAGATCACTTTGGTCTGCGGCATCAGGAATGATTGGGCAGCAAAAAAATATGGACGTTGTGGCGCACAACTTGGCAAACGTGAATACTTACGGAAATAAAAAAGTTCGCGCTGAATTTCAAGATTTACTTTATCAAACGCTTCGCGACGCAGGCGGAGTTTCAGGAAACGGCACAGAGTATCCTCAAGGTTTGCAAATTGGTTTGGGAACCCGCGTGGCTGCCACGCACAGAGTTTTCACTCAAGGACCTTTGCAGACTACTGACAATCCGACTGACATCGGTATTCAAGGCGAAGGATTTTTTCAAATTCAGATGCCTGATGGGACAACTGCTTATACTCGCGACGGTTCTTTTAAACTTGATTCTCAGCGTCGACTTGTGACCAGTGACGGTTATTTGCTTCAGCCCGGAATTACCATAAATCAAAATGCGGCGTTGGAAAGTATCGTTATCAGCAGCGACGGACACGTTTCAAATACAGTTAACGGCACACAGACTGAAGTCGGTCAGATAACTATGGCACGTTTTATAAATCCTGAGGGACTTTATTCTTACGGCAAAAATCTTTTCTTGGAAACGGCTGCGTCGGGTGCGCCTATCGTCAGTAATCCCGGCGAAAATGCAATGGGTGTTTTGACGCAGGGAACTTTGGAAATGTCAGGCGTTCAGATTGTCGAAGAAATGGTTAATATGATCGTGGCTCAACGCGCCTATGAATCAAATTCAAAAGCCATTACAACTTCAGATTCAATGTTGGAAACTGCCAACCAGTTGAAGCGTTAATTGCGCTTGAATCGAAATGAAAAAAATATTTTTGCTTGCCGCATTTATTTTTGCGTTTTGTTTTTCGCCGCAAGTTTTCGCCAACCAAATTGTTCCGGGAAAGCAAATTGAAGTTATGGCGACGAACGAAGTCGAAAACATTTTAAAAAATCGCGGAGAGTTTCGGCGGCATGAACTTTTCTTTGCGAATGGAATTTCAGATTTTAATTTGCCTAACGGCGTGATTGACATAAAAATAATTTTGCCGTCAAACGCTCTGAATTATTCCGGAGTGACTTCGGGGAGAGCGAGATTTTCTATTAACGGCAAATTTTATCGCGATGTTGTCTTTACTTTGACGCTTAAAATTTTTGACACAGTTCTGATAGCAAATCACGACTTAAATGTTGATTCTCCAATTACGGCGAGCGATTTTCGGCTGGAGGAAATCGCGCTTGACGGACGTGCGGAATATATCAAAGATATTTCGGAAATTCGCGAACTCGTTCCGCTCAGATATGTTCGCGCAGGTTCGCCGATCGCAAAAAATTATTTTCAGCAACCTATGGCTGTCAAAAGTCAGCATCCTGTGCGAATACTTTTCCGTTTCAACGGTCTTGAAGTTTCGGCAAAAGGCACCGCGATGAATAATGGAAGAATTGGACAGGTTGTGCGAGTAAGAAACGATACGTCGCAAAAAATTTTGTCTGCGAAAGTGATAGATTCTCAAACTGTGGAGGTGATCATATAAATGTTGAAAAAAATTTTTGCAATCATCTTGACCGCAACTTTTTTGGGTGCAACTTTTTCATTCCCTGTCGAAGCCAGATCGCTTTGGACTGATCGCGGTTGGAATATGTTTTCCGATAAGAAAGCTCGAAATGTCGGAGATATTTTGACTATTGTCATCAGCGAATCGACAACGCAAACTTCCGCGAAGTCCAGAACAAATTCAAAGGAAGGCAGCATTGACATAGGCGCGGGCACGGGAATTTTTAGTTTTTTGAAGGCCGTTTCCGCGACCGGCGAAGATAGTTTCTCAGCTACCGGCTCGGCGACGGACACGAATAGTTTTAGTGGACAAATTACAGTTACCGTTGTGGAAGTTTTGCCTAACGACAATATGGTCGTCGAAGGAACTCAGTCAATTTGGCAAAATCGCGACGAACACAAAATTACGTTGCGCGGAATTATTCGCCGCGACGATGTGACAATGAATAATACTGTTTCCTCCACGCGCGTCGCCGACGCTACAATTAAGTTTGACGGCAAAGGACCTTTGAACGCAAAACAACGTCAAGGAATTCTGACGCAAATTTTCAATATTCTGTTCTGATGTAAATTTATGTTTGAAAATATTGAAAAAGATTTTATCTTGCCAAATACGCTCGGCGCGATGGCGAAAACTTTTTATGTCAAAACTGCAATAGGCTTAAGACAAGACGACTGGTATGTAAAGCCTGGTTCAAAAGTTACAGGCGTGAAAGTTATTGCGGAAGGTAAAAAAATTCGCGAAGTTAAAAGATTGATTGAAACTTATCATTTGCCGAACGGCGAAATTACTAAAGTTGAGGACTGGTATAAAGTTCGCGGTACTGCTGATGTTACAAATGGGATTGAGACTTACAAAAAATCTGAACTTCATTGGTATCAGTGTGAAAATGTAGGCAAAGTAGATTTCAAAATCAAGCGTTGGGGTGATAAAAGTTGAAAGTTAAATTTATTGGTGAGCGCAAAATTTCAATTCCAGATTCCTACGAAATTTTCTTCGATTTCTTTCCGAACAAAGAATATGAACTTGTAACGATTGAGAAGAATGGCTGGTATCGAATTATTGATGAATCGGGTGAAGATTATTTGTATCCGCCACAAAAGTTTGAAGTTATTAAAAATGAAATTGAGTTTGACGCGGCAGGAAGTGTTGCTGTATGAAAAAAATTTTTACTGCCTTGACTTTGATTTGTTGTCTTGCTTTGATGATGCAGACAGTTTTTGCTGAATCTGCAGTCACAAGAATTAAAGATATTGCAAAAGTTCAAGGCGTTCGTAGTAACCAGTTAATGGGTTACGGCTTGGTTGTCGGCTTGAACGGCACAGGAGATTCGGACGACATTCCGCAAATGATTTCTTCGACTGTTTCAATGCTCCGAAGTTTTGGAATTACTGTAAGTCAATCTGATTTGGATTCTGATAACGTGGCGGCTGTCATTGTCACGGCAACTTTGCCGCCATTTGTCCGCGAAGGCGACACAATCGACGTTACAATCAGTGCGATGGGCAACGCTGAAAGTATTCAAGGCGGAACTTTGTTGCAGACTCCGCTCCGCGCAGCGGACGGCGAAGTTTACGCAGTTGCTCAAGGTCCGGTTTCGACAGGCGGTTTTATGGCAGGCAACGGCTCAAACAATACTGCACAAAAAAATTATCCGACTGTAGGCACGACCCCTAATGGCGCGATTGTTGAAAAAACTGTCGAGGACGATATTGGAAACAAAGGACAAATTTCTTTAAGTTTGAGCAACGCAGATTTCACGACGGCGACGCGAGTTGCAAATGCAATAAATTCTGCTTACTATCCGATGCAAATTGCTCGCGCCGCAAATCCCGGCAGAATTGATGTTGTTATCCCGGGAAATTACAGGACAAATGTCGTGGCTTTTGTCTCGACGATTGAGGCTTTGAATGTCACGCCGGACAATGTTGCAAAAGTTGTCTTTAACGAGCGCACGGGAACTATTGTCATGGGCGGCGAAGTTTCAGTCGACGAGTGCGCGATAACTCAAGGCGGTCTGTCAATTCGCGTAGCAAGAGATTTCAATGTTTCTCAACCTAATCCTCTGTCGCTCGGCAGGGGCAGGACGACCGTTGTGCCTGAAGATTCCACCGAAGTTGAAGAAATGCCTTCAAGCTCAATCGTTCTGCCGCCAACAACAAACGTAAATGATTTAGTCGGCGCATTGAACGCAGTGGGAGCAACTCCGCGAGATTGCATTTCAATTTTACAGGCTCTGAAAGCCGCAGGAGCAATTCATGCAGCTTTGGAGATAATTTAGCATTTGAAATTGTTTAAGGCGTAAATTGAGCCAATTTTGGGCGAATGACGGGGTGATAAAATGCAAGTCGAAGGAACACTTTTAATTCCGCAGATGAATTCCACAAACAGCGCGTCGGCAGGAGCGCAAGTTATAAATGACGAAGCAATTTTTCAGTCTGAATTGCAGAACGCAACTCGGCGATTGAATGGCAGCTCAAAAAAAACGGGGATAATGACTGCGGAGGATCTCGCGCAGCGCGACAAAGAACTTAAAGACGCAAGCGTTCAAATGGAAGCCTTGCTCTTGAAAATGCTTTACGGCGAGATGTGGAAAACTGTTCCGAAAGATACATTTTTTGGCGACGACAACGCAATGGACATTTATCGCGATATGTATCACGACGAACTTACCAAACAGATGGCTATGGACGGCGGAATCGGTTTGGCAGATTTTATTTACAAGCAGTTGAGTCAGACGCAAAAGTAATTTGAGAAACTGTATTCACAGCTTCAGGAAATAGGATTTAGTTTTCTCTTAACCCTTATCCTTAGAACTTGTGAATACAGGTTCTGAACTTTGCAGGAAAAATTTTTTTCAGCAAGAATATTTGTTTTGAGAAAATTTTTAAAGTTCAAATGGAGGAATTGAGATGAAACATATTAGAACTGTAAACAAAGCCGGCTTGCATAAAACTTTAAAAACCGGCGGCTGCGGCGAGTGCCAAGCGTCTTGTCAGTCTGCCTGCAAGACAAGTTGCACTGTCGGTAACCAAGTTTGTGAGCGTCAGAAAAAGTAACTGAATTTTCGGGAGAGTGAAACGATGGACAAGGAAAAATTGGTTGCGCTTATCGGCGAAAAAATTGATGCTGCGTTGAAAGCGAATGATACTCCAAAAAAATTTTTTGTAACGGAAAACGGACGCGGAGTTGTTGACGGCGGAGATCTTTACAACGCAGTTTTGAATGAAGTCCTCAGCGTCATGAAAATTGCGCTGGCGGACATTATTTCCGAAGTCGTTGTGAGCGGCGGAAAAACTTCTGTCAAAGAAGTCGCCGAAACTGCAATTAACGCAGTGAAAAAATCAGCAAAGAAATAATTTTCTCAGTCAACGCAAATGAAACTCCATTGGATTTTTCAGCAGTGGAGTTTTTTTATTCGACGAAGGCGAAGAAGTTTTTTAAAATTTTTTGTCGGGAGGTTTGAATTTGAAAATGAATCAAAAAGGTTTCGCGACGCTGGAAGTTATTTTGATGATCGTGGTTATTGGAATTTTGGCGACTATTGCCGTGCCGCGTTTCACTGACATAACAGTTAAAGCGAACACTGCAAAAATTCAAGCCGACCTTGCAACTCTGGATAATTCAATCGCAATTTACTTCATGGAAAAAGGAACTTATCCGACGCAAATTTCCGACTTGAGCGACTACGTTAAAGATGTTGGCGACTTGAAACCGCCGACAGGGAAAGCCTACGTCAACGGAACGGCGACAGATTTTACCGGAAAGACTTACGCGATTACTCAATCGACCACGACAGGCGGAGAAGCGCGGGCCACTTTGGACGGAAAAACTTCAGGAAACTTTTCTTTGCCGTGATTGAATGAGGCAGAAAATTTTTTTTGTGAAAGAATAAGACAGAGTTTTTTATATTGAAAGTTTTTTTGAGGTGAAAGAATGAAATTTACTTGTTCAAAAAATGAATTGAAAGATGCTTTGCAGGTTGCTAACCGCGCAGTAGCCGTTAAGCCGCAAACGCCGATTTTGGCAGGAGTTTATTTGCGTGCGGAAGGTTCAACGTTGGAAATGCAGTCAAATAATTTTTCGCTCGGAATAATTACAAAAATTGCCGTGAACACGGAAGTCCCGGGATCTGTCGTCGTCGTCGGAAAATATTTTCAAGAAATAGTTGCAAAATTGCCGGGCGACACAGTGACAATTTCTCAAGAGGAAGGCGACAACATTGTTTACATAAATTCCGGCGCATCGAAATTTAATTTGCTTGCGATGTCAGCAGAAGACTTTCCGAAAGTAAAATCTCAGGAAGTTATAACTTCTTTCAAGGTTCGCGCTTCTTCGCTGAAAAATTTAATTCGCCGCACAGTTTTTGCTTGCGCTGCGGAAGATGCGTCGCGTCCGATTTTTACCGGCTGTCTTTTTGAACTGAATGGAAATTCTATCACGGTCGCCGCCACGAATACTCACAGGATTGCAATACAGAAAGATACAATTTCAGATGAAGTTTCCGAGATGAGTTTTATTGTTCCGTCAGGGACTTTGCGAGATCTTGCAAGAATGATTGACGCTTCCTCCGACAATTTGGTTACCGTCGATTATTCGGGAAAATATATTGCGTTTACTTTCGACAATATTTTTATGACTTCGCGACTGATTGAAGGACAATATCCGCCTTATCAAAAAGTTGTTCCCGAGTCCTGCGATATGCATGTTAAAATCAATGTCAGCGAAATGCTCGCGGCTGTGGATCGCGTCACCGTAATTTCAAAAGAAACTGAGTACAACACAATCAGATTTATTTTCACGCAGGACGGTTTGGATATTTCCTCAAATTCGCCCGACGTTGGCAAAGCAGAGGAACATGTCAACGCAACTTTGGAAGGCGCGGATATTGATATTTCTTTCAACGTGAAATATATTGCCGAAGTTTTGAGCGTTTTGGAAAGCGAAAATTGTCGAATCGGTTTGAATAAACCGCTCTATCCTATCGACATTCGCGAAGAAGATAACGATGATTATATTTATATTGTCACGCCGGTGAGAACGAATAATTGAAGGAGTTAGAAAAATTAGGAATTAGGAGTGAGTAATTAGGAGTAAATAGTTGATAGTTGTTAGTGGTTAGTGGTTAAAACATTACTAAAAACTAAGAACTAACTAAGAACTAAAAACTAAGAACTTAAAAAGACTGTGTCAGAAATTTTGTGTAAGTTCAATCAAAAAGTGCGTCAGCACG
>CALEPR010000081.1 GCA_937910665.1 uncultured Selenomonadales bacterium
ACTCCATAAAAAATAGTTTGCATAATTCACTTACACAAACTATTTTACACTACCTCCTCCGCTGAAAAATTTTTCAACAGAGGATTTTTATTTTGAAAATTTTTTTACTGCAACAAACTCAGTACAGCAGAAGAATTTTGATTCGCCTGAGCCAACATTGACTGCGCCGCCTGCAACAAAACATTTGCCTTCGTGTACTCGGACATTTCTCTCGCCATGTCAGCGTCACGAACAGTCGATTCAGCCGCCTGGACATTTTCATTCATAGTTACAATATTGCTGTCGGTGTAATCCAACCGCTGAAGATATGCGCCGAGCCTTGTGGATTCTTCAAGCGCATAATCAATCGCACCGTCCAAAACTCGGACTGCAATATTTGCATTTTGTTTTGTCTTAACGTCGATATCGTCCAAAGTTTTTCCCGATGCTACTTTAACTGTTTCCAACCAAGCCAACTGTTGCTTTTTATCGTAATTTAAAGCCCAATATCTGTCGCGGTCTTCTTCTTTCAAAAATCTTTCATCTTCAGGTATGGTTTTGTCATCCAAGAAAAGTTCTTCGTTGCCAAGTGATTTTGTATGCATATCGTTAATGTAAAAATTTGTATGCTGATTAGACTCAGTGCCTTGATGAATAATAATCGGTCTACCTTCAGGAGCGTAAACGTCGTATTCCTCATAAGTGTAAGAATAAATAGGTGTGTTTACGGTTTCGACGACTGTTTCTGTTGTAACGGAGTCAATGTAAATCATCCTTTCATTTACACCTTTCGGAAGCGAATTTTCATCGTCGATGCCAACCATAATACCTTCCGACATGAAAATCATATTAGGATAACATGATTTTGTGAAAATATATTTTGAACCTTTGGAAGGATCCGAACTGTCGTATTGTGGATTTAAAGCAACATTAACATCATGCCAAGAATCCAAGCTGGTTACAACTATCTCAGTAACAGATGTGGAAGAATTATTGACGTCGTAGGTCGTATATTTCATATCTGACAAATAATTGGAAGCCGCATTAGCTGCACTATTTGAATGAGCGGCTCTTACGCCATTGAAAATTGCTTCGGATAAGGTATCGTTATCGAACGATGCAATATCCTGTATCCCAATGACATAGTTGCATCTATTGTTATCTCCTTTCACCAATGTGTAGCTTGAATCACCGTTGTCTTTATTTGCATCGAAAACGATGTTAATATATTGTTTACAGTCATGGCACAAAATACTAAAACCTTCGCCATCCAAATCAGCGGCTGTAGTGCTTGAGTCAAGAGAAAAATCCATACTCACTCCAATCTGTCCCACGTCTCCATTCTGCCAATGATCGTAGTAATAACTGCCGGAATGAACATTCGTGAAAGCTTCTGTCAATGTTAAGTCAGTATAATAAGAATTTTTAGCTTGATTCATTGCTTTTGCATAATTCCAGCCGCCTGAATCTTTCCCTCTAAATGCCACGTCACCATAAATAGCACCTCTGGCGGATTTTAGTGGATTAGACCAACCGCTCACATCTTCATAATCTTCTTTTTTGTAAGTTGTTATACTGTCATCAATAGCAAAAAAATTTTTGGCAATGTCCGGATTATTGTTATTCGTCCTGATAGCAACATTACCGTCAACCAGACGATTTTTTGTAACAGAAGTCTTTGTATAAGAAATCTGCGTAGGCTGATAGCCGACAATTTCAGAAATAATTCGAACATCTTTTCCTACGGGGATCATCAAAGAGTAAGTGCCGTCGAGTAAAGTTTTTCCATTGTAATTGGTCGTTGTGGCAATATCATTGATGTTCGCCATTTTTTGCGAAAATTCTTTCTGAATAGTCACGCGGTCTTGAGTTGTGTTGTGGTCGTTGGCGGCATTGAGTGCAAGTTCTTTCAAGTTCCGCAGTTCCTCGACAATGCTATCAACTCCACCTTCCGCAATTTTCAACATAGAACTGCCGTTCTGAACATTTTGGTTATCCTGCTCCAAGCTGCGAATTTGTTCGCGCATTTTTTCTGAAATTGCATAACCTGACGCATCGTCCTTTGCAGAATTGATTTTTTGTCCGCTCGAAACTTTTGACAATTCTTTTTCTAACTTGCTTGAATTTTTATTCAGCTGACCGAGAACCAACTGCGCCGCCAAGTTGTTTTTGACAACCATCGACATAAAATATCACTCCCTGTAAAGTTTAAAACTCCTTCTAATTAACAACTATAGTTATACTCACTGTGAACTTATCGTCATTTTCTCTCTTAAACTAAAGTTATTTTTAAAAGTTTTTTATTTGAACTTTAGATAGTTTTGATAAAAAATAATTCCTTTATCATTTATTCAGACAGATAAAGGGCGTGTTATCATGAATGACTTTAATGTTGACATTGGAAAAAGAATCAGACAACTTCGCGAAGGTCAAAATAAGACTCGCGAGCAGATTGCTGAGGCGGCGAATATCTCCACTCAATTTTTATTTTACATTGAGACAGGTCAAAAAAGCATGACTGCTAAAACTATAGTTAATCTCGCTGCCGCCTTGAATGTGTCGACGGATTATCTTTTGCGCGGCTGTATTACTCCGATGGCAAAAATTGTTACAAACTTGGAAGGTTTGCCACCTGAACAATTAAATCTTGCCGAAAAATTTCTTGAAACTTTTTCCGAAGGCGCACGACACAAATAATTTTCGGTAAAAAATTTTTCACAAAAAAAACTCCCGAACTTCGAGGAGTTTTTTGAGTGGAATAATTTAGCAGAAAAATTTTCAAAAAAATTATTGCGTAGAAATTTTTTTATCAGGTTCACTTCATTTCAGAACTTGTATTTATAAGTTCAGGGGAAAGGGATAAGGGAATAGTTTTTTTTTGGGCAGAAATTTACAACAATTCCCTAACACCTAATTCCTAACCCCTGAGAGGCTGTGAATACAGTTTCTCAGAATTTGTATTCTCGGCTTCTCACTGCTCGCCTCTGAGTAAACCTAAACACGGAAATCAATTTTTGAATATGAGTTTCATGAGAAAATAAAGATTCATCAAGCACTTGGATATTATGTGACTCAACGGCAATTTCGGAGAAAATTTTTCCTTGTAAAGTTTTACATAGTTTATGGCAACCTTGCGAAAAATATTCAGACAACGTTGAACGTTCTTGTCAGTGATTCGATATTCGTCTTCACGAAAATGAACGTCCAAAAGTCAATGCATTGTTTCGACAGACCATTCCAATCCGGCGTGTTTGAGCAAATCTTTCGCAGTCAGAACACGACCGGAAATATAGTAATTCCAAGTAATTTTAGTCTTATTTTTCTAAGTAATCTCAGAACGAATTGCTCCGATGATTTTTAACTGGTTAAAACAAAAATCACCAAAAAAAAATCGACCGAAGTCGAATTTTAATTTTTAGTTTTTGTTTTTAGTTTTTAGAAAAATATTCTGACCACTAAAAACTTTATAAATAACCACTATAATTATTTTTCAAAGCACCAGAGATAGGCGGCAAAGTCTGTGTCAATTTTTTCTACCGAAATGCCTTCAAACATCAATTCGTCGCCATAGAAAGATTTTTCCTCAAAGTTGATGACTTGCTTGCCGCCGTCAAAACTCATCTTCTTGGGCGGAAAATATTTTTTCAGCGTGTAAACTTTGTCAGGATTCAAGTCGGCAAATTTCAAAATTCTAATCGGCTCGGCAGGTTTCGCCAAAACTTTGAAGTACAAGACAATAAGTCTGCCGTCGTCCTCAAATTGCCAAGCATATTCGTTGCCGTCCTTGTCGCCTGTCAAAAGTCTCGTGAACTTTCCAAACTGAATTGTCGAGCGAATTTCTTTGTAAAGTTTCACATAATCCCTGACTTCTGCTTTTTCATCTTCAGTAAATTTCGTGATGTCGAGTTCAAAGCCATAAGTCCCGGCGTAAGCCACAAAATTACGCATCTGGAAGGTTGTCATTCTGCCGACTTGGTGATTAGGTACAACTGAAACGTGTGCGCCCTGTGTGACGACAGGGAAAGCCAATCCTGTACCACTTTGAATTGAAAGTCTGCAAACTGCGTCCGAGTCGTCGCTGGTCCAAATCTGCGGCATATAATACAACATTCCTGCGTCAAAACGTCCGCCGCCGCCGCTGCAACTTTCAAACAAAATGTCTGGAAATTCTGTAACAAGTTTTTCCATAATGTCATAAAGTCCAAGCATATACCTGTGCTGAGTTTCCATTTGCCTGTCAGCCGGTCTGCCTGCGCTGAACGCCTCTGTCATATGGCGATTCATATCCCACTTCACATAGTCGATAGGCGCGGAGGAAAAAACTTTTCTCATCGCGTCCAAAACATAATCTCGAACTTCTGAGCGCGACAAATCCAAAATCAACTGATGTCGTCCAAAACTCGGCTGATAGTCCGGAACATGCAAAATCCAGTCCGGGTGTGCGCGGAAAAGTTCGCTGTCCTCATTCACCATTTCAGGTTCAACCCAAAGCCCAAATTTCAAACCGCGCTTGTGTACTTCCTCAGCCAAGCCTTTAATTTCATTCGGCAACTTTTCTTTATTGACAAACCAATCGCCAAGCGAAGAATTATCATCATTGCGCTTACCGAACCAACCGTCGTCCAAAACTACCAACTCAAGACCTAAATCCTTCGCACACTCTGCCAACGCAACAATTTTTTCTTCGTTGAAGTCGAAGTAAGTTGCCTCCCAGTTGTTGACCAAAATCGGGCGCACTTGATTTTTAAATTTACTGCGAATCAAATGCTCCTGATAAAATTTCTGGAAACCTTGACTCATTCCATTCAAGCCGGCGCAGGAATAATTCAAAATTACTTCAGGCGTTTGAAATTCTTCGCCCGGCTCAAGTTTCCAAGTGAAGGTATCAGGATTTAAGCCAATGACAAACCGCGTCGTTCCAAACTGTTCAGCTTCAACCTTCGCCGCAAAACTGCCACTGTAAACCAAACTTGCCGCGTAAACTTCGCCGACAAACTCAGTCGCGTCAGGTCTGGCAAGCGCGATGAAAGGCGAATGTTGATGACTGCTCGCTCCGCGAGTCGAGGAAACTTCAAAAATTCCGCGCGGAATTTTGTGGCGGTGAATTGTTCTCTCTGCTGTGTGTGCGCCATACAGATTGATTATGTCAAAATTATTGTCATTGAAATCAATCGCCGCACTTGTAGCGTTGCGAATTTTTATCGACTTGCCGCCGCTGTTCACAAACCTTGCTGACCTTGCCAAAATCGGAGTGTCCTCAAATACAGTGTAGTTCAGAAAGACTTTGAAGTTATTGCAAATGTCTTCAAGTTCAATTTCCAGTGTTTGACCGCCGCCAAAACTTTGTGGAAGTCCTTGCAAATTCGGCTTGCCGTCAAAAATCCTGTGCGCCTTGTAGTTCAATTCGGTAATATTTGTGCCGTTTTCCAATTCGACGCGATACGCCGGGATTCTAAAATCTGTGTGTCCCTGTGCAGGATATTCTTGCGGCAAGGTGTCAAGCGAATATGTGCGCTCATTTTCAAACGCCCTCAACTGTCCGCTGAAACCTCTGTCCAGCATTTGCAATGGCGCAGAATCGCGAAATTCTTTCAACGGCTTGCCCCAGTAGCGGTGCAAAAGGTGTGCGCCTTTGGATACCTCAAGGACGTAGCTGTAAAAGCTGTTCTTGAGATGGAAACGATTGTTGTCAAACTTAATCATTTGTTCAAACTCCTTTCTGGTAGTTGAAAAGTTGAAAAGGTGGATAGGTTAAAAGAGTTTTGATAGTTTCAGACACGCATAGAATCACTCCTTTGTCAGGCAGTAAAATTTATTCAACTAGGAGTTAGGAGTTAAAAAATTTCTCATTCCTCACTCCTCACTCCTAATTATTTTCAGATTCCTTTGAAGGAAAATTCAAAATGCTTATCGGCATTGTAAACGCGATATTCAGGCAGTGTAGGCTGACTCCAAGTATCGTCCCCGCCAACACCAAAATTTTCTGAACAGATTTTCACGAAAGTAAACTTGTGCGGCGGCAATTCCTCTTGATGCCTTGCGTTTTCCAATTCGTGCGGACTGTGCGGCAACGCTGAGACTTCAAACGGCGTACCAAAAAATTTTATTCCGCGTCCGCGCTCATCAACAATATTTATCCAACGCACTGAGCATCTGTTGCCTGTCTCCTGCGGAACTAAATATGGCTCTACATCTTCAAAAATGTCTGATTCAAAAATGCCAAGTCTCGCGCCTTCCTTGCGGTCGTTGTAGTTGTCAAGCGGGCCAAGTCCATAAAATTTAATTTGCTTGAACTCCTTCGGAATTGTAAACAACATTCCAAAAGCCGGCAAATTCGGCAATGCGTCAACTTTTTTATAATCTTGAGTGACTTTCACAGTTCCGCAAGAATAAACTTTATAATCGACTGTGACGTAACTTTTCGGCGTTGTCTGCAGTTCATAAGTAAACCGGACTTCAAATGTATCTGCCGCAAATTCGCCGCTGAATTTTTCGCCAAAATACCTTTCAAGCGCAGTAAATTCTTTGTCGTCCGCGCGGTATTCAATCTTGCAACATTTTCTGTACATGCTTGCAAGTTTCCACTGCGCTGCGTCAAGATGTTGTCCATTGCCATAATCATTCGACACAGGCGCACGCCAAAAATTAGGAGCAGGGAAGTCTGAAATATATTCCACGCCGTTGTATTTGTAACTTGTCAAACTTCCTGCGCCGCTCGAAAACATTATCTCGAAACCTTCGCCCTGAACTCCAAGATATATTTTGCCCTGAACGATGCGCAATTTTTTAGCCGACTGCAAAATTTCTGCAGGCTGATAAATATTTTTCTTCGCAAGCCACGCTGAAATGTCGGAGGTCGATTCAGATTTTTTGAAAACAGTTTGTCCGAAAGCAATTTCATAACCTGCCGCCGCCCAAAGTTCATTTTCTTTCAGGCAAAGCGACGCAGTTAAAACATATTCGCCGACTCCGTAACTCGGCAGGGAAATTTTAATTTCGTCGCACTCGCCCGGCAAAATATTTGGAGCGTCACAAGTTTTTTTCCAAACTTCCTCGCCGTCCAAAAGCAAACTCAATTTCAAAACATATTCTGCTACATTTGTGAAGAGCGATTTATTTTTAATTTTTATCGCGCCTTCGCTCGGTTCAATGTCAAAGTTTTGGTAGCAAAATTTTACTTCCTGAAGTTTAGTCGTCGGCTTGTGGTCAGCAAAAAATATTCCGTCGCCGCTGAAACTGTAATCGCTTCCCCTGTCGCCGAAGTCGCCGCCATATTTCAAACCGTCGTCAGTTTTAATCGCTTGGTCGGCGAAGTCCCAGATAAAGCCGCCTTGATACATTTCCTCTTCGTCAGTCAATTTTGTGTACTTGCTGATTCCTCCGCAAGAATTTCCCATCGCGTGAGAATATTCGCAGCAAACAAAGGGTTTGTCCCTGTGTTCAGATAAAAATTTTTTAATTCCTTCCACAGGCGTATACATCTGACTTTCAAAATCTGAAGTGTCATTATATCTTCTGTCCCAGAAAATACTTTCGTAGTGAACAAGTCGGCTGGGATCTCTGCGCTTGAAAAACTCATGCATTTCAAAAATATTTTTTCCGCCGCAAGATTCATTTCCGCAACTCCAAATTAAAATTGCAGGATGATTTTTGTCGCGTTCCAACATTGCCTTCGCACGTTCGACTACAGCGTTGAGCCATTTCGGATCGTCGCCCGGCACTGTGTTTTCATTTATCACGCACAAACCATTTTGCTGCCAACTGCCGTGAGTTTCTAAATTTGTTTCGTCAATCATGTACAAGCCGTAAATGTCACAAAGTTCATAAAGTCGGCTTGGATTTGGATAGTGCGAAGTTCTAATCGCGTTAATATTATTTTTCTTGATGGCGATAATATCTTTTTCAATTTCTGCAGGACTAAGTGCGCGTCCGCTGTTGCAGTTAAATTCGTGGCGGTTCACGCCCTTGAAAACAATTCGCTTGCCATTGAGTTTCAAAATTTTTCCGTCCGATTTAAATTCTCTGAAACCAATATTTTGCGGAACGACTTCGACAACTTCGCCTGCAGAATTTTTCACAACAAAAATTGCGCGGTAAAGATTCGGATGCTCCGCGCTCCACAAGTCAACATTTTTCAATTCAAATTCAAAATTAAAATTTTTTTCGCAGAAAGTTTTTGTTTCGTCGAGGACGCAAGAATTTTTTTTGTCGAAAATTTTCAGCTCAACAATTTTTTCTGCGTCGCTGTTCCAAGTAGTTTCGATTTTTAAATTGCCGTCGCTGTAATTGTTAATCGGCGCGGCGTGGACAAAAATATCTTCAAGGTGAAGTTCAGGTTTGCTATACAAAATTACATCGCGAAAAATTCCGCTGAATCTCCAGAAGTCTTGGTCTTCCAACCAACTGCCGCTTGTGTATCTGTAAACCGCGACTGCAATTTTATTTTCGCCCTGCTTGATGAACGGCGTTAAATCGAAGTCGCTCGGCGTGAAACTGTCCTCGCTGTAGCCGACAAAATTTCCATTCAGCCAGATTGCAATTCCACTTTCCGCGCCTTGAAAACTTACAAAAAAATTTTTCCAATCGCTCGGCGCATCAAAATATTTCACATAACAGGCAACAGGATTGTCGCGGCTGGGAATTTCGCCGGGGCGAATTGCTTCGTGTCCGTCCCAAGGATATGGAGTGTTAATGTAGTGAGGCTTGCCAAAACCTTCCATTTGAATATGCGCGGGAACTCGGATTGTCTGCCAGTCGCGGCAGTTGTAATCTTCCGCTTGGAAGTTTTGCGGAATAAAATTCAAATTCGGCGCAAATGCAAAATGCCAAAGTCCATTCAAGGAACGCAAAAATTTTGTCTGACCTTTTGCAAGCTCATTGAAGTTCGCAAAATATTTGTGATCGGAATGAGCCGGCAAACGATTCTCCTGAAATTGTTCAGGATTAGCCAACTTTGCAACGCCTAAAGCCATAAAAAATTCCTCCTTCAGAAAGTAATTTATATCTCACACCGAAAATTTTCTCGGCGAAATTTTCAATCTGCGCTACTTATTTTTTCAAAATTTTTGAAGATATTCCTCGCACTTTGTAAAAAATTTTCGAAGACAAGAAACAAAACATTTACGTCAATGATAACTGTCAAAATAATAGCGTACTTAGAAAACTTGTGCAAGATTTTTTCTGAGCCAATCTGAAGAAAATTTTTAAAGGTTATCACTCCGACGACCATAAATGCAAATATGTTTGTAAAAACTTCATTTCACTCAAAGAACTATAAAAATTTTTTGGAGAATTTTAATACGGCTAAAAAAATTTATGCAAAAAAAAATCCTCAACCTTCGAAGGCTGAGGAAAACTTTTTTTACCGACTAAATATTTTTTTTCGCTACGTCTACAAACTTTTCAAAAGCTGACATATCTGACACGGCAAGTTCAGCCATCATCTTTCTGTCAACAGCAACTCCGGCTTTAGTCAAACCGCAGATAAGTTTGCTGTAAGAAATTCCGTTGATTCTTGCCGCCGCATTGATTCTCGCAATCCAGAGACGGCGGAAGTTACGCTTTTTAACTTTTCGATCGCGGTAAGCGTATTGCCCCGCTTTCATTACAGATTCATTTGCTTTTTTAAACTGTTTACTTCTCGCGCCGCGATAACCTTTCGCCAGCTTGAGAATTTTTTTGTGGCGACGGTGAGCCGTAACGCCTGTTTTCACTCTTGGCACAATTACAACCTCCTAAAACAATTCCTAATTCCTCACCCCTAACTCCACATTGAATTAAGCGTAGGGGAGCAACTTTCTGACACGCGCACGATCTGCCGCCGATGCCAAAGTTGCTTTACGAAGATTTCTCTTGCGCTTCGGTGACTTTTTTTCCAGAATGTGACTCTTATAAGCCTTGTTGCGTTTAAATTTTCCTGTTCCTGTAACGCTGAAACGTTTAGCTGTCGCTCTGTGTGTCTTTATTTTGGGCACTCTCGACTCCTCCTTTGGTATTCTTTTTTGCCTTCTGCGCCTTTGGAGAGAGAATCATGGTCATATTTTTCCCTTCCAGTTTTGCTGATCTTTCAACCGTGACAGTGTCGCCGAGTGCCGCCGACATTTTATTGAGGATTTCGCTACCAAGTTCAGGGTGAGAAAGTTCACGTCCGCGAAACATTATAGTAACTTTGACTTTGTTTCCTTCCTCAACAAAACGCTGAGCACTTTTCAATTTAACTTCAAAGTCATGCTGTTCAATGTTCGGACGCAATTTCACTTCCTTAATCGTTACAACTTTTTGCTTTTTACGCGCCTCTTTGTCACGCTTTTGCTGTTCGTAGCGATACTTTCCGAAATCCATAATTCGGCAGACGGGCGGTTTTGCCTTTGGCGCGACTTCAACCAAGTCAAGGTGTTGCTCCTCGGCAAGTCTGAGTGCGTCTCTGGTTTGCATTATGCCCAACTGTTCTCCATCCGCGCCGGTTACTCTGACTTCACGGACGCGAATTTCTTCATTGATTCTCAAGCTGTCTCTACTAATTGCAGATACACCTCCTGCAGTGCGCCAATAACTATAAAATAAAAAAGCGGCTGAGAAGCCACTTCAAACCTTTTTGCGGAACCCAAATACAAAAATGTAAATTATCCACAAAACCTTGCAAACACATCTAAGGTCAACAGGTGAGAAGTTCAACTTCTGCTTAACAAACGCAAGGTTATCACAATAAATTTTTTCTGTCAAGATTTTGCGTCTGAAAAATCACGGGCGTTTCATAAATTTTAGGCAAGAATAACATCAAGCAAAAGTTTGTC
>CALEPR010000082.1 GCA_937910665.1 uncultured Selenomonadales bacterium
CTGGCGTGCTGACGCACTTTTTGATTGAACTTACACAAAATTTCTGACACAGTCTGACTCTTGTTTTTGCTTGCATGAATTTGAAAAAATTGGCATTGAAAAAGCGTACAGTATTGTTTCTTTTCCTGAAATTTTTACTCGTCATAAAAATAAAGCCCCTCTCAAACTTAGTTGAAAAGGACTTTGTCTACAGTCTGTCCGACTTATTTAAGTCGGAGTATATTCACTAACCTTTCTTGTGTCTTTTCCTGTGTGTAGCTGATTTTTCGTCGTCCTCTGAAGAACTTGTGCCACTTCCGCACCAACGACCGCTACGCTCGCCAATAAGAACTCACTTGCCGTTACAGGTAACGAACCCAAACATAAATTGTCGAAATTATTATCGAAAGTATCATGAGCGGAAACGCCGTTTTCATGAAACTGATAAAGGAAATTGGTTTTCCCCTCTGCGCCGCCATCGACGCGACAACGACGTTTGCGCTTGCGCCGATTAAAGTTCCGTTTCCTCCCAAGCAAGCACCGAGTGCCAAACTCCACCACATTGGTTCAAGGTTACTTAGTCCCATCTCGCCCATGTCCTTAATCAGCGGAATTAAAGTTGCGACGAAAGGAATATTGTCGATAAATGCAGAGGCAATCGCACTCATCCAGAGAATTAAAATCGCCGTGCCGGGAACGCTGCCGTTTGTAACTTTCATCGCCTCAGCCGCCATCGCTTTTATAACTCCCATTTCGACTAATGCGCCGACCAAGACAAAAAGTCCTGCGAAGAAGAAAATTGCAAGCCATTCAATTTTACTCAAAACTTTTGCAATCATTCCTTCATTGTGCGAGTAAGTTATCAAAAGCAAAAGTCCTGCGCCTGTGAGAGCAGCCGTCGCCGTCTCAAGGTGAAGCGATCCGTGCAGGATGAAAAGCGACATTGTGATCGCCAAGACAAACAAACATTTTTTCAGCAGAACCGAATCTGTAATTTGCGCCTTTTCATTCAAGCGCATAACTTTATCTTGCAGTTCAACTTTTGTATGAAGTTTCGAGCCGTACATCACGACCATAATCGCAACTGTAATGATCCAGATCACTATAGCCGGCGGGGACAGATTGAAAATAAAATCCATGAAGTTCAAGCCGACTGCAGAGCCGATCATAATGTTCGGAGGATCTCCGACCAAAGTTGCCGTTCCGCCAATATTTGAACTGATAATCTGCGCCATCAAAAATGGTTTCACATCAACTTTTAATTGTTCGGCAATATTGAAAGTTATCGGCACAGTTAATAAAACTGTTGTAACATTGTCGAGAAAAGCCGAGCAAACCGCCGTCAACAAACTGAGCGCGACCAAAAGTTTTACAGGTTGCGCTTTAACTTTTTTCGCAGACCAAATTGCCAAAAAATTAAACAAGCCTGTTTCGCTTGTGATATTGACAATTATCATCATGCCCATCAAAAGTCCGAGCGTGTTGAAGTCAATGTGGTGAATTGCAGTTTCCTGCGAAATGATTCCCAATAAAATCATCAGCATTGCGCCGAAAATCCCGACTATCGTCCTGTGAACTTTTTCGGAAATTATCAGTGCATAGGCGGCAACAAAAATTATCACCGCCACTGTTGTCATATCCATTACTGAAAATTGCACTCCTTCCTCAATCTAAAAATTTTTTATCTGCGACTGTCAAAATAATTTTTTCGCCGTCGCGTTTGATTTTGAAATTATAACTCTTTACGCCTGAATTGGAAAGTTCAATTTTCAGCGCGAGAAGTTCCATTCCAAGTTTTTCAGTCAATTCTTTCGTGAAACCTGCCTTTGCAAGCGGCTGAGGAGGTTCTTCCGCTTCCTCAACAAGTCGACGCTTTTCCGCTTTCTTCGCCGCCGTCAAAAGTTGTGATTCAATACTTTCTTCCTCAACATAATTTTTTACCATGTCTTTGTCAGTCAAACCGCGTGGAATTTTTGCCAACTCTGTCATCTCCATTCCAAAAAATTTTAACTGTGGAATTATAAATCACTTTGCATTTACATTCAAACTTTTTTTTAGGGCGTGTGGATAAAACTTCAGACACATTGCCATCGGTTTTGATAAAGTAACTCGTTGTGAGGGGAGAAAATAAATGAAACTTCAGGCAAAAAAAAGTTATCCTGCAAGTTGAAAAGACCAACAGGAAGAAATAAATTATGTCGAAATTTCAAGAAGATTACAGCATAGCAAAGCAGTTCTCTGAAGATTTTATCATTTGAGGTTTTCGTTGTGGAATTTTTTTATCCGTTCAACCTAATTTTACAATTCGCTATTTTTATCAAGATTGTAAAAGTGCTTGTAAATAAAAATATTTTTTTGTAAAATGTCTGAAAAAAAGTTGGGAGCAGATTTTCTTGACAAGTGTTGAAGAGACTATTGACTTGAAAGAAGTAAATTTCATGATTGCCGAACAAAAAATAAAAAAAGCTCTGCCGAGTTTTTCGGCTCCGCTTCTGTTTATGTTGTTCGATTATTTTGGAATTGTTTTGACGGAGTACATGGCTTTTTTTCTGCGCGACGCTCTGGATTTTTGGAACAACGTCACCTATACTTATCCTCCGTCCTACATTTTTGGTTGGGTTCCGCTTTTGTTTATAATGTTTTTGGGTCACTCGCGTTCATACAGGCAAATGAAACCTGTAGTAGAAACTATGCGCGATATTTTTATGTCTGTTTTTTATGGACTGATCGCCGCGATTGCCACAATTTATTTTTCTCAACTCGGTCATGAAGCTTCAAGATTATTTATAATTTTATTCGCCGTGCTCGCGCTTTTTAATGTCTGCATAATTCGCTACGCAGTTTTGAAATTTTTAAAAACAAAAAATCTTTTGTGCGAACCAATTTTGATTATAGGCGCGGGATTGACTGCGGAGCGGCTGATAAAATTTTCTCAGGAAGATTTGGGTTACAGATACAACATAGTCGGCTTGATTGATGATCATCCGATTTCTGAAAATTTGCCGAAACAATTTCCTTTGCTCGGCGGATTCAACGACGCGAGGAAAATTGTTCGTCGCCTGAAAGTCAAAACTGTTATAATCGCCGCGCCCGGCATTGGCAAAGAGCAGTTGCAGGAACTTATCAACGACATTCAATCTAAAGTAAAAAATATTTCTTTCATTCCCGATCTTATTGGAACGCCAATGGCAGGTGTTGACGCTTCGATTTTGTTCAGCGAAAAAATTTTGATGCTCACGGTCAGAAATAATCTTGCCATAAATTACAACAGAATTTTTAAAAGAATTTTCGATCTAACTTTGACAATTATCGGAGGAATTTTAATTTCGCCGATAATGCTTGCGATAACTTTGGCTGTCGCTTTTGAAAATCGCGGCAGAGTAATTTTTGCTCATCGCCGAGTTGGTATGCACGGGAAAAAATTTTTCTGCTACAAATTTCAAACTATGATTCCCGACGCTGAAGAAAAATTAAAAATTTATCTTGAAAAAAATCCCGACGCTCAAAAAGAATGGAATGAAAGTTTCAAGCTGACAAATGATCCGCGAGTGACTCGACTGGGAAATTTTTTGCGGCGAACGAGTTTGGATGAACTTCCTCAACTTTGGAATGTTATTCGCGGCGAAATGTCTTTGGTCGGGCCGCGTCCTATTGTCGAAGAAGAAATTTGTCGTTACGGAGAAAATATTCGCGAATACTACATGGTTCTTCCCGGAATCACAGGAATGTGGCAAGTGTCCGGGCGAAGCAATACAACTTATCCCGAGCGAGTGGCTATGGATACTTGGTACGTTAGAAATTGGTCGGTTTGGATTGACATAATGTATCTGTTTAAAACTGTAAAAGCTGTCGTCACTTTGCGCGGGGCTTACTGAAAAAATTTTCCTTCCGTGTCTGCGGAGGGAAAAATTTTTTCCATGTCAAAAACAATTTCAAAATTTCAGAAAATACTTTCGTTTTGTGAAAATTTATGTTACTATATTTCCACAAGTTAAGCTCGAAAAAAAATTTTTTTGAAAGGAAGTTTTCAAATGGCGACTTTGTTAGAGAAAACGGGAAAGATCAACAAGCTGTTGCAGAGGTCTGAAAATGTCGAGTACGACGGAATTTCAAAAGTTCTCAGCAACGTCCTCGATGCAAATGTCTACATTATGGACAAGAAAGGAGATATTCGCGGCTACGCTTTCACCGATAATTTTGAGTGCGAATTGATGGTTGAAAAAGTTATTCGGCTGGGAAAATTTCCGAAAGAATATGTCCGCTGGCTGAATCGTCACGATGAAACTTTGGCGAATCGCAGAACCCAGAGCGGAATGTGCGCTTACGCTGACGAACAGGAATGTCCTTTCGACGGAAAGAATACTACAATCGTTCCGATCTATGGAGTCGGTCGCAGAATTGGAACTTTGATTGTCGCTCGCTACGACGAAGATTTTAACGACGACGATTTAATTTTGGCTGAGTACGGTGCGGCAGTCGTTGGAATGTCGATGCTCCGCGAACATACCGAAAAAGTTGAGGACGAAGCTCGAAAAAAAGCTACAGTTCAAATTGCTATTGCGACATTGAGTTATTCTGAAGCGGAGGCGGCGATAAATATTCTTGGCGAACTCGGCGGAAATGAAGGCTTGCTTGTCGCGTCGAAAATTGCCGACAGAGTTGGAATCACTCGCTCGGTGATTGTCAATGCTCTGAGAAAATTTGAATCTGCCGGAGTAATTGAATCGAAGTCGCTCGGCATGAAAGGAACTTACATTAAAATTTTGAATGAATATTTGATGGATGAAGTGCAAAAACTTAGAAGGTAGTTAGGAATTATAATTTCTCATTCCTCATTCCTAACTCCTAATTATTTTCGACCGAAGGGAGGAAATGAAGTGAAAGAACTTTTGGAAATTTTGGAGCGCAATTCAAGAATTTCGACAAGCGAACTTGCGTCGATGTTAAAAAAGTCTGAATATGAAATTGAAAAAGAAATTTCGCGCTTGGAGAAAGAAAAAATTATTTTGTCCTATGGCGCATTGGTGAATTGGGAACGCTACGGCGATGAAAAAGTTACCGCAGTTATCGAAATAAATTTAACGCCGCAACGCGAAGTCGGTTTCGATGCAATCGCGGAGAGAATTTATCGCTACGACGAAGTTCGGACAGTTTATTTGATGAGCGGAAATTTTGATCTGCTGGTGATTATCGAGGGCAAGTCGCTGAAAGAAATTTCAAACTTCGTGGCAACTCGGCTGTCCACAATCGAGGGAGTAACTCAGACACGCAGTCATTTTTTGCTGAAGGCTTACAAAAAAGATGGCGTGATTTTAGAAAATGAAGAACAAGACAGAAGGCTGGTGGTTACGCCTTGACTTGGAGCAACAGACTTTCAAACTCAGTTCAATCTATCGCGCCGAGCGGAATCAGAAAATTTTTTGACATCGCCGCACAAATGGAGGACGTTATTTCTCTCGGCGTTGGCGAACCTGATTTTATTACTCCTTGGACAATTCGCGAAAGTTGCGTCTATGGACTTGAGCGCGGTTACACAAGTTACACTGCCAATCGCGGAACTTTGGAGCTCAGGACGGAAATTGCAAACCACTACAAAAAATTTTTCAATGTCGAATACAATCCGAACACAGATATTTTGGTGACTGTCGGCGTGAGCGAGGCGTTGGACTTGGCACTTCGCGCCGTCGTGAATCCCGGCGACGAAGTTTTAATTCCTGAACCTTGCTATGTTTCCTATGCGGCTTGCACAACTTTAGCCGGAGGAATTCCTGTTCCTGTTCCTGCGAAGATTGAAAATGAATTTAGAATCACGCCGGAGGAATTGGAAAAATTTTTGTCGCCGAAAACAAAAGTTATTTTAATCGGCTATCCAAACAATCCGACCGGCGCAATTATGACTCGCGAAGATTTATTAAAAGTTGCGGACTTCGCGGAGAAAAATGATTTGATTGTAATTTCGGACGAAATTTACGGCGACTTGACTTACGACGGAGTTCATGAATGTTTTTCCGCTCTGCCGAAAATGCGCGACAGAACAATTTTGCTGAACGGATTTTCTAAAGCGTACGCAATGACAGGTTGGCGTGTCGGTTATGCGCTTGGCAATTCAGATTTTATCGGCGCGATGACAAAAATTCATCAGTACACGATGCTTTGCGCTCCAATTACCGCACAAATTGCAGCAGTCGAGGCCTTGAGGAATGGCGAGAAGTACATGAAAAAAATGGTTGCGGAATATGACAGACGCAGACATTTAATTTACGACGGCTTTAAAAATCTTGCTCTGGAAAGTTTTGAGCCGAAAGGCGCATTTTATATTTTTCCGAACATTACTTCGACAGGTTTGTCTGCTGAGGATTTTGCTGAAAAACTTATCGTGGCTGAACACGTTGCGCTTGTTCCGGGTACGGCGTTTGGAAATTGCGGAGCAGGTCACGTCCGTTGCAGTTACGCAACAAGCATTGAAAAAATTTCTGAGGCATTGAATCGAATTGAACATTTTTTGAAGAAAGTCAGAGGCGCATAAAATGAATTTAAAACTTTTGACAAAAAAAATTGTCGCAACTTTTTCTGCGGGAATTATCGGTTTGTCTTTAATGTTTTCTGCTCCACAAATTGCAGAAGCCGGAGTCGCTGATGCAATAATTGGAATTGGAGGAGCGATTATTACCGGAAATATGCAGCTGAGGGTCGCCAAGCAACAAATTGATATTTTTAACGATACTTCCGATGGAAGAAAAGCTCTTTACAATCAATTTCGAGAAAAATATGGCGTGAATGACGATCCAAATTTAAATGCAAGATTGAAAGACATCATGAAAAAATTGAGCAACGCCGTTTCCAGAATTGATCTTTCGATCGAGAATAAACCTTACTTGTATTTTCTTTCCGCAGATGAAACTTTGAATGCCGCCTGTTCGATGGGACACGTTATGATGGTGAATACCGGCGCATTTACAAATCTTGCAACGGACGATGAAATTGCGGCGATTGTCGGTCACGAAATGGGACACGGACAAAAAGATCATGTTGCCAAAGGAATAAAAAAATCTATCAACAAACAAATGATTGCAAATGTTGCGGTTTCGGCGGCGGGAGGAAGTACAATCGCCGGGATTGTCGGAACAATCGCGCTGACAAATTCTGTTGCTCACAGCGACAGAAAACAGGAGTCTGAAGCCGACGATCTTGCTTGGGAATATATTCAACACACAGATTATAATCTTGGAGCCTGTGCGGCAGTTATGCAAAGACTTGCCGAACTTTACGGAGAAAAATCTAAATCAAATATTTTAAAACCTTCCGATCATCCGGACACAGGGAAACGCAGAGACAATTACGTCACAAAACTTTATGAGTATAGCGGCAAACACGCAAGCGCGAACGGCGGAGTTGTCACGGTGAATGGAAAAACTTTTATGACTGTCGCGGCGACTGATAAAATGTCGTCGGCTGAAAGATCTTTTTTTGTTCTGGGAAATTTGGCGAAGGCTTTTCACTATGGAAAAAATTCCTCGCAAGCCACAGTTGTGGACGGCGCAGTTTATCTTGGAAATCAAAAAATAATTTCTCCTGCGTCCGGCGATGAATCTGCCGAAACTCTCGCCGCGAGGTTGAATGAAATAAAATAATTTTTTTTTGAAAGGTGGAAAAAAATTTATGGCTGATGCTGATACTTCGACAATTTTAATTGTTGACGACGACGACATGATGCTGAATATGGCAGAATTTATTTTGAAAAAAGAAACGCCCTACAATTTTTTGAAAGCAAAGTCGGGAATGGAATGTTTAAGATTTCTGCAGGGCGGAGAAAAAATTGATTTAATTCTGTTGGATATTCAGATGCCCGGCATGGACGGAATCAAAACAATGGAACTTATTCAAAAGCATGATTATTGGAAACAAATTCCTGTAATTTTTTTGACAGCATCCTCCGACAAGGAAACAGTTATCAAGGCGGGAATGTTGCACCCTGCCGGTTATGTAAAAAAACCTTTCGAGCCGAAAGATTTGGTTCAGCGCGTCATTCTCACTCTTGAACTCGGCACTTGAGCGGAAAAATTTTTTCCCGAAAATTTTCTTGCGACATAAAAAATTGTCATTTATTTCCGAAACGTGATATAATCTCTCCGAAAAATTTTTGGAGAGTTTTTTTTGTTGAGGTGAAATAATTTTGAAAGGCAAATTGATTCTTGAGGACGGAAGTATTTTCCGCGGACAACTTTTCGGCGGCAGCAACGCAAACTGCGAAGGCGAAGTTGTTTTCAATACAGGTATGACAGGTTACCAAGAAATTTTAACCGATCCTTCATACTGCAGACAGATTGTAACTTTGACTTATCCTTTGATCGGAAATTATGGAACGGCAGGAATTTTCAACCAGAGCAGAAAAAGTTTTGTCGGCGGACTTGTTATCGGCGAACTTTGTGAAACGCCAAGCAGTTCCAGTGCAGAAAAAACTTTGACAGATTTTTTGACGGCAGAAAAAATTCCCTGCCTGTACGACGTGGACACTCGCGCACTTACAAAACAAATTCGCTCGGCAGGAACTATGAAAGGCGTTATTGTTTCGGAATATACTTCCCAACCGACGATAAATGAAATGATGGCTCTGCCGCTCCGCACGGACGTTGTCGAGGAAGTTACAACTCCTTCAGCTTATACAATCGAAGCGGACGACGACAATGCGCCTTTTGTCGTGGCGATGGATTTCGGCGTGAAAGAAAATATTTTGGACAGCTTGCACAACTGCGGTTGCAAAATTACAGTCGTACCCGCGAGCACTTCGGCTGAAGATATTTTAGCGATGAATCCCGACGGAGTTTTTTTGTCGAATGGTCCCGGCGATCCGAAAGATGTTCCCGACGTTGTTGACGAAGTTAAAAAATTGATTGGCGAGAAACCAATTTTTGGAATTTGTTTGGGTCATCAACTTTTGGCTTTGGCACTCGGAGCGGACACTTACAAATTAAAATTCGGTCACAGAGGATCCAATCAGCCTGTAAAAAATTTGCGGACAGGCAGAGTTTATATCACTTCACAGAATCACGGCTACGCAGTCAATGAAAATTCTTTGAAAGATTTGCCGATTGAAGTCACTTACATTTCCATAAACGACGGCACAGTTGAAGGTATGCGTCATAGAGAGTTGCCGATTTATTCAGTGCAGTATCATCCCGAAGCCTCGCCCGGTCCGACCGACAATATGTATTTGTTCGATGAATTTTTGGAAATGATGCGCGGCTGAGGAGGTTTTTTATGAAAATTCCTGGAATGAAAGCTGACGAAGAAACTATTACCTTCACTCGCAACGAATGGAAACATTTTCTGGACGAATTGGAAATGCGCGGCGTGGAAAAAATTTCGCAGTGTGTAAATAATGCGCGTTTTCTTGCTGTTCAAGACATTGCGGACGAACAAATTAAAAATGGTCAACTCATTACTTTCAACAGTTTTGAAGAATTTGAGGCGGCAACAAATGCTTAGTTTTACAGATAAAGGCTGGTCGCAGTACTCAGACTGGGAAGAAGAAGATCAAAAAACGCACAAAAAAATTAAAAAACTTATCAAGAGTATTTCGCGCGACGGAGCAATGCAAGGTGAAGGCAAACCGGAAAAATTGAAAAATTTACCTAGCACTTATTCGCGCCGCATTGACGAAAAAAATCTCTTGATTTATATTGCAAACGGTGACAATTACACAATCAAATCTTGTAAAGGTCATTACGAAGATAAATAATTTTGAGGAGATAAAAATGTTTGCAGATTATCACGTTCACACAGAGTTTAGCGACGATTCAGATTACAAAATGCAGGACTGTTTGAATCATGCTGTTGAGTTGGGCTTGGAAGAAATTTGTTTCACCGAACACACAGACTTTGGCGTTAAAGGCAATGCAGGGCAAGATCCGAACTGTCCGACTGAAAAATATTTTGCAGAGTTTGAGCGTTGCAAAAAAATTTTCGCCGACAAGATTAAAATTAAATTTGGAATGGAGTTCGGAGTTCAAACGGGAACAGTTGCAGAATTTCAAAAACTTTTTAACGACTACGCTTTTGATTTTATAATTTTGTCCTGCCACCAAGTTGACAATTTGGAATTTCATTTGCAAGATTATCAGCGCGGAAAAACTCAGCAAGAATACAATGAAGGTTACTACAAAGAAATTTACAGCGTCATGAAAATTTTTGACGACTGGTCGATTTTGGGACATTTGGATATGATTAAACGCTACGACTTGCAAGGTGAATATCCTTTTGAAAAAGTTCGTGACATCATTGCAGAAATTTTGAAACTTGCAATTAAAAAAGACAAAGGCATCGAGGTGAATACTTCCTGTTTCAGATATAAACTCTCTGACCTTACGCCTTCGCACGACATTTTAAATTTGTACAAAGACTTGGGCGGAGAAATTTTAACTGTCGGCTCGGACACTCACGAAGAAAGTCATTTAGCTTTCAAGATTAAAGACATTTACGCAGAACTTTCTCGGCTCGGCTTCAAACATTTTTATACTTTCGACAAGATGAAACCTACAGGACATAATTTAATTTCTTGATAGAAAGGAGCGTTGGAGATGCAAGAGCTTGCAGGAATGGAACTTGATCAAGAAAGTATTTCTTTTTCGCGCAATGAATGGAAACATTTTCTTGATGAAGTAGAAATGCGAAAGGGAAATGAAATTGCAAAATGCGTGAATAATGCGCTTTACCTTGTAATGCTCGACCGCACTTTTGAACAGAGCGTAAAGGGCGAAGGTGTAACTTTTACAGAAAAAGGCTGGGACGATTATAATTCTTGGCTGGACGTGGAAGATGACACACTTGACAGAGTAACCGATATGATTAGTGACATAAAAAATAAAATGGAATCTGAGAGCAAAAAGACTTACAGTTTGAAAATTGACGAAGATAATGACTTAATTTATATTGCAGGTGAAAAAAGTTTTACAATTACTTCCTGCAAGGGACATATTTGACATTGTAAAAATTTTTTGAAGGAGGAAAATAAATTTGCCGAAGAAAAAAAATCTTAACAAAGTAATTGTGATAGGTTCCGGACCAATAATTATCGGACAGGCGGCAGAGTTTGACTACGCAGGTTCACAGGCTTGCCGCGCACTGAAAGAAGAAGGTCTTGAAGTTGTTTTAGTAAATTCAAATCCTGCCACGATTATGACGGACACAAATATTGCGGACAGAGTTTATATTGAACCGCTGACTGTAGAATTTTTGACGGCGATTATTGAGAAAGAACGCCCCGACGGCTTACTCGCGACGCTCGGCGGACAGGTCGGCTTAAATCTTGCCGTGAAACTTTCTGAAAGCGGAATACTCGACAAGTTTGGCGTGGAACTTCTCGGCACTTCGCCTGACGCAATAAAAAAAGCTGAAGACCGCGAACTTTTTAAAGAAACCATGAAAGAAATCGGCGAACCAATTCCTGAATCGACAATCGTTGAAGATGTTCATGGCGCGGTTGACTTCGCTAATGAAATTGGTTATCCGCTGATTGTTCGACCTGCTTACACGCTCGGCGGCACAGGCGGAGGCATTGCCGAGAACGAAGAGGAACTTGTTGAAACTGTCATTAAAGGTTTAAAATATTCCATGATCGGTCAAGTTTTGATTGAGCGGAGCGTCGCAGGCTGGAAAGAAATTGAATATGAAGTTATGCGCGACGGCAACGACAACTGCATTACTGTTTGCAACATGGAAAATATTGATCCTGTCGGCGTGCATACAGGTGACAGCATTGTTGTTGCTCCCAGTCAAACTTTGACAGACACTGAATATCAACTTTTGCGCTCGGCAAGTTTGAAAATCATTCGCGCACTTGGCATTGAAGGCGGCTGTAACGCTCAATTTGCCCTCGATCCGAACAGCCAGAACTATTATGTCATTGAAGTCAATCCGCGCGTCAGTCGAAGTTCTGCGCTTGCCTCGAAGGCGACAGGTTATCCAATCGCAAAAGTCAGCGCAAAAATTGCGATCGGCTACACTCTCGACGAAATTACAAATGCAGTCACTCACAAAACTAAAGCGTGTTTTGAACCTGCGCTTGATTATTGCGTTGTAAAAATTCCGCGCTTTCCTTTCGACAAATTTGTTTACGCTGATAAAACGCTCGGCACGCAGATGAAGGCGACCGGCGAAGTTATGAGCATCGACAGAAGTTTTGAAGGTGCGCTGTTAAAAGCTGTCAGAAGCCTTGAAATTGGCGTTAATCGGCTGCATTTAGATTTTATTGATGATTGGAGCGACGACCAACTTAAACGCCGCCTTGCCAAAGTCAACGACGAAAGAATGTTTGTAATTGCAGAAATTCTTCGTCGCGGAATTTTAAGTGTCGATGAAATTTATCAGACAACAAAAATTGATCGCTGGTTCATAAATAAAATTAAAAATATTTCTGAATTTGAAGTTAAAATTGCGAAAGAAGATTTGACTGCAAAAAATCTTCGCGCCGCAAAACTTTTAGGCTTGGCTGATAAATCCATTGCCGAACTTACTAAAAAAACTTTGAAAGAAGTTCGCGAACTTCGCAACAAGGCAAAAATTTTTCCCTGCTACAAAATGGTTGATACCTGCGCGGCGGAGTTCGAGGCTTTCACGCCTTACTATTATTCCACCTTCCGCGCCGAACAAGATGAAGTTGAAGTTTCTGACAAGCGCAAAGTTATTGTTCTCGGCTCCGGTCCAATCAGAATCGGGCAAGGCGTTGAGTTTGACTACTGCAGTGTTCACAGCGTTTGGGCTTTGCGTGAAATGGGAATTGAGGCAATTATAATCAACAACAATCCTGAAACTGTTTCAACTGACTTCGACATTTCAGACAGACTTTATTTTGAACCGCTGACCACTGAAGATGTTCTGAACATTATCGACAAAGAAAAACCTGAAGGTGTTATAGTTCAGTTCGGCGGACAGACTGCAATTAACTTGGCGGCGAGTTTGTCTGAAGCCGGCGTAAAAGTTTTTGGAACTTCGGTTGACGACATTGACCGCGCAGAGGACAGAGAAAGATTTGACGAAGTTTTGACAAGTTTAAATATTCCAAGACCGAGAGGAATCAGCGTAACAAATTTGGACGACGCAATTTCAGGAGCGGCAGAAATTGGTTATCCTGTCATGGTTCGTCCGAGTTATGTTCTTGGCGGCAGGGCTATGGAAATTGTTTACAATGAAGAGGAACTTCGCGACTACATGAGCCGCGCCGTCAAAGTTACTCCCGATCATCCTGTTTTAGTCGACAGATATATGCAAGGCACTGAAGTTGAAGTCGATGCAATTTCTGATGATGTTGATGTTGTCATTCCCGGAATTATGGAACACGTCGAACGCGCAGGAGTTCACTCAGGCGACAGCATTGCAGTTTATCCTCCGCAAACTTTGACTTCAAAAATTACTTACATAATCACCGACTACACAAAACGACTTGCGCTTGCCCTCCACGTCAAAGGACTTTTAAATATTCAGTACGTTGTGGCGGACGGAAAAGTTTATGTTATCGAAGTCAATCCGCGCTCAAGTCGCACAGTTCCATTTTTGAGCAAGGTTACAAATATTAAAATGGTAAATGTTGCCACGCGAGTTGCTCTCGGCGAAAGTTTGAAGGAAATGGGATATTATTCCGGCATCGTCGAGCCGAAACCTTACGTTGCAGTCAAAGCACCTGTATTTTCATTTGCGAAGATGCAGGACGTTGATATTTCTCTCGGTCCGGAAATGAAATCGACAGGCGAAGTCATGGGAATTGATTATCACTACGCCCGCGCACTTTACAAAGCAATTATCGCTTCAGGAATGAATATTCCGAAAGGCGGCTGCATTTTGTTTACGGTCGCCGACAAAGACAAAGATGAAATGAAACAACTTGCCCGCGCATTTTACGATTTAGATTTTAAAATCGCGGCGACGGAAGGAACTGCTAAGGCGTTGCAGTCGATTGGAATTGACGCTGAAGTTGTTGGAAAAGTTCACCAACGCAGCACAGACATTATTCAGCGCATAAAAAATAATCAAATTCACATGGTCGTGAATACTCAAGCACCGGGCAAACATATTATTCGCGACGGTTTCAGAATCCGCAGGGCGACTGTCGAGCATGGAATTCCTTGCCTGACAAGTTTGGACACGGCTTGGGAAGTTTTGCGTATGCTGACTTTTATGCGCGACAGACGGCTTGTCTATTCCCTTGCAATTCAAGATTATGTCGGCGGCGGAGACGAATTAGCATAATCCATTTTGTGACTTTCCCCAAAATTTTTTTCAATCCAATTCCAACGACTGCCACAAATCGTCAATTTTATTTTTGACTTCCGGCGACATGGAAATTTCGTTTGGCCATTCGCGGCTGTGTCCTTCCTCCGGCAAAGTTTTTGTTGCGTCGATTCCTAATTTTGCTCCCCACTTCGGCATCGGAGAAGAATGATCCAAAACGTCCAGAGGTCCATGAACAATTTCTAAATCATTTTCGGCATCAATATTGTTGAAAACTCTCCAAGCGACTTCAGATAAATTTTGAACATCAACATGAGCGTCCACGACAATTATCATCTTGACGTTCATCATTTGCCCCATTCCCCAGAGCGCATGCATAACTTTTCGCGCTTGCATGGGGAATGATTTTTTTATCGAAACTATAACGCAGTTATGAAAGACTCCTTCAAAAGGCATATTTATGTCGACAATTTCAGGCAACATTTGTTGGAGGAGCGGCAAAAAAATTCTTTCGGTCGCCTTCGCCAAAAAACAATCTTCCATCGGCGGCTTGCCGACAACTGTCGCCGCATAAATTGGATTTTTTCTGTGCGTTATGCAGGAGACATGAAAAACAGGATAGTCATCGGCGAGCGAGTAATAGCCTGTGTGATCTCCGAAAGGTCCTTCGCGTCTGAGTTCATTTGCCTGAACATAACCTTCCAAAATAATTTCTGCGGTCGCGGGGACTTCAAGGTCGACAGTTTTGCATTTAACAAGTTCGACAGATTTTTTCCGCAAAAATCCTGCAAAAACCATTTCGTCCACGTCGCGAGGAAGCGGAGCAGTCGCCGCATAAGTCACGACAGGATCTGTTCCGATCGCAACCGCCGCCTCAATTTTTTCTGCGGAGTCGCGAAAATTTTCCGCGCCATTTTTATGAATGTGCCAATGCATGCCGGTAGTTTTTGAATCAAATTTTTGCAAGCGATACATTCCTACATTTCTTTTTCCGGTGTTTGGATTTTTTGTAAAGACCAAAGGCAAAGTTACAAAAGGTCCGCCGTCGTCGGGCCAACATTTTAAAATTGGAATTTTGTCAAGATTCGTTTCGGTTTCCACAACTTCTTGGCAAGGCGCATTTCTGACATATTTCGGAAAATTTATCGCCTTGTGAGCCGTTCCCAAAATCGAAAGAACACTCATTCTGTTTTTGAAAGAAATGTAAGGCAGTTTCAAAATTTCGCGAATATCATTCGCTGCGTCGTCCAAATTTTCCACGCCAAGCGCGAGCGACATTCTTTCGTAACTTCCAAACATATTTGTCAGGACAGGCATATCGTAGCCGCGAACATTTTCAAAAAGCAATGCGACATTTTTTTTTCCTTTAAACTTGGAAACGCGATCTGTAATTTCTGTAATTTCAAGTTCTGCGCTGACAGAAGTTTTGATTCGCTTGAGCAAATTTCTCCGCTCCAATTCCGAAATAAATTCTCTTAAATCTTTGTAAGCCAAAAAATTTTCCCCCCCGGTTCAAAAAATTTTCAAACATTATAGCACAAAGAAACTTTTTCAGCATTGACAAAATAGTTAGAAAAATATAATCTTTCAAGCAGGAATTTATAAATAAGGAGCGTGGTGAGATGAAAAAGTTTTTTGCAATTTTTTTTCTGTTGTCTGTGATTCTTGTTTCGGGTTGCGGAGAAAATTCCGGCGGCGTGAAAAATTCTGCGGCGACAGGAAAAGTGGTCGGAGTCGCAATGCCGACGCAAACGGCGCAGCGTTGGATTCAGGACGGCGATCACATAAAATCTCAACTCGAATCAAAAGGTTATGCTGTCGATTTAAAATATGCTGAGGACGACATAAAAAAGCAAATTGAACAGATCGACACAATGATTGAGGAAGGTGTAAGCTGTCTTGTAGTCGCGTCGATTGATTCAACTGCACTTGTTGACGTTTTGGCGAAGGCGAAGGAAAAAAATATTTCCGTCATCGCCTACGACAGACTTTTGATGGACACCGACAGCGTTTCTTACTACGCAACTTTTGACAACAAAGGCGTTGGAATTTTAATCGGTCGATATGTGGAGGATACTCTTGACTTGCGGCACACGAATAAAACTTTCAACGCAGAATTTTTTGCTGGATCTCCCGACGACAACAATGCTCACTTTCTTAACGAAGGAGTTTTTGAAGTTTTGCAACCTTACATCGACAGCGGAAAGTTGAAAGTTCCTTCCGGCGAAACAGATTTCAATACAATTTGTGTTTTGCGTTGGTCAACTTCAACCGCCAAAGCGCGAATGGAAAGACTTTTGCAAAATTATTACGCCGATAAAAAAATTGATGTAATTGTTTCTCCTTACGACGGAATAAGTTACGGCATTGACGAGGCACTGAAAAAAGCAGGTTACAAAGTCAGCAAAGATTTTCCGCTGATTACAGGGCAAGACGCAGACCTTCAAGGCGTGAAAAATATTTTGTCGGGCGAACAGTCCATGACAATTTTTAAAGATACCAGAGTTCTTGCAGAAAAATGTGCGACGATGGTCGAGGCAGTTCTGGAAGGAAAAGTTCCCGAAATTAACGACACAATTTCCTACGACAATCACAAAATGGTCGTTCCGTCATATCTTTGCCAACCTGTAGTGATTGACAAAAATAATATCGACAAAGAACTTGTTGAGAGCGGCTACTACACAAAATCAGAGATTAACAAATAATTTTTATGAAAAATTTTTCCCGCTCACAAAGTCAAACTCTTGCTTACAAAAAAAATTTAAGCTAGAATATTTCAGAAATTTTATCCGCAAAAAATTTTGTAAAATATTTTTTTAGGAGGTTTTTGAATGAAAGGTTCAGCTAACAAACCTATTTATGTTATTGGTCACAGAAATCCCGACACCGATTCAATTTGTGCGGCGATTGGTTATTCGCACTTGAAACAGGCGTTGGGCGTGAATGCTATCCCTGCACGTTGCGGAAAAGTCAACAATGAAACAAAGTATGCGCTGGAATATTTTAAAATTGATCAGCCGCTCTTGCTGACAGATTTGTATCCGCGTGTGAAAGATGTTGCGCTGGAATGTAAAACCGTCGTCCGCCAACACGACACGCTCAGACGCTTGGGAGAAGTTATGCGAAAGAGCGAATTGCAATCCGTTCCCGTCACGGACAGCAACGGCGACTTAGTTGGAATAGTTTCTGTCGGAGACTTGGCGAAAAGATATTTTCTTGAACTCGGCTTGCAAAGTTTGGTAGATATGCGCGTTCGTTACCGCGATATTATTCAGGCTACCGAATCGAAAGTTTTGGTTGCCGGAGATGAAAATGAATTTATCGAAGGCTCAATCAAAATTGCCGCAGGAAGCGTCGAAACAAGTCTTGCAAATACAAATAAAAAAGATATTCTGCTTGTCGGCGACAGAAGTGTTGAAACTTTGAAAAAATTTTTGAAGGCGGGAATTTCCTGCATGATTGTAACCGGCGGCTGTCGAGTTGCGCCTGAGGCTTTGGCTGAGGCTGCGGAGAAAAAAGTTTTCGTCCTTGCCACGCCATACGACACTTACACAGTCGGCAGACTTTTGAATCAGTGCGTTCCTATTCGCAGAATTATGCATCCCGATCCTGTTTGTTTCCGTCCGATGGATTTGCTTTCAGACATTAAAGGAATTATGGACGAAAATAGATTTCGCAGCTATCCTGTCGTCGAGAACAACAAACTTGTCGGAATTGTCAGCTCGGACGAAATTATGTTGCCTGAGCGCGAAAAAGTTATTCTGGTTGACCATAACGAACGCGGTCAAGCTGTCGAAGGAATTGAGGACGCAAAAATTGTTGAAATTATAGATCACCACAGACTTGGAGGAGTTCAAACTTCCGAGCCGATTTATATTCACCAAGAACCTGTCGGTTGCACTTGCACAATCGTGGCTAACATGCATTGGCAACAAGATATTGAAATTCCTCAATCAATCGCAGGACTTTTACTTTCAGCAATTATTTCTGATACAGTTTTGTTTAAGTCGCCGACTTGCACTCCTTACGACAAAAAAACTGCGGAGCGTCTTGCCGACATTGCCGGAGTTGACTTGAAAGAATATGGTCTTGCCATGCTCCGCGCAGGCGCAGGTATCGGCGGAAAAACTCCTACTGAAATTGCAAAGAACGACATGAAAGAATTTAAGATCGGCGACTACAGAATTTTGGTAAGTCAGATTTCTGTAATGGATCCGAAAGAAGTTCTGGACATTGAAGGCAAGTTAATTGAAGTTATGCGTGAACATTGTGAGCGCGAAGGTTTCGATCTGCACTTGTTAATGGTGACAGATATTTTGGAAGAATCGACTTACTTAATTTACGCAGGTTCTCCGAAAACTTTAATCGGCGAGGCGTTCAAGAAAGATGCGAGCGGAACTCATGTTTACTTGCCCGGCGTTATGAGTCGCAAAAAACAAATTATTCCGCCGCTCTCCGAAGCTGTGAAAAGAATTAAACCGCAATAAAAATTTTTTGAATTAACGCATAAATGAGTTGACAGAAAATATAAAAGACTGATAAACTTATGCAGAAATTTTCTGAAGGAAGGAGCGAGGAGAAATTTACCCTCGCTTTTTTTGGAATTTTTATGATAGCGATTTTAGAAAAAAATTTTGACGGTCGGAATATTAGCAAGGAGGTATTGAGTTCATGTTCGATTTTCTGAAGAGAGAAAAAAAACCAAATCCCGACGCAAGTCGACTTTTGGCATCAATTCTTGTTGTCTATCCCGCAGTGCAGTCCGTCACTTACGATTCAAAAAGCGGCATGCTTGAACTTTCTTTTGCTTTGAATGGAAAATTTTCAAAAAATGATTTTGAAGTTTTTTTGAAATATGTTGCCGACTCTGTTGAAACTTTTCATCACATCGAAGGCATGGGTGGAGCGACCATTGAATTAAATGTGGAAGGAATTTTCGGCACTTGCTTTTTAAATGTTCGGCGCGATATGGCAACTTTGACTTGCAAGGAACTTTCTCTTTTGACTGAATTGGCAGCAAATTATTTCGGCGACAAACTTATCGAGGACTTTGACGGCGACTATGCAGACGAAGATTATGTTATGGCGCAGGAAGATTTTCTTGAACAGTGTCTTGGAAATATGCGACAGATGCGAATTGAAGGTAGGCTTGTCGGCGTGAGGGAACAGGAGCGGGTTGTAGTTTACGCAAGATAATTTTTTCAATCCACAGAAAAAATTTTTTCGGCGCGACAAATCGGAAAAAATTCTTTCCGGCAGTTTTTTTTAGAAAATTTTTTGCCGCACCGAAGATAAATCATAAAAATTTTTGGAAATGGAGAAAAACTTTTGAGAATCAGAAAGAAACCGCACACCGAAGAAAAATTACAAAATTTTTCTGACTTTGTTTCTGTTAGCGAGATTGGCGAAGAAAAAAAAGGCGGTTGGCGAAAACTTTTCAGCGACGATTTGTCGCGTGAACTTTTTGTGGAACTTGGAACAGGCAAAGGCGATTTTATAACTCAGCTTGCCGAAAGAAATCCTGACAAAAATTTTCTCGGTCTGGAAATGGAAAAGGAAGTTGTCTTGAAGGCGGCACGAAAAGTTCAAGAAAAAAATTTGTCGAATGTTCGGTTGGCAGTTTTCGACATAAATAAAATTTCAGAAATTTTTTCGGACGGAGAAGTTGACAGACTTTATATAAATTTCTGCGATCCTTGGCCTAAGAAAAGACATTTCAAACGCCGATTGACCTATATAAATTTTCTGGATATGTATCAAAAAATTTTGAAGTCCGGCGGCGAAATTCATTTCAAGACAGATAACAGAAATTTGTTTGACTTTTCGCTTGAACAATTTGCTGAAAAAAATTTTGAAGTTCGCGACGTGACTTTTGACTTGCACGCAAATGAACCGCCTGAAAATATTCGCACTGAGTATGAAAATAAATTTTCCGCACAAGGTTTCAAAATCAATCGTTGTGTCGTCATTGTCAAATAACTCTTGCAAAAAAAAAATTCCCCCTGATGAACTGAAGTTTATCAGAAATTTTTTTTATGAAGTCTGACAAAAATTTTCATTGGAGCAAACCCAGAACTTGATTTGAAAGTGTTCAACGCATGAACCGCGCTCATGTTGTTCTTGACCGCCATAGTCATCTTAATCACTCCTTGAAAAAAAATTTTTATCTTTTTTATTTTTGCTCAAAACTATTTTCAAAAAAAATTCTTTGTTTCAATTTTGCTGTAAAAAATTTTTTTCTGCAGGAACTTTAGACAGGGAAATAGAATAATCTGTTTACAATTTTTGTTAGGAAATTATTTTTGGGAGGGCTTTCTATGGAACGATTGCAATCAATGAAGAGTCAGTTTTTAATGATGATGATCGGCGCATCACTGATTACAATGGTTTGTATGGGCGTGATATTTCTGAAAACTGTTTTGGACGAAACAGAGTCAAAAGTCGAAGAATTTCGGACAACTTTGACCGCAGACGTTGAGCGCGAACTTAAAATTCAAACCGAATCCGCAATAAGTATCATCGATCAAATTTACAAACGCCAACAAGCAGGATTACTCACGGAGGAACAGGCAAAAACTGAGGCGGCGGAGCTTGTCCGCAATATGCGCTACGACAACGGCGCAGGTTATTTTTGGATTGATACTTATGACGGTGTCAATGTCGCTTTGCTCGGCAGAAAAGAAACTGAAGGTAAATCCAGAATAAATCTGACAGACCCGACAGGTAAACAATTCATTAAAGAAATGATTGAGAACGGAAGAAAACCAGGTGGCGGATACACAGATTTAATGTTCGCAAAACCAAATGAAACTGAACCGTTGCCTAAAAGAAATTATACTGCCGCTTTTGAGCCTTACAAATGGGTTCTCGGCACGGGAGTTTGGATCGACTACATTGACGCAAAAACTGCTGACATGCAAAAAATAGCGGACGACGAATTTAGAAGCACAGTTATTATGACCGGGATTGTCATCTTGATTCTGGAAATTGTTTTGATAATTATTTCAAACTTCCTCGCAGGCAGAATGATTGGACCAATTCGCACAGTCACGGAGTGCATGGATATTTTGAGTACAGGAGATTTCAGGTCGAATAACGCCCAAAATTCGCTCAATTTGGAGCGTGGCGACGAAATTGGAGAAATGAGTCGCGCAGTTAAAAATCTTCGCGAAAATGTGCAGGATATGGTTCAGAAAGTCGTCACAGCTGCCGAACAAGTTGCTGCCGCATCTGAACAGTTGACGGCGAGCGCAGATCAATCGACCATTGCAATTAACCAAGTCGCCGACTCGATCGTAAATGTCGCCGGTGCTTGTAATGAACAATTTGTAGAAGTCGAAAGCGCAAGTTCACAAGCGGAAGAACTTAAAAGTCACATGAACACTTTCACGGATACTTTGAGTGCGTCCTCAAGTCGAATTGAGGAAACAAATCGTGCGGCAGAAGCCGGAGGTCACAGCGTCAAAAATGCTGTCGATCAGATGAAAAAAATTGAGTCATCGGTTAGCGAATCAGCCGAAGTCATTGCTCTGCTCGGCGAAGAGTCAGACAAGATTGGTAAAATTGTTGACGCTATCGCAGCAATTTCCGACCAGACAAATTTGCTTGCACTCAATGCGGCGATTGAGGCGGCGAGAGCAGGTGAACACGGCAGAGGCTTTGCGGTCGTTGCGGACGAAGTCAGAAAACTTGCTGAGCAGTCACAAGGTTCTGCGCGTGAAATTTCAGACCTCATCGGTTCGATTCAGGAGAAAGCACAAAACGCAGTTCAATCAATGCAGGAAGGCGTTAATAACGTCAAGGAAGGTACAAATGCAGTTGACGGCGCAGGAAAGACTTTCGGCGAAATTATTCACATGGTCACGGAAATTGCAAAAGGTTCCGAGCAGATGGAGACGATCGTTGCAAATTTAGTTTCAAGCACAGAAGTTATCACTCAATCTGTTGACAATATTAACACCAAGAGCCGAGAAGTTGCGCGAGAATCTGAAACTGTTTCTGCCGCATCTGAAGAACAAACTGCAACCATGCACGAAATTGCAGATGCAAGTCGTTCACTTGCCGAAATGGCGCAGGAAATGCAGAATGTTATCGGCAAGTTCAAAATTTAAAAAATTTTTATAAAATATTTTCGGAAAAAAAAATCCCGCTGTCGAAAGTTCGGCGGCGGGAAATTTTCTATCAGTCGAAAGGAGAATTTTTTTTGAAATGAAATGCGGAGCAATTTTTGACATGGACGGAACTTTGGTTGACACTGAAAAACTTTATCGCAGGCTGTGGTTTGAAACAGCAGATTTTTTCGGCGTGGAAAGAAAACCGAATCTTGCCGTCGCGATGAGTGGCAGCGGCGTTAAGCAAATGCCTTCAATCTTGCACAGGTTTTATACTGCTGAAGAAGTTGACGCTGACAAATATATTGCAAAAGTTTTTGAAGGTGTCAAGGTTGAGTCCGAAAAAAATCTTGAAGTCAAACCCGGCGTTGAGGAAATTTTAAAATACTTTGCTGAAAATAAAATTCCTATGGCTGTGGCGAGTAGCAGTGAAACTTTTGTTGTGGAGGACAGAGTTAAGCGGCTTGGCTGGGAGAAATATTTTTCCGCGCTTGTTGGCGGCGACAAAATTAAAAATGGTAAACCTGCGCCCGACATTTTTATCTTGGCGGCGGAGATGATTAAAATAAATCCTGCCGACTGTTATGTTTTCGAGGACAGTTTTAACGGCGTTCGCGCAGGAGCGGCGGCGAAGTCATCAACAATTATGGTTATCGACTGCGTTGAGCCGACTGAGGAAATCAGAAATCTTTGCACGGCAGTTTTTAACGATATGAATGAGGCACTTGCCGCGATTAAGCGCGGAGAAATTTAGTCGAAAGGTTTTAGGTGTAAGGTGAAAGGAAATTTAATTCTTACCGGCTTTATGGGGACAGGAAAGACTAGTCTGGGAAAACTTTTGGCTGCAAAACTTGGACGCGGTTTTGTCGATTTAGATCAAAAGATTGAAAAAGATTCCGGGATGACTATCACAGAAATTTTTGAAAAGCATGGGGAAAAATATTTTCGCGAACTGGAAAAAAAAGCTGTCGCCGAAGTGACTGCGCGAAAAAATTTAGTCATCGCGACGGGCGGCGGCACGGTCAAAGATGAAGAAAATATTCAGCTTTTAAAAAGTTCCGGCGTGATTGTTTGTCTGACGACCGAGCCGGAAGAAATTTTTAATCGCACCGAAAGACGTGGAGAACGTCCGGTTCTTGACAACGGCGGCGAGGAAAGACTTCAGACAATAAAAAAACTTTTGGCAGAGCGACAAAAATTTTATTCTCAAGCAGATTACACAGTTGATACAACCGACTGGTCTCCGCTACAAATTATGAATGACATCTGCAATCATTTTAAAAGTTCCAAGGATAAGGGTTGAGGGAGAAGGGGAAACTAAATTCTATTTCCTGAAGTTTTGGATACAGTTTCTAAAATTTGCGAATCAGATCGAAAAAACTTTTTCCCTGAGTCTTGAAGTCTACAGAAAAAATTTCTGCAATCGTCGCGGCGATTGTTGCGAAAGTCGGGAGTGTTCCTAAATTCACTGCCGACTGAATTTTTTGTCCGTAAATCAGGAGCGGAACATATTCGCGAGTGTGATCCGTGCCGGGCGCGGCGGGATCGCAACCATGATCGGCGGTTATCATTAAAATGTCATCGCTTTTCAGTTTCCCTAAAAATGCGCCAAGTTCAAAATCAAAAGTTGTCATCGCATTTGCGTAGCCGTCAACGTCGCGGCGGTGACCAAATTTCATGTCGAAGTCAACCAAATTTACAAAACAAAGACCTTCAAAATTTTTTTCTGCCTGCGCGAAAGTTTTTTTCATGCCGTCGGTGTTGTCGAAATTTATTCCGAGCGATTCTGAAATTCCTTTTCCTGCGAAAATATCAAAAATTTTTCCCACGCCGATTGTCGCAAAATTATTTTTTTGAAGTGCGTCAAGAATTGTTTCTCTCGGAGGTTCGAGGGAAAAATCATGACGTTGAGCCATTCTTTCAAAGTTCGGAAAATTTCCTGTAAAAGGTCGAGCAATTACTCTTCCGACTCCATGCTTGCCTTGCATAATTTTTCTGGCGATTTTACAATAGCGATAAAGTTCGTCGAGAGAAATAATTTTTTCGTGTGCGGCAATTTGCAAAACGCTGTCGGCGGAGGTGTAGACAATCAACGCTCCAGTTTGAAGATGTTCCTCGCCATAATCGTGAATAACCGCCGTGCCGGAGTAAGGTTTGTTGCAAATAATTTTTCTGCCGAAATTTTTTTCAAGTTCTGAAATAATTTCAGTCGGAAAACCTTCGGGATAAGTCGGCAGAGGTTTTTCGGAAATTATTCCGGCAATTTCCCAGTGACCTATCGTTGTATCTTTTCCGCGAGAGGCTTCTTGAAGTCTGGCGAAACTTGCCGCAGGATTTGCGACAGTTTTTTTTGCCCAGTCCGCGCCGTCGATGTTAAACAGTCCAAGTTTTTCAAGATTCGGCGTATAAAATTTATTTGAACTTGTGATGGATTTCAAAGTATTGCAAACTCCGTCGCCGAAGTCGGCTGCGTCCGGTTCGTTTCCAATTCCGAAACTGTCCAAGACGATCAAAAAGATGCGTTTAATTTTGTTCATTTCAATCAAACCTTTCCGAGTTGTTGCAAAATTTTTTTCATATCTTCCGGCAGCGGCGCGGCGAAATTTAAAATTTCTCCTGTCGTCGGCTGAGTCAAAGTCAAAGTGTGAGAGTGCAACGCTTGCCCTTGAATTTCAAAAATATTTTTTCTCGAAGTATATTTTGGATCTCCAACAAGCGGATGACCAATTTCAGAAAAGTGGACGCGAATTTGATGTGTCCTTCCTGTTTGAAGTTTGCACTCGACGTAAGTAAAATTTTTAAATCGCTCCAAAACTCTGAACTCAGTCACGGCAGGTTTTCCGTCCGCCGTAACTGACATTTTTTTTCTGTCAACTTTATCGCGACCAATCGCTCCGGAAATAATTCCTGCGTTGTCGGAAATTTCTCCGTGAACTATCGCAAGATATTTTCTCACGGCAGTTTTATTTTTTATCTGCTCGGCAAGGTTGACATGAGCGAAATCATTTTTCGCGACGACCATAACTCCTGAAGTATCTTTGTCCAACCTGTGAACAATTCCCGGGCGCATAACTCCATTTATCCCGGACAAATCTTTGCAGTGATACAAAAGTGCATTGACCAAAGTTCCGCTCCGAACAGTTTCTGCAGGATGAACAGTCATTCCCCGCGCCTTGTTCACGACAATTATATCTGAATCTTGATACAAAATGTCCAGCGGCAAATTTTCAGGCAAATATTCCGATTCAACATTTTTAATTTCTGCGACAGAAATTTTTTCTCCGCCTGAAAGTTTGTAACTGCTTTTCAAAATAATTTTTCCGTCAACTTTAACCAAGCCATCCGAAATAAGTTTCTGAATATGACTGCGCGACATCGAACTCGGCAAAAAATTTTTTTCTGCAACAAAATCAGTCGCATCAACTGTTTGATTACTTTTTGAAAGTAAGTCTTGCAAATAAATATCCAGACGCAAAAAATTTCTCACTCCTCATTCTAGGGGTTAGGATTTAGGGGTTAGGATTTAGGGGTTAGAGAAAAATTTCTCACTCCTCATTCCTCACTCCTAATTAAAATCGGCTCCACCATTTGATGAATATTATTTATAATTTCCTGTTTCCGCTCCGGCGTTTCGTTCACAATGATTCCAATGTAAGAAATAATTATCATTATGAAACTCATGACCATCATTCGCAAAAATCTGCCGCCGGGTTTGCCGTTAATTTTTTTGTAAGTCAAAATTCCTGCGCTGATCGGAAAGACAAAAAAATTTACCTGCAAAATCAAAGTACAAAATTCCAACATCAAAAATTTCCTCCAAATTTTATTAAGTAATTTTTTCAGCGTCAACAAAATTTTTCACCAAGTCAAGTAAGTGTAAACACTGAAGATTGTCAAAATTAAAATTTCGCAAAGCGCGAGCGGTTTTAAAGTTTTCAGCAAATCAGTTTTGAAATAATCTATCGTGATTATCAAACAGACGTGAGTCGGTGTCAACATTTGTCCGGCGACTCCGAAAGCCATCGCAATTCCTGCCAGATTTAAATTTCCGGTTCCCAACGCCGCCACGATTGGCATAACTATTGCAACATGTCCTTGACTCATTCCTGTCAAAATTCCGATGATGAAAGAAACGCAAGCGATTATCACAGGAACAGGCAGCGGCGAATTTTGAAACGCCGAAACAATTTCTGTCAAAACATTTGTGACTTCCAAAAGCTGAATAAAATATAAAATGCAACAAATATTCAGCGACATTTTCCAATCAAATGCGCCGATAAAAATTTCTTTCAAGCCGACATATCTTTTTGCAAAGTTCAGGACAAAATACATTCCCACGACAACCAAAAAAGTTGCGACCGATGCCGTTAAACCAAAAGCCGCGACCAAAAAAAATATCGACGCGACAGGCAGGAAAGATAAAAATAATCCTTGCCGTTCGTGAAAAATTTCTGCCGCAGATTTTTGAACTTTGAGCGACGGCGGAATTTTTATTTTTTGAATCAGAACCAGCCAGCCGACCGAAAAAGCCAAGACAGTCACCCAAGCCAAGTGCTTTAAAAATTCTCCGAAAGGAACTCCCGCGATTGAACACGCCATAATCATTCCCGGAATTATCGGACTGGAAAATTCAAAAATGTGTCTGAACCAAAAATTTATTGCCGCCTTGCGCTCAGATTTTAAATTTAATCCTGCGGAAAGTTCTTCGACAATCGGCGCGGAAAATCTTGCGCCTCCGACCGAAGGTAACAGTCCCAAAAATGCCGGCATCGTCGCCAACAAAACTTTCACGCCTGAAAAAAGTTTCCGCAACGCCTTCACCATATCCGCGAGTGCTCCGCTTTTGCGAAGTTCAATTTCCAGACACATTATCAAGTACAACGCAAAAATTATGTCGTAAGTTCGCGGCAAAGTAAAAGTTTCACAGAAAGCCTGAAGTAATTTTAAAAATGTCGGTTCGCGACAAAACCAAATAAAAATTCCGCTGACCAACATCGCCGACCCGATTTGAATTTTAAATCGCAACAAAAAAATTATCAGCCCGAGCGCAATTATCAAAATCAAAAATATGTTCATAAATTTTTCAAAATGTATTCGGTCAAACCGCACAGAACTATTCCAAATTGTTTTCTGAGCATTTTAGAAAAAAATTTAAGAAACTGTATCCACAACTTCAGGGAATAGGAATTAGTTTCTCCTTATCCCTCGAACTTGTGAACACAAGTTCTAACTTTTTGTTTCAAAATTCATCTGTTGCTCAAGAGAAAAAACTGTTCGCGGTGCGCCATTCATTTCCGCAACCAAAGCGTCGCGCAGCTTAACTTCTTCCTCGTCAACAATTTGCATCGCAAAACCTGCGTGGACTAAAACATAATCGCCAACTTTTGTTTCAGGCAAGAGCATTAAACTTGCCGAGCGTTTGATTCCGCTGTGTTCGATCGTTGCTAAATTATCTTTTATTTCAATTACTTTTCCCGGAAAAGCCAAACACATTTTTATTCCTCCTAAAAAAAATTTTTCAGCTAACTTTGTCTACGCATTTTTTCAAGTTCGGCTAAAACTTTTGAATCAATTCGATCTCCGACTTCATTTCTTCGGACAGGTAAAGTTACGTTACCGAGATATTCTTTCCGCAAATTTTTTTTTGCGCGCCTGACAGCTCGATAAAATTCTCGCGAAGGATGTCGATAAGCTCCCGCACCTAAAATTACCGTTTCAATCAAAGCGTCCGAGCTTACGACATGAACTTCGCGACGCTTTTTAACTTCCTCGACAGTCAATCGCTCAATCACGCTGTCGGCAGTTTCCTCGAAGCCGCTGTAAATGACGCGAAAAATTTTGCTGTAAACTTCCTCGCGCTCATCTTCCTCAGTTTTTCCTGCGTCAAAGACAACAGTCATTTCAAAATTTTCATAGCCGCCATACTCGATCAAGTTGCGAATTAAAATTTCTCGCGCCGTCGCCAAGTCATCAATATTTATTTCTTTCCAGACGTGAATTAAATTATATCCGTCCACAATGTAATGAGGTCTTTTCTTCATAAAGCAAAATTTTTACAACCCGACTTTCAAATCACAAAAATTTTGTTTATTATGACTGAAAATTTTTTTGTTGTAAATATTTCATGGAAAATAAAATTTTTTTTTGCGGAATTTTAATCGCCGAAGTAATAGCATAAAAATTTTTCAACGCAAAAAAAATCCGCAACATCGGCGGAAAAATATTTACGCTTGCTTCAGCAAAAATTTTTTTCAATCATCAAGAGTTACATTTTTATTTACATACTGACCGTTACGCAAAGAACAGCCGTCATAATCAATCGCGCCTGCAGGACAACGATGAAAACATCCCAAACAAAGTGTGCAAGTCGATTTTATCCAAACAGGATTTTTATTTTGAATTTCTATCGCGTCGAGAGGACATTGCCGCGCACACAATCCGCAACCGACGCATTTATTTTTATTCACGGTGAAAAGTTTTGTTTTTCTGATTCGATTGTAATTTGCTTTCGCCGCCATCGCAGTAATCGCCAACATTTGATCCGGCAAAGTGTGACCGACTTCGCGATTTAAAACTTTTTGAGCAATTTCTGCAGTCTCCATCTCGCCGTTAATTTCTGCGCGGCGATTTTTTTCTGCATCTTTCAAATAAAACATCGGACTCCAATTATCGACAAATCGAGCGGCATATAAACTTTCAAATTTCACTCCGACTTTTTTAAATTCTTTTTGTGCGGTCGACAAAATATTTCCATAATCGCAGCCGTAAGTCGCAACAAAATATTTGTAGTGATTTTTTCCTTCAAAAATAAATTTTGCGTCTTGCAGATAATCCAAAATTATCGAAGGTAAACCTTCCCAATAAGTCGGCATAATTACTCCAAAATTTTCACCGTCTTTAATCGTCAGCTGAAAAATTTTTTCGCGAACAAGTTTTTTCAGCGGCAAAATATAATCGCCTGTCACCTGAGAAATTTTTTCCGCAACATATTTATTGTTGCCTGTCGCGCTGAAATATAAAATCATCTTCGCGCCTCACAATCCAAAAATATGCTCGCGATAATTTCTTAAATTTTCTTCGCCGTGTTCGTCGATCGCCCTCTGCAACTTCGCAATCATTCTGTCGTTATCTTCCGGAACTTTTCCATAAATTGGGACAGGAATTGTAACGTGTTCGGCGCGGAAATTTGTTTCAGTCGTCAAGCAGCGAATAAATTCCTGCAACTCCTGAATCCTTTCGAGTTCAGTCGCTTCCTCGAAAGTTCCTGCGTCAACTTCTTCTGAAAGCGGAGTATCGGGAAACAAAGTTAATTCCGACGCATAAATCATTGCAGGCTTTAATTGATTTATCACCCGCGCAGATTCTCTTGCGTGGCTCAAGCCATAATTATGTCCGCCAAGTCCGCCCAAAAAATTTCCAATGTAAGGCATACCGGCTTCGTCCATTTTTTTGCACTGCTCGACAATCACTTCAGACTTGTAACCTTTGTTCATTCGCGCCAAAAGTTTATCGTCGCCGCTCTCCATTCCAAAATAAAAATAACAGTACCCCATTTCAAAAAGTTTTTTAATCTGTTCGACAGTTTTATTTTTTAAATTATCCACCCGCGCATAACCGCCGATTGTTTTGACATAGGGCAAATATTTGTAAATCATTTCGGCAATTTTAACTAAATCTTCGTAAGGTCGAATCAAAGGATCTGCGCCTTGCAAATAAATTCTGTCGAACTCCCAACCTGAATCGCGAAGTTCTTTAATGTCTGACTCAATTTCTTCCATTGGAGAAAATTTAAATTTGCTGTCTTTGTAAAAACTGCAAAACTTACAAGTTCCATGCGTGCAACCCGAAGTAATTTGTAAAAAACCGTCCTTAGCTTCGTAAGGCGGTCTGTTTATTCCACTTGAAAAATGCATCTTTCGCTCTCTCCTAAAAAAATTTTAAATCGCTTCGTAAACATGAATTTCGAGTTCGCCCTCGATAATTTTTTGAACCTCCGCAATAATATTTTTAAAATGATCCGTCGCCATATGTTCATCAAGCCCGGCTTTGTCTTTCCACTTTTCCAAGAAAAAAAATTCGCCGTTGTCTTTGTCAATTTCGCTCAAAATATCGTAACTGACATTCGCAGACTCCGCGCGACTTTTTTCAGCCAACTCATGAGCCAAGTCGACAAAAATTTTTTCCTTGCCGCCGACAACTTTACATTTCGCAAAAACTGCAACCATATCGCTCACTCCTCAACTTTTAGATAGAAAAATTTTTTCAATTCTATCTTATCGACTTGAATTTTTAAAGCAGGTACTTTTTTGTTACCAATCTTGAAAAATTTTTCGCAGAGCATCCAAAAGCAAAATATTTTCCTCACGACTGCGAATTGCCGAGCGCAAAAATCTTCCGTCCAAGCCGACAAAATTTTCGCAACTGCGAAGTAAAATTTTTTCTGCGCGAAGTTGGTTTAAAATTTTTTCTGCAATTTTTTCAGTCGAAACTTTCAGCAAAACAAAATTCACAGTCGGCGCGAAAATTTTTACAGGCAAATTTTTTAAACCCTCGACAAAAAATTTTTTTTCAACTTCAAGCCAGTTTCTTGTGTCAGTCAAAAATTTTTCATCAGTAAGTGCTGCGACTCCTGCTTTCTGCGCCAAAAAATTTACATTCCAAACATCTTTAGCCGCGTTGAATTTTTCCGCAAGATTTTTTTCAGCGACCGCAAAGCCCAACCTTAAACCCGGCAACGCAAAAATTTTTGTCAGAGATTGCACGACGACTAAATTTTTTCCCGCAAAACTTTTTGCCGATTCAATTTTTAAAAAGTCTATAAATGATTCGTCCAAAACTGTCGGCACGAGTTCGGAAATTTTTTTGACTTCCGCGACTGAAATTAAATTGCCTGTCGGATTGTTCGGTCTGCCTAAAATTATACAGTCGCACTTTTGTTGCAAAATTTTTTCTGTGTCGAGTTGAAAATTATCTTCCTCCCGCAGAAAAAAATATTCTACTTCAGAGCCTGCCGCACGCGCCGCGCGTTCATACTCCGAAAATGTCGGCACAGGAATTAAAACTTTTCGCGGTCTCAGAACTTGAAAGTACAAATAAAAAAATTCTGCCGCGCCGTTCAGCAAGATTAAATTTTCTGCAGGAATTTTGTAGCGCATTGAAATTGCGTTTTTTAATTCAGTCGCGTTTGCGTCGGGATAATTTACCACGCCGCGCAGATTTTCTTGCAACGCCTGCAAAACTTTTTCCGACGGTCCGAGCGGATTTATATTCGCGCTGAAGTCTAAAAAATTTTCTGCTGCGCCTTGCGAATTGTAAATATTTCCTCCGTGCCGAAATTTATTCATAAAAGCCACCGTCAACAATTTCAATTAAAAAAATCTCTAACCTGTGCAGAAATATCACGACCATTTTTATCACGTTTCACAGCCAACAAAAATTTACAACAACCATTACTTTTGTTCGCCCATCGTTCACCAAGCATATTTTTTTCTTCTGTATCCAGTGTATCTAAAAATTTTTCGCCTTTGTATTCAATAGCGGCGTAAGTACCGTCCTTCAACTTTACAACAAAATCAGGATAAAACTTGTGTCTGTGCATCGGCATCCAAAAAGAATAATATTCTTCACGCTCAATATTTCTTATCCAAAATTCGACTTTTGGATTGGCATCAATAAATCTGGCGCAGTCAATTTCTTCGCTGTTCATATCACCAATCACTGAATAAAAATGTTTGTCAAATTTCGTCGAACCTGTGTAAAATTTTTTCGCAGGGTAAATTTTTGAATCAAAAGTAAATGCAATATCTTTTTCCACGCGAATTTTTCCTGATACATTGTCAGTAAAAAGATTGAAAACTTTCTTACTCGCTTCATCAATTAAAGTTTCAATTTTTGCCGACAACATTTTTTTCAAACTAAATCTTAACTGCACTAATTCTGCCAGCGTAAAATTTTTTTCATTCATCAATCGCTCTAAAACACGCCGAGTATATTCTAAAAAATCTTCCGCAGTTATAAAGTTGTGTTCAATTTTTTCTTCCAACCAACTTATAAGTTCAGTCTGCGTCCAGTTTGTTTTTCCGACAAATAAATTTTCATCATCAGGCAACAATTTTTCGACCAATTTATTTCCATGCAAATTAAGTTCAAAAAATTTTATGTCAGATTCAACTTTTGAAATTTCCAAAGCATAATCATTTGTTTCAGTCAATGTCCAATCGTCCGCAGGAATAAAATCACTGCACTTAGCTATCTTCAAGCCTTCTCCTAAATCCAGACATAATTGCGGAATTGAAAAAATTTCACCACGCTCGGCAGGTGAATTATTTTTTTTCTGCTTAAAATTTTCTTCCAAAACTGCTTTAGAAAATTTTTCGCGGTCTTCTGCTTTTGAAAAAATTTTCTGCTTGTTATTTTCAATTTCCTTTAAATCGTCATCAGTCACATTGTCAAAAGTAACCTTGTAACCTTCCGCAACTTTTTCTACAGAAATCTGACTTTGCAAAATGAAATTGAGTGAATCAATTCTCGGTGGCTGTTCCGTTTCTATCTTTATTGTAATTTTTTGATTGAAAAGTTTCTGCTGAACATTCAGCGCAAAATTTACTTCACTGTCATCAAATCCCATTCCAAACAAATTGTCTTTAATTTTTGTAAGTGCTTCTGTCCAAGAATTTATTTTAAAAAATGCGTACGCTTGATTCAATTCCGGCAGACTTCTTTTTTTTGCGTAAGGCATTCGCAAAACTCTGCCTAAAAGTTGTTCCGCATCTCTTGAGGAATGTGTTTTTGTCAGTGAACACAAAATTGACGCAAAAGGACAGTCCCATCCTTCCTTCAAGGCTTGCACTGTTATTATGTGACGTATCGGACAATTTTTTAAAAATAAATTTACGCCGTTAAGTTCAGGATTGTCACCTGTCGCAATGGCAATTTGCTCCGCAGGAACTTTTGCGTCTTCAATCAAATAATTTTTTACAAAGTCAACATTGCAATCAAGATTTCTATTTTCTGCTTGGTAAAGCACAATCGGTCTGATGTAATCATCTTCAGTCAATGCAATTTCTTCCAACGCCGCGCGTTTCTGCACTGCAAAATCTATTGTCTTTCCAGGTGAATCAGAAACCTCACCCAAAATTATCGGCAACTTTATCATTTCTTCACGATAAAGTTCTTCTGCAGAAATTTTTACAAGTACGTTGGAATTTGTTGCAGGTGTTGCTGTCAACTCTATCACTGCCGAAGGTCGCAAAAATTTTATTGTTTCAAAACTTAAAGTCGTGGAACAATTGTGCGCCTCATCTACAATCATCAGCGGACGAAGATAAGCAAGCAAATTTGCAAATGTTTTGTATCGCTTTTTATCGTCAAGTCGAAAATAATTTTCTTGCGGAATGTTTCTAAAACAACTTTCAATTTCCTCATCAGCCTGAAAAACTTTTAAAACATCTTTGACATCACGTCTAAAAGTTTGTATTGTCGAAATGCAAATATTTAATTTCTGTTCTAAATCCTGCGGACGAAGTTTGTGAAAATCTGCCACATCAAAAATCTGCAAACCGCCTTGAAAATTTTTATACAGAAATTGATTGTAAAAACTTTTTACGTCATTCAACTTTTTTAAAGTCTGTTGCTTAATTTCATTTGAAGGCACGAGCCAAAGCACAAATGGAAATTCCTGCTCAAGAAAATTTTCTGCCACCGATTTTATTGCACAAGTTCCAAGCAAAGTTTTTCCGCCGCCTGTCGGAAGTCGCAAACATACATAAGGTACATTTTCTAAATCTGTCAGCGGCTGATACTGAGAATTGTAATCCTGCGCGGCTTGATACTTTTCAAACGCCTTTGCGTTGCCGATACTTTTTGCATCTGTCAGAAAGTTATCTAAAATTTCCAAAGTTCTATGCTGATATTTTTTTAATTCCATTCCCTCACCTCCAAAAAATTTTTTATTGCTTTATAAAATTCAACAGCGTGATTGTATTGAATTTCTGCTTCTTCTCGTGACACAATATAAAAATCTTCGTAGTCACAGTTATTACGAATTTCAAAAGCGTCACCAATGTAATCTGAAAATTTTTTGTCAAAGATTTTTGTCTTAATGTAATACTGGCGAAAGTAAGCGATAACTGCAGAATGTTTTTTGAAGTCTTTTTCTTCTTCCGCAAGTAAGGCGCGAACTGCTGTAAAAATTGCGTAGTAGGAGCGATTGATTGAACCTTTGAAAGTTCCGGCTTGAAAAAGCAATTCGGCTTCAGAAAGAAATTCTGTAGCTCTATCAAGCCGATATTTTGATAAATCACGCAATGAGTTTGCCCTCCTGTAAAATGTTTCTGTAGTATGGAAGTTCAGGATAATATTTGTCAAAGTAGGTGGCAGAAATGACTTTTGGCGAAATAAAAACATCATAAACTGCATCAATTTCTTCAGTTTCGCGAAGAAGTTTTGAACGTTTTTCAGTCCACTGAGGTTTTTCACCTTCAACAATCGCCGCAAAATCAATGTCGGACTCTTCATCAAAGTCACCGCGTGCGTAACTTCCATACAGATAAACTGCGCGAACTTTGTCACCATAAATTTTTTTGTATGCGTCAACAACTTTGTCGCAGATAATTTTCAAATTTGGCATCGCGTTCATTTCCTCAACTCCTTCGGTATCGGTCTAAATGTTATTTTATTTTCCTGCAAAAATTCTTCATCAACTCGACAAGCCTTCGCATAAATTATTTTTTCGCCGTCAAACTGCGGCAATGATTTAAAAATTTTTTCTGTCAACATATTTCCACCACGCAAACTTTTGTCTTTCAAAATTCCATTGTACAAAAGATAAATCGCTGTGCCGTCGTGTACGCCAAGCAACGCAGATTTTTTTTGCTCAAGGTATGGAGTTTTTGTTGCATTGAACCAGACAAGATTTGCAAGCTGTTCAAATTTCACTGCAGGATTTATCACGCCTGTTTTGTCAAAAATTTCTGCGCCAAGTTTGTAAAAATCAAAACTTCCTCCGACTCGACGCACTCTTTCAGCCGTGATTGTCTTGCAGTAATCTTTCTCCTCAATCAAAATAAATTTTCGCCTGCCGCCGTCCTCTGCATTTAAATTTAAAACTGCGTGCGCCGTCGTTCCGCTCCCTGCAAATGCGTCTAAAATTATTGCGTCTTTGTCTGTTGAAATTTGAAATAAATTTATTAAAAGTTCAATCGGTTTTACTGTGTCAAAAATATTTTTATCGCCGAAAATTTTTTGCAACTGTTTTGTTCCTGCAGTCGCAGTTCCATATTTTTCTGCAGAAAACCAAGAATTTGGAACTGAACCGAGTTGAAGTTGTTCGCTCAAAAAAACTTTTAACTGCGGTTTAGTTTTTCCTGTCTTTCCGAAAATAATTCTGTTGTCGTTCAAAAGTTCAAAAAATTTTTCTTGCATAACTCTCCAACATCTTCCTTGCGGTGGCAAAAATTCTTCGCCTGTATTTGGATTTTTTATTGGATAAGTTAAATTTGGTCGAATGTTTGGAGCGTCAAAAGGATCTGCCTTCCAAGCTCCGCGTGGGTCATTGTCGGGATTTGAAAATTTTGTTTCATCAATCGGTAGAGGATAAAACGCAAATTCTTTTATGTTGTGCCAAAATTCTGCATTGGAGGGTTTAAGCCGTCGATTTTGTTGCCGTCTTTTTTTTGCATAAGCAACAATATATTCGTGATTGATGCTTAAATCTGTATCATTTTGCAAAGATTGTCGCGACTGCCAAGCAAAAGAAGTTATAAAATTATTTCTATCAAAAATGTCATCGCAGATAACTTTCAAATAGGCTTGTTCGTTGTCGTCGATAGAAATAAAAATTGCTCCGTCGTCCGACAAAAATTCCTTCAAAAGTTTCAAGCGCGGATACATCATATTCAGCCAGTCGGAGTGCGGGAAATTGTCATTGTAATTTTCAAACGCCGCGCCTGTGTTGTACGGCGGATCTATGTAAATGCACTTGACTTGTCCGCGATAAAATGGCAGCAGCGATTTTAAAACTTCAAGATTATCACCTTGCACAATCAAATTGCCTGAATTTTTTTCTCCGCAAGTCGAATCAAAATCCAAAAGTCGCATCGGAATATTTTTAAAAAATTTATTTTCTTTGTCAGTAAACTGTTCTTTACCGCTCCAAGTCAATTCCGGCAAAATTTTTCACTCCTAAATTTAATCATAAAAGCCGCCGCCAATAACTTCAGTCAAAGTTAAAAATTTTATGCAGTCGAACCTATTTTGAATTTCTGAAATTTTTTTGTCAATAAATTTGTCAGTCGCGTGAAAAAAAATTCCTGCCACAGTTCCTGAGTGCGCGACGTTGACAGTCACCGCGCCAAGATTTTTTGCAAAATTTATAATGTCTTCAAGGTGCGGTTTGTACAAAATTTTTTGATTGGCAAGCGCAGATTTTTCAACCAAGTCAAAATTTAAATCTGTTTCAAGTTCAAAAATTTTAAAGTCACTGCGGCGATTAAAATTCAGCGTGTCAATTTCTCCGCCGAAATCGAAAATTGCTACTGAAAATTTTTCCTGCAGACAAATATTTTTTATTAACTTACCTGTGACAGGATTCATCGCCACAACGCCATCGAAAAAAACTCCGTCGGTCGGCTCAATCTGTGCGGCAATTTCAGCAAGTATTAGTGTTGATAAAAATTTGTTTGAAAAATTTGCAACTGCCCTTGCGACTGCCGCCAAGTCCGCCGAACTTGATGCCATACCTTTTGACTTTGGAATTTCTGAAGTTAATTTTATTCCGAAATTTTTTTCAACCTGCAACAAGTCCAAAATTTTTTCAAGCATCAGCAAAGATTTTTCGCCCAAGCCTTCGACGCAAAAAAATTCGTCCGACACCTCGACAGTTGAAAATTTTTTTATCGGACAGGTTATTAAAATTGGTTCGCCGCGATAAATTCCCTGCACAAGTTCGCCGCAAGAACCAGGCACTTTAACTTTCAAACGCATTTTCTATAACAACTTCTTCGTCCTCGTCGTCAAACTTTATAAAATCTCCGTCCGCCTGAAGTTTCCAAGTTTCATTGGCAGACGCAGAATTTTCCAAAACGCGCTTAACATTTTTGCCGTCGCTGTTGTGATAAAAATTTTCTGCAGCCTCGCGCGACAAACCGCCTTGAACTTTTCTGTCAATCAGACGCTCACGCAAAATATTTTCTTCAGCCTGAATAAAAACTGTGTAGTCGGCAAGGACGCGAATGTTTGTCCAGTGCGAATCTTTCAGCAGCAGATAATTTCCTTCCAGCAAAATAATATCGTCCTCGACGCTCAAAGCATTTTGCACAACGTCGTGAATTTTTCTGTCATAAATATTCCAGTCGGTTCCTTCCTGTCTGACTTCGCGCAGTTTAGTTTGCAAAGTGTCCACGTCGAAAGTTTCCGGCGCACCTTTAATGTCATTCAGCAAAATTTTTTCGCCGTCAATGTCTGTCGTGTTTGCTTTAAGATATTCAGCCGAGTAGTGATAACCGTCCGTGCCGAGTGCGCGAATATTTGTAAATTGAATTTCTTCGCGGCTAAGTTTTTCAAGAAATTTTGCAAGCGAAGTTTTTCCTGTTCCGGGCGGCGCGGCAATATAAGCTACAACTTTTCTGTCAGTGACTGCTTGCAGTTCGGAAAGTTTACGCAGGAAAGGTTTAAAAATATTTTCCACAGCGTCGGCAGAAAATTTTAAATCCTGCGGCAAGCCGTTAATCTCAGTCGAAAAATTTATCCAAGTCTTTTCAGACATCAAAAATCACCTCGCGAGAAATATATCACATTGCAAAATCTAAAGCAAAAATTTTTTGCTTGCAAAGAGATAAATTTTCTTGTACCCTTCGCTATGCAAATTTTTACTTTTATAATCTGTAAATGAAGAATGAAAATTGAAGCGGTGATTTGAAAATGGAAAGTGAATATTTGTATTTGCAACCAAAATATGTAAGTAAATTTCAGTGCGATGGAAAAATTTGTCCGGCAAATTGTTGCAAGCGCGACTGGAGAATTTTAATCGACGCAGAAACTTTTGAAAAATATTCGCGAATTGAAAGCGACGCAAAGGAAATAACAAAACATCTTGAAAAAAATTCCGAAGGCGAAGGTTTTTTAATTGAGCAGGACGAAAACGGCTGTCCTTTCATGACGGAAGAATGTCTTTGCGGTCTTCAAAAAAAATTCGGCGAAGAATTTTTGTCACAAACTTGTCTGAGTTATCCGCGACAACTTTGCAATTTCGGCGAAATTATTGAGCGAACTTTAACTCCGACTTGTCCGCTCGCTGCCGAATTGATTTTAAATTCTCCGCGATTGGAATTTGAATTTGCTCCGCTGAATCTTCCCGACTGGGCAGAGGGAAATTTAATTGTCGGCGAAACAAATGTCCCGAAAAAAATTTATCCCTGCATCATTGAAATTCAACTGACTGCGATTTCAATTTTGCAGGAAAAAAGATTGTCTGTCGATGCGCGGCTGATAATTCTCGGCTACTATCTTTTTCAACTTGATGAAATTATTCAGCGCGACGATCTGAAAATTATTGAAACGCTGAACAAAATTTACAGGTCGGAAGAATTTTTTATTAACCAAGTTCCTCACCTTCTCGACAGCGTAAAATTTCAGATTTTGGAATTTGCGGAAACTTTTTTTACTTTGCTGAAAAAAATTTATGGCAGCGAAAAAATTTTGACAACCGAAAGCAACAGAAAATATATTCGACAGCTTGAAAAAGTTTTCGGCGCGAACTTTTCCGCGAATGAAGATTTAAATTTCCGCGAACTTGCAGAAAATTATTTCGACCTGCGGGACATCAAAAAAATTTTTCTGGAAAAATATTCTGCGGCATTTGAAAATTATCTTGTGAATGATTTTTTCGGTGGAGTGTATCCCTACAAAGTCGAAGGAAATTTTCAGCAAAATTTTGCGGTCTTTGTTGTGCGTTTCAAAATTTTGGAACTTGTTGCCTTGTCGATTATGACTTTAAGTCGCGGAGATGAAAAAAATGTTCGCACAGAAATTTCTCAAATGCTGTCCGATTTGTCGATGGATCTGAATCACAATGAAAATTATCTTTCTGCCATAGCCGACGAACTTAAAAATAAATCTGACATTACAACTTTGATGCGAAGCCTTTTGGATAATTAGGAATGAGGAGTGAGGAGTTAGGAATTAGTTTTTCATTCCTAACTCCTAATTATCTTTCCCCCCTATCCCTAAATCTTGTGCATCACGTCAAAAATATCTTGGTGTTGAGTTTTAATTTCTACGCCAATCTCTTCGCCCTGAGTTTTCAACGCCTGTTGCAAATCGACAAGGCGAATTTTTTTTTCGTCCGACTCGGCAAAAAGTATCATATTAAAAAAGCCATTCAAAATATTTTGGTTAATAGAAAGAATATTAACTTCATTCTCTGCCAAAATTTTTGTAACCGCCGCGATAATTCCAACTCGATCTTTGCCGACGACTGTTATAACTAATTTCATTTTAATCACCTCTGAGGAAAAGTATAGCACAAGACTTGCAGGATTTAAAATTTTTTTGCTGAAAGAAATAAAAAATATTTTGGAGGGATTTTTATGAAACTCAGGAAGGCTGTTATCCCCGCCGCAGGTCTCGGTACAAGATTTTTACCTGCCACGAAAGCCCAGCCGAAAGAAATGTTGCCGATCGTTGACAAGCCGACTATCCAATATATTGTTGAAGAAGCGGCGGCCGCCGGTGTCGAAGATATTATCATTGTCACCGGCAGAAGCAAACGCTCAATCGAAGATCATTTCGATCGCTCCATTGAATTGGAAATGGAACTTGAGAAGGACGACAAAGCAGACATTTTGGAAATGGTGAAGTCAATTTCTGAAATTGCAAATATTCACTTCATCAGACAGAAACAGACGCTCGGACTTGGTCACGCAGTTTTAACCGCAAGTCATTTTATCGGCGACGAACCTTTCGCAGTTTTGCTCGGCGACGATGTTATTGTTTCAAAAAAACCTGTCCTGCAGCAAATGCTTGAAGTTTTTAACGAATATCAAACTTCCGTCATCGGAGGACAGGAAGTTTCTCTGGACGCTATCGGAAAATATTCTTCGCTGGACGGAAAACAAATCGAGGACGGAATTTATAAAGTTCGCAACATAATCGAAAAGCCGAAACCGGAAGAAGTTTTTTCAAATGTCGCGATTCTCGGCAGATATATTTTAACGCCGAAAATTTTTCACTACCTCGAAACGCAAACGCCCGGCGTCGGCGGAGAAATTCAGCTGACAGATTCTTTGAATCGACTCGCGCACGATGAGGCGATGTACGCTTACATTTACAAAGGTCACCGCTACGACATTGGAAGTAAAATGGGATTTCTTCAGGCAAATATCGAGTTCGCGCTCCGAAATTCTGAAGTCGCCGACAGTTTGAAAGATTATTTAAATAAACTCCATGAAAATATGGATGAAATGCTGGCTTACGACTAATTCAATTAGGAATGAGGAGTGAGGAATGAGGAATGAGGAATTTTTACTTTCCTACTTTCTTAATTCCTAACTCCTAATTGTATTTAGTTGCAATTTCATTTTTAAAATTCTGCGAACAGATTCATTGATTCGCTCTTCCAAAATTTCTCCGCGCTGAACTGCATCTAAAACTCCGTCACAAATTTTTTTCTGTTGCTCATACTCATGGCAGGAAAGCAAAATATCTGCTCCGGCTTTTACCGCTTGAATTCCTAAATTTGAAAAATCATTGTATTTTGAAATCGCACCCATTCCCAAGTCGTCGGTAATAATAACGCCTTGAAAATTTAATTCATTCCGCAAAAGATCTGTGATAATTTTCGGCGACAAAGTTGCAACATTTTGAGTATCGATCGCAGAATATTTCAAGTGACCGACCATAATCATAAATTTTGAATTGTCCTGCTCCGCGATAATTTTTTTGAAAGGCAGCAGGTCTTCTTTTTCCAAAATATTTTTGCTGTCCTCAATTACAGAAATATCTTTGTGCGGATCAACTTTTGCCTTGCCGATCCCGGGAAAATGTTTCAGAGTGTAGAAAAAATTTTCTTCCTCATAACCTTTCGCCGCACTCGAAACAAATTCTGCGACAACTTTTGCGTCGTCAGAAAAACTGCGGGTGTCTTTGCTACCAACGTCTGCGACAGGCGCGAAATTTGTGTTGATTCCAATGGCTCGAAGTTTTTTTGAAGTTTCAATCGCGTGAACTCTTGCAAGATTATAATCGCCGCTTGAACCGATTGTTTCCTGCGAAGGAGGAGGAGGCAGAGCATGTTTCATTCTGGAAACTTTTCCGCCTTCTTCGTCCAGAGAAATGAACAGCGGAATTTTTGAATTGTTTTGAAGTTCGGCAGAAAAATTTCTAACCTGCTCTAACGTCTCCATATTCCTGTCAAAATAAATTATTCCGCCGACTTTGTAAGCGTTCAGCATAAATTTTATGTCCTCGTCAATTTGAACGCCGTGAACGCCTATAAACATCATCTGACCAATTTTTTCTTCCAATGTCAAAGTTTTTAATTCTTCCTCGACAGGATCAAATTTTTCCTCAGCGACGGAAATATTTTTCGCGACGGTCATTTTGTTGTCAATGCAACCGCAAATTAAATTTACAAAAAGAAACATCGCTGACAGTAAAAAAATTTTTTTCATCACAAGTCCTCTGCTTTATCTAAAAAAAATTTTCACGGCAATTTTTTCTGCCGCTTTAATAAAGTTCATAACTTTTTTTCTCGCGAGTTCAAAAAATTTTTTGCCTTCTCCGAACCCGGCGAAATTTATTTTGCGTCCTCCTCCAAAAGATGCCCCATTTTAGTTTTCTTGACAGTCAAATATTTTTTGTCGAACTTTGTCGGCGCGATGACGATAGGAACTCTTTCGGTAATTGTTAAACCGTGTCCCTCAAGTCCGGCGCGTTTTGCAGGATTATTTGTCAAAAGTCTGATTGACGTCAGTCCCAAGTCAGAAAGAATTTGTGCGCCGATTCCATAATCTCTCAAGTCAGGTTTAAATCCAAGCAAAACATTTGCCTCGACGGTGTCTTTGCCTTCGTCCTGAAGAGCATAGGCTCGAATTTTATTTGCTAAACCGATTCCGCGACCTTCCTGGCGCATGTAAAGTACAACGCCTGCGCCTTCCTTTTCAATTCTCCTCAACGCAGTTTCAAGTTGATCTCCGCAATCGCAGCGCAAACTTCCGAGAGCATCTCCTGTCAAACATTCCGAATGAACTCGAACCAAAACATTTTCTTTTCCTGAAACTTCACCTTTGACGATCGCAAGATGACATTTGCCGTCAAGTTTGCTTTCATACGCCTTGATTCTGAAATGACCAAACTTACTTGGAAAATCCACGTCCGCAATTTTTTCAACAAATTTTTCTGTGCGCTTTCGATACTCAATCAAAGCGCGAACAGTTATGATATTCAATCCGTGATGTTCGGCAAAAATTTTTAACTTTTCAGTTCGCATCATGTGTCCGTCGTCGTCCATAATTTCGCAACAAAGTCCGGCAGGATAAAAACCTGCAAGTCTTGCCAAGTCCGTCGTCGTTTCCGTGTGACCTGCGCGGCGAAGAACTCCGCCTTCAACACTTCGCAAAGGAAAAACATGTCCCGGCCGTCTGAAACTCGCGGGCTTTGCATTTTTGTCCAGCAAAAGTTTTATTGTGCGACAGCGTTCATAGGCAGAAATTCCCGTTTCGGTGTCAAAAGCGTCGATTGAAACTGTAAAAGCTGTTTCATGATTGTCTGTATTGTTTAAAACCATTTGTCCAATTCCGAGTTCGTCAAGTCGTGCGCCGTCGATCGGAGCGCAAATTAAACCTTTGGCATAAGTCGCCATAAAATTTATAATTTCAGGCGTGACAGTTTCCGCCGCACAAATTAAATCGCCTTCGTTCTCTCTATCCTCGTCGTCCACAACCACAATCATTTTTCCATTTCTGATGTCCTCTATCGCTTGCTCGACAGTTGCAAAGTCGCTCATGAAAATTTCTCCTTCCAAAAATATTTTCTTGTCGCTTCTCAAATTGTAAATTATTTGCATTTTACATTACCGAAAAATTTGTGTCAAACAGGCGCAGGTTACGGCAAAAAAATTTTCTTGCAGGAAAAATTTTTCTGCAGTCGAATTAGCAAGTTTTGAAAAAAGACTGTAATTGAAAATTTTTCCTGAAACTTGATGAAGAAACTTGATGACTGAAAGGAAGTTTTGTATTTGATTACACCGATGGAAATTCATAACCGCGAATTTAAAAAAGGTTTTCGCGGATACAATGAAGCAGAAGTTGATGAATTTTTGGACAGGATTGTTGTCGACTATGAAAAAGTTTTGCGCGAAAATGAAAAGTTGCGCGATCAACTTGCTTTAAATGCGCAGGAAGTCGAGAACTACAAAAAGTTGGAAAAAAATTTGCAAGATACTTTGAGCGTGGCGCAAAAAACCGCCGACGAAGTTTTGGATTCCGCAAAAAAATCTGCAAAGGAACTTCGTGACAACGCCGTCCGCGATACGCAGAGCATTTACAATAACACAATGCGCGAAACTCAAAACATTCGCGAACAGGCGCAACTTGAATCGAAAAGACTTTTGGACGACGCAGCGCACAAACTCAGAATCATTGTCACCGAGTACGAAAAAATTGTCCGCGAAAAAAATTCCTTCCTGCTTAAAATTCGCACAGCTTTGGAATCTGAACTTGCGGTAACTTCGCAGCTTTTAACTTCCGTGCCACACATTGATGAATTGGCATCGCTGAAATCCGCGCTGACAAAAATTGAAAGTGAAAATAAAATTCCTCCGCAAGTCGAGGAAAAAATTTCCGAGCAAAAAAATATTTCCGAGCCTGAGGAAGTCATAGAAAAAGTTTCTCAGGTCATTTCAAAACCCAAGCCGAAAACTAAACCACCTGTCGCAGTCGAAAAAAAATCTGCGCCGAAAATCGAAAAGATTGAAAAAGTTGTACAGGTTGAACCGGTTGCACAGGTTGAAAATGCGACTGAAAAAGTTTCTGAAATTGAAACGTCCGCAGAAAAAAATTCTGACCTCGAGGACACAAAATTTGTCGAAAAAGTCGAGGCAGTTTTACCTGCGGAAAAAATTTCTCCCGAACCTGCGGAGGACGACTTGGACAAAACGATGACTTATACTCCGATAAAAAAGGGGTAAGGGAAAAGGTTAAGGGGTAAGGTCTTTTATCTCTTGTCACTAAGAACGAAATTAGGTGATGCGGATGAAAAAAATTAAAGCGTTTCTGAAAAAAATTTTGCTTGCCGTCGAACTTGTTTTTGTAATTGCCTTCGTTCACTGGGATAAATTTTTATTTGTCGGAATAATTGCGTTGGATCAATTTGTAAAAGCAAAAATTATTTCTACAATGGTGCCGGGCGAATCAATTCCTGTTCTGAAAAATTTTTTCCACATAACATACGTTTTGAATCCGGGCGCGGCGTTTGGAATCCTGCCGAATCAGAGAATTTTTTTTCTGACGGCGGGAGGAATACTTTTAATTTTGGCGGCATATTTCTATCCGAAAATTAACAAGAAAGATAATTTGTCGAAATTCGGCGCGATAACTTTGGTTGGCGGCGCGACTGCAAATTTAATTGACAGAGTTCAGAGCGGACTTGTCGTGGACTTTTTTGACTTCAGGAGCTGGCCTGTTTTTAATATTGCGGACGTTGCTATTGTCGTCGGAATGTTTGTTATGGTTTATGTGATTCTGTTCAAAGTGGAAAGCGAAAGACAATTGGGAGTGAGGAGTGAGGAGTGAGTAATTTTATTGTTACAACTGCAAGAAAATTTACTGATGACGCTGAAAATTTAGCTGTTGAAACTGCAAAGAAATTAAATTTAAAATTTGTTCGTCGCGAAAATTTTTCACTCGATGCGCTGAAAAAAATTCACGACGCAGAAAATATTTTAATCGCAAAAAATAATTCGCTGGTGGTCTCGACTGAGAACGGCGAATTATTTTTTCACCCGAACACGGCGCACTTAAGAATAAAAAATTTGCGTCGCGGACTGAATGACAGACTTATTGATGCGACGAAACTTTCTGAAGGAATGAAAATTTTGGACTGCACGCTTGGACTTGGAAGCGATGCCATTGTCGAAAGTTTTGTTGTCGGCGAGAGCGGAAAAGTTGTCGCGTTGGAAAAAAGTCCTGCGCTTGCCGAAGTCGTTCGCTTTGGTTTGAAAAATTTTTCTGCCGACAATGAAAAAATTTTATCGGCGATGCGAAGGATTGAAGTTGTCACGACAGATTATCTTGATTACTTGAAAGCGGCTGAAAAAAATTCTTTCGACGTTGTTTACTTCGATCCGATGTTCCGTCGCCCTGTCGAAAAAAGTTCCGGAATAAATCCGCTCAGACCTGTCGCCGACAATCGACCTGTAAGTTCGGAGGCAGTTCGCGAGGCTTGCAGAGTTGCAAAAAATTTTGTCGTCCTGAAGGAAAATTCGCGCAGCGAAGAATTTAATCGACTGCTTTTTAAAATTGCGGAGGGCGGCAAGTACAGCTCAATTTCTTTCGGCGTGATTGATTGCAAAAATTTGGAGTGGAAAAAATGATTTGTTACTTGGGACTTGGCGGAAATTTGGGCGACAAAATTAAAAATCTTCGCGCCGCCATCGAGTCGATAAAAAAAATTTCCGGCGTAAAACTTTTAAAAATTTCTTCCTTCTACGAAACAGAAGCGTGGGGAGTAAAAAATCAACCTGACTATTTAAACGCCGCAGTAAAAATTTTTTCCGAACTCGAGCCGCCGAAACTTTTGGATGCGTTGCAGAAAATTGAAATTGAACTCGGTCGCGTAAGACTTGAACACTGGGGAGCGCGGACTGTCGATATAGATATTTTGCTAATCGACGACTTGAAAATAAATTCCGAAAGATTGAAAGTTCCTCACCCCTACCTTTTTGAGCGCGATTTTGTTTTAATTCCGCTCGCAGAAATTTTTCCCGATCTGAAATTTAATTTGCATGGCGACAGAGTAAAAAAAGTTTTCGGCAGTCCGAAAGATTTTAAATTGAAATTTGTCGCCTGCGTCGATAAAAATTTTGGATTGGGAAATAAAGGCGAATTGCTTTTTAAAATTCCCGCCGATCTGAAAAATTTTCGCCGACTGACTTTAGGCAACACAATTATTTTCGGCAGAAAAACTTTGCAAACCTTTCCCGACGCAAAACCTTTGCAAGGGCGCAGAAATATAATTTTCAGTCGCAGCGAAAAAAAAATTCCCGACGCTGAAATTGTTTCAAACGTCGAGGAACTTTTTGAAAAACTTTCTGTGTCTGAAAAAAATTTTGTAGTAGGCGGCGGAGAAATTTTTTCCGAACTTTTGCCTTACGCCACAGAAATTTTTTTGACAGAAGTTGACGCGAAAAAAGTTTTCGATACTTTTTTCCCAAAGTTTGAAAATGAATTTGATTTAGTCGAAGTAAAAAATTTTTTCGGCGAACCAAATTTTCAATTCAAAAAATTTCGCGCAAAATAAAATTTAGAAACTGTGATTGAAGTTCTTAATTCGCAAGCTGAAGTCTCACAGCCTTGACGACATTTTTCATCAGCATGGCGACTGTCAAAAGTCCTACGCCTCCCGGCACAGGAGTTATCGCGCTTGCAATTTCAACCGCTGCATCAAAGTCAACATCGCCGACTAATTTTTTCGGAGCAATTCGATTTATTCCAACATCAATGACGACTGCGCCGGGTTTAATCATGTCTGCCGTGACAAATTTTGGTTTTCCCATCGCCGCAACCAAAATATCTGCTTCGCGAGTTACCTTAGGCAAATTTTTTGTGTGCGAATGACAAACTGTCACAGTTGCATTTCTTGCCATCAACAAATGCAACATCGGTTTTCCGACAATGTTGCTCCGACCAATTATAACCGCACGTTTGCCATCAATCTCAATTCCCGCCAAGTCCAACATCTCAATACAACCTGCAGGAGTGCACGGAACAAGTGCGGGACTTCCCGTGACAAGTTTCCCGACGTTCACGGGATGAAAACCGTCGACATCTTTCAGAGGATTTATTCTGTTCAAAATTTCTTCGGAATTATTTTTTATCGCATCGGGCAAAGGCAACTGAACCAAAATTCCATGAATATCTTTCGCCGCATTGAGTTCGTCAATTTTTGCAAGCAGCTCGTCCTTTGTCGTGTCCTCCGACATCGTTACGACTTCTGAATTTATTCCAAGTTCTTCGCAAGTTTTATGTTTGTTTCGGACGTAAACTTGTGACGCAGGATTTTCTCCGACAATTATCACGGCGAGTCCCGGCGTTACGCCAAATTTTTTTTTCAAGTTCTCAACTTCTGTTTGCGCCGAATTTTTTATCTGCGCGGCAAAATCTTTTCCCGACAAAATTCTTGCTGACATCAACTCATCACCTCAAAAAATTTTTTCAACTCAATTCGTACTGGACGACAGAAAGCGCGGAAAGTGCAGCAGTGTCTGTTTTCAAGATTCTTTTTCCGAGAGTGACGCTCACGCCGCCGACAGATTTTATTTCTTTGACTTCGCGCTCTGAAAAACCGCCTTCAGGTCCGATCAAAATTATAATATTTTTGTCGCAGTCTGAAATTTTAAATTCTTGCAAAATGTCCTGAATTTTTTGCTCCTGTTCGCCTTCGTAACAAAAAAGCAACAAAGCACCCTTGCAGTTGAAAATTTTTTTGTCGCCGCTTTTGACGAAACGACCGAGCGAAGGAGAAATTTTTTTCAGCCAGTCGAAAAGCTCTACAATGTCCTCAATCTCCGGCAAAGTATCCCGCGCGGATTGCTCGGCAGATTCTTTAGCAATTTTTTTCCAGCGATCCACTTTCGACTTCGCTCGCAAATTTTCAGGTCGCACAATCGTTCTGTCCGAGATCAGCGGCAAAATCTTTTCCGCTCCAAGTTCAGTAACTTTTTCAACAATGTAGTCGAACTTATTTTGTTTCGGCAAACACTCAGCCAAAGTTATGTGCTTGGAATAAATTTTTTCGACAGTTTCAAAATGCGTTTCCACTTTATCTGAACTGTAAATTGTGCGGATAATTTTTATTTTTTCCACCGACTTAACTTTTTTAATTTTGCTGACACACTTCGCCTGAATTGTTTCTTTGTCGAAGTCGACAAGTTCCAACATCGCGGAGTTTCCATTTTTATCGACAGCAACAATTTTGTCGCCTTTTTGGGCGCGAAGAGAATAGGCAAGGTGATGAGCATCGTCGCCTTTAATGGTTATGGTTTCGGAAAGTTCTTCTTCTAAAAAAATTCTTTTCATCGGCGTCCTCCTGTGGTTCAAAGATTTTGAAAATTTATTCGTCGCAGTCAAAACAATTCCTGCAGAAAAACTTTTTTCAAAATTTCTCTAAGTTTCCTCTCCGACAGTCAAGACAGCCATAAACGCCTCCTGTGGAAGTTCAACGCTGCCGACAGCCTTCATGCGTTTCTTTCCTTCCTTCTGCTTTTCAAGAAGTTTTCTTTTTCTGGAAACATCGCCGCCGTAACATTTTGCAAGAACATCTTTCCTCCGCGCCTTGACAGTTTCTCGCGCAATAATTCTGCCGCCAATCGCCGCCTGCACGGGAATATCAAAAAGTTGCTCGGGAATAATTCTTTTCAATTTCAGCGCAAGAGTCCTGCCAAACTTCGCCGCCCGACTTCGGTGAACAATCGAACTCAACGCATCAACTAAATCACCATTCAGCAAAATATCCAACTTAACTAAATCTGCTTCAACATAATTTGCAGGTTCATAATCCAAACTTGCATAGCCGCGAGTCATCGATTTTAATTTGTCGAAGAAGTCATAAATAATTTCATTGAGCGGAATTTCATAAGTCAACATAACTCTTGTTTTGTCAATGTAGTCCATGCTTTTGTAAGTTCCGCGCTTGTCCCTGCAAAGTTCCATAACTGCACCAATGTAATCGGCAGGAACAATTACAGTAGCTTTTACAGTCGGCTCCTCGATAGATTTTATTTCAGTCGTCGGAGGGAGGGCGGCGGGATTGTCGATCGATAAAACTTCGCCGTCAGTTTTATTGACTTTGTAGACAACGGAAGGAGCAGTCGTGACCAATCGCAAATTATATTCGCGCTCAAGTCTTTCCTGAACAACGTCCATGTGCAACAAACCTAAAAAGCCGCAGCGAAAACCAAAACCAAGAGCCGCAGAAGTTTCAGGTTCATAAACCAAAGCTGCATCGTTCAGTTGAAGTTTTTCCAATGCTTCTTTCAAGTTATCGTAGTCCGCACTGTCAGTCGGATAAAGTCCGCAAAAAACCATCGGCACGGGAGCGCGGTAACCTTCCAAAGCCTTCGCAGGTTTTTCTGCCGTTGTGATTGTGTCGCCGACTCGAACATCACGAACATCTTTCAAACTTCCGCAAATGTAACCGACTTCGCCCGCCGAAAGTTTGTCAAGTTCAGTCATCGCAGGTGAAAAAATTCCAATCTCTGTCGCGTCAAATTCTTTTCCTGTGGCGATAAGTTTTAGCCTGTCGCCTTTGCAAACTTTTCCTGCCATAAGTCTGACGTGAGCGACTGCACCTTTGTAACTGTCGAAATATGAATCAAAAATTAAAGCCTGCAGAGGTTTGTCTGAATTATTTTCAGGCGGCGGAATTTTTTTTACAATCGCCTCCAAAATATTTTCAACGCCTTCTCCGGTTTTCGCGCTGCAACTTACAGCGTCGGAAGCATCTAAACCAATCGCGTCCTCAATTTCAGTTTTCGCTCGTTCAACGTCTGCGCTCGGCAGATCAATTTTATTTATCACAGGAATAATTTCCAAATCATGTTCAAGTGCAAGATAAACATTCGACAAAGTTTGAGCCTCGACTCCTTGAGTGGCATCGACGACCAAAAGCGCACCTTCGCACGCCGCCAAACTTCTTGAAACTTCATAAGTAAAATCGACATGACCGGGCGTGTCGATTAAATTCAGCTGATATTCTTCGCCGTCCTGCGCTTTATATTTCAGGCGAACAGTTTGCGCCTTGATTGTGATTCCGCGCTCGCGCTCCAAGTCCATATTGTCTAAAAGTTGATCCGACATCTCGCGCTTCTCAACTGCGCCTGTCATTTCGATAAGTCTGTCAGCCAGAGTAGACTTGCCGTGATCTATGTGCGCTATGATTGAAAAATTTCTTATCTTGTTGTCCAAAAAAATTTCTTCCCTTCGCTAATTTTGAATAATTTTAATTTCTTTCGACAAAAAAAATTTCCTGCAAGTTTGTCGATCGAAAAAATTTGTTGAATTGAAAAAATAATTTGTTTCAAAAAAATTTTCCCTGCAAGTTTGCCGATCGAAAAAATTTGTTGAATCGAAAAAATAATTTGTTTCAAAAAAAATTTCCTGCAAGTTTGTCGATCGAAAAAATTTGTTGAATTGAAAAAA
>CALEPR010000083.1 GCA_937910665.1 uncultured Selenomonadales bacterium
TGACGAAAAAAAGCCGCTCTCTCGTGAGCAGGCAGAAGCCTTCATCGGCGAGCTTGCCGAAGGCTCTATGGACGAAAAAATTGCTTCTGCGGTGCTTACGGCAATGGCTTCGCGCGGGCTTCCCACGGCGGACGAAATGGCGGGCGCGGCAAGCGCAATGCTCAAAAAGAAAACGCCGTTCCCGCTTGAAAATCACGGCTTGGCAGAAATCGTCGGCACAGGCGGTGACGGAAAGGGCAGCTTCAACATTTCTTCGCTTTCTGCAATCGTGGCGGCAAGCTGCGGGCAAGCCATGGCAAAGCACGGAAACCGCGCGGTCTCGTCAAAATCAGGCGCGGCGGACTTCTTTGAAAATCTGGGCGTAAACATCATGGCAAGCCCAGACAAAACGGCGGAACTCATCAAGCGCACAGGTTTCGGCTTCCTCATGGCGCCAGTCTATCACGCGGCGATGCGATTTGCCGCCCCAATCAGAAAAGCACTCGGAATCAAGACGGTTTTCAATGTGCTTGGTCCTCTTTTGAACCCTGCCAACGCGGAATATGAGGTTTTGGGCGTGTACTCAAAAGACTTGATGGAAGATTACGCACACGCGGCAAAAAAACTCGGGGCAAAGCGCGTCATGATTGTTAATTCTGAAGACGGCTACGACGAGATTTCCCCATGCGCGGTCACGAATGTGTATCAGATTGACGAAAAAGGCAACGAAAATCAGTATTCGATTGACCCCGCGAATTTCGGAATCACCGACGCTGACGAAACTGAACTCTACGGCGGAAACGGCGCGGACAATGCAAAACTCGCGCTCGAAGTCTTAAATGGAAGCGGTCGAAAGACAATCCGCTACGCAGTCGGCTTGAACGCGGCGGCAGTGCTCTACCTCTGCGGAAAAGCCCGCACGCTCAAAGACGGTTACGCGCTCGCACTCGACGCGATTGACTCGGGGAAAGCTCTTGCAAAATTGAAGGAAATTCTTGCCTTTTGCCTGTTGGAAATCTATCAATATCACTATACTATAGTCCTGTAAATATGCCTTATAGTGGAAAATTTGATGGTAATATTGACATTCAACGGATATGTTCGCTGTTGTCTGTGTCCTATTCAAAACCTATTATAGCGGGCAAAACATTGCTTTTCTTTGATGAAATCCAAGCCTGTCCGAATGCTATTAATGCATTACGCTATTTTTATGAGGACTTCCCCGAATTGCATTTAATTGCTGCCGGGTCGTTGCTTGAATTTGCCCTTGCGGAACTGCCTTCATTCGGTGTCGGACGCATACAGTCGCTGTTTATGTATCCTTTGTCATTCAATGAGTTTGTAGGAGCACTAAAAAATCCGTTTGTATTGGATTACTTGCAAAAGCACACAACATTTGAACCAATAGAACCTGCCGTACATAGCATATTAGTTGATTATTGGCGCACTTTTATGCTTATTGGCGGTATGCCGGAAACAGTATCAAAATGGGTCGCTGAAAAAGATTATATTCTTTGTCAGCAAGTGAATGACAATATTTTAACTGCTTATACCGATGACTTTTCCAAATACAAGCACCGTGTTTCACCTGTTCTGTTACAAAAGACATTGCAGTCAGTAGCCTTGCAGTCGGGTAGTAAATTTATGTACAATCGCGTAGTGGATGGCATAGATTCCTACAAAGTGCGTGAGGCACTTGAACTACTTATGATGGCCGGACTGATTATTCCTGTTACTCATTCAGCGGGAAATGGCGTGCCACTCGGAGCGGAAACTAACGAGAAATTTCATAAATATCTGTTTTTAGACAATGGACTTATGCTTGTGGCATTGCATGCGAATCTTGCCGAATTTGTCCTATCTGATAATACCCAGATAGTATGTAAGGGCGCATTAGCGGAAGTAATTGCCGGATTGGAAATAATAAAATATATGTCGCCGACTTCAAAACATAGCCTTTTTTATTGGCAAAATTTTAGTAAAGGCACCCAATCAGAAGTCGATTATTTGATTGAACGCAATGGACAAGTTATTCCCATAGAAGTCAAAGCCGGTACAAGAGGCTCTATGAAAAGTATGTACTATTTCCTTCAAATCAAGAACTTGCCGTATGGTATTCGCACAAGTTTAGAGAACTTTGGCGAACTTGAAAGGGTAAAAATACTTCCACTTTATGCTTTGCAAAAAATGTTAGGTTAATCTCAATCTGTCAAATATCACTCCTTTTATATTCAAAGATTCAATCATTCAAAGATTCAATGATTAAACACTTGTATTCCGTTATTCCGCAGGCGCACACACTTGCGAAATAATTATTGTAGCAATACAAAAAGGCGGTAAAACCGTCTTTCGATTGGATTTACCGCCTTGTTATAAAAAAATAAATATTAGGTGAAGACATGATAAAGAAAAACGAACTGAAAGTGAAGATAAAAAATTGATATTTGAAATGGAACAAAATTCTGTTTTATATTCCAAACGGTCGGGCAAAGATTTTTCCAGAAAATCAAAACTTAGTTTTGCTAAAACAGTTTCCATTTTGCTTGCCATGCAGGGGAAAACTATTTCAGACGAACTGCTGAATTTCTTTGATTATAAATTGGATACACCTTCTGCTTCAGCTTTTGTTCAGGCCAGAAATAAGCTTGATCGTAACACTATGCAAACACTTTTTCACCGCTTTGTTTCTACTTCTGAAGTACATGAAACATACAAAGGATTCAGATTGCTTGCCGCTGACGGTTCTGAGTTCTCTATTCCTCAGAATAAGGACGCATTACACCGGACATTTTCGGAAATTCAATCACACAAAATGGCTAAAATTAAAAATGCCACAAACCAAGCCAAATATTTTTTCAAATTTGCTCAATTTGTTTCTAAAACGTCCTGATAATATTCTAAATACCTTCAAACGACGATTTATTCGCTCTATTATTGCTCGGCTTTGAGATACTATTTTGTTGTACCATTTTTCCGCAATAGTCAAGTCCATTTTGTTAAATCTCTTTATCGGTGTCAAGCTGTTTTTGTGCAGTTCAGCTATCCCCTGATAACCCTTATCCGCCAAAATTAATGTCTTTTCTGTTATTACATTATACGTTGCCTTGAATAGCGCAAAATCATGTTTCCTTCCGCCGCTAAAATCCACACTCAAAATATTACAACTTTCATAATCCGTTATGATTTGTGCTTTTACTGTATGACGCTTCTTTTTACCTGAATAGTATTCGAAGCCCCTTTTTTAGGCTGTTCGATTTCTACTTCAGTAGTATCGATTACTACCAGCTCGGGCGGGTTTTTTGCCAGTTCTTCTCGTTTGGGTAGTGTAAATTTCCCACTTTTGTTTAGTGTGTCTTCAACTAAGCTTACTACGTCAAAAACAGTACTTGTAGCTACATTATAATCATTTGCAATATCTTCAAAAGTACGATAATCTCTATAGTACGCGAAGAAAATACACAAACGATCGAATACCGTCAATTTTGGACGCCTTCCTCCCTTTTTATGTGCAATCCGATACTGTTCTTCAAGTTCTGAAAGCATAACTTGAAACGTTTGGCGGTTAACTCCGAAAGTACGCTTAAATTTTTCTTCACTAAAATTTTTTAATTGTTCTTGTTTTTTCATTTGATTATTATATCAGTTTCCGAATTTGTCCACTGTATGCTTTCATAATTTTTTATTATACCTCATTATTCATATTTTTGAAAAT
>CALEPR010000084.1 GCA_937910665.1 uncultured Selenomonadales bacterium
TCCCGAAATTGCCGTTGAGTCACATAATGTTCAAGTGCTTGATGAATCCTTATTTACTCATGAAACTCATATTCAAAAATTGATTTCCGTGTCTTCAACTTGCTATTGCAATTTCCAAAAAAATTTTTTCTACTTATTCAAGACAGACTGAATAGAATTTTTCATCAACTCAATCTGCGTCAAGAGCCTTGCATCAACTCCACCGTTCGGAGTTTCAATAACGCAGTCGCCGGGAGTTAAAGTGTCGTCCGAAACAATTTCCAAAACTGCCGTACCGTCAGTCAACATGGATTGAAATTCTCCTTTCGCCATCAAAACTAAATCGTAACTTTCCGGCTCGACATGAACTTTAATTTCTTTCTGGTCGCGAACATATTTTATCGCCTCGCGCACGACAGGCAAAACGACTTGCGGAACATCCAAAAAATGTTGCGGCAAAATTTTTTCAATCGCCATCATGACAACTTTAACAATATCGTCCTCAGCGCGAATAAAATAATCTGCCGTCGCTTCCTTCGCGTCCTGCAAAGTTTTCATTGCATTTGAGTTTGCTTTTTTTAGTGTTTCTTCCAATTCTTTTTTTACAGCAATTTCGCCATCAATTCTGCCTTGCTTAACGCCTTCGTCATGACCTTCTCTCTGCGCTTGGTCGAGAATATCCGCAACTTGTTCATTTGCGGCATAAATAATTTTATCTGCTTCCTCTTGAGCCTGTTGCTTTAAAATATTTGCTTGAATATCTGCGTTTTTAAGTTTTTCAATGGCGCGTTGTTCCTTCGCGGCAATTTCGGCAAGCATATTGTCCAAAGTTTCTTTGTCAATTTTATTTTCTTCTTCCTCAGTTTCCTCAACCGCTTCTTCGGCGGCAGATTTTTTACTTACGCCGATCTGAACCGGCTCGGCATCCGCGACGGTGTACTTTACAATTTTGTTAGGCAAATACATTTTTTTCAGCCTCCATTTATTTTTTCTTCGCTGTCTGACGCAAAAGCCAGCACAAAAACTTTTTCCGCGCCGAAATTTTTTAAAACTCTCGCGCACTCAGAAGTTGTCGCTCCCGTTGTGTAAATGTCGTCGACTATTAAAATTTTCTTCCTCTGCAAAATTATTCCTTCAACTGCGGCGAAAGCGTCCTGCAAAATTTTTTTCCGTTCGGCAGGAGTAAATTTAAAAAGTCGCGGAGTAGATTTCTGTCTGATTAAAAAATTTTTTATCGGCAAATTTTTCTCCGCCAAAAAATTTTTGAAAATCAATTCGGTTTGATTAAATCCGCGCTCTTTCAATCTGTCTTGATGAAGCGGAACAAAAGTCGCCGCATCAATTTCAGACAAAAAATTTTTCAGCTCGGGATTGTCGGAAATTTTTTCAAGAATTTTTTTTATTGTCGGCAAAACTTTCACATTGTTGTCAAATTTCAATTTTCGCAAAAGGTCGCGAGTTCCTTCGCGATATTTTGTTATATGAAAAACGCCGTCCAAACTTTCAGGCAAAAATTTTTCTTCGTCAAGGCGAAAAATTTTTTTCGCGCAGTCGTCGCAAATTTCATTCCTGTCGTCAACAATTTCTTGACACAGAGGACACAGCGGCGGATAAATTATATAAATAATTGTAGTCCGAATAAAATTCAGCGCAGCAAAAATTTTTTCAGTCATAGCCGTTCGATGCACCTCCTCAAAAAAATTTTCTCCGACATTATAACAAAAAAATCTTGCGATTTTCTCTAACACGACAAAAATTTTTTGCAAAAAAATCCCGGCGTTGAGGTCGGGATAAATTTTTTATATCTGAAAAATTTTTATTCGACAGTAACTGACTTTGCCAAATTTCTGGGCTTATCGACATCGCAGCCGCGAGTAATTGCTGCGTAGTAGGCGAGAAGTTGGAGAGGAACGACAGTCAAGAGTGGAATCAAAAGTTCATCGGTTTCGGGAACAAAAATTACATGGTCGAGATATTTTTCAAGTTCGGTATCTCCCGCCGCCGCAATTCCAATCACAACTGCGTCACGCGCTTTAACTTCCTTAATGTTCGACAAAGTTTTTTCATAGACAGATTTTTGCGTTGCAAGGGCGATGACAGGAACGCCCTCGACAATCAACGCCAAAGTTCCATGCTTGAGTTCGCCGGACGCATAAGCCTCAGCATGAATGTAAGAAATTTCCTTGAGTTTCAGCGCACCTTCCAGAGCAACGCAATAATCTAAACTTCTGCCAATGTAAAAAACATCTTCATTGAATCCATACTGCCGCGCAAAAGTTTTTATCGGGTCAACGTCGGAAAGTGTTTCGGAAATTTGTGCGGGAATTTTTTTCAGTAAGTCAATTAAATTTTTCGCTCGCTCGGACGAAATAGTTTCCTGAATCTGAGCCATATACAAAGCAAGCATAAACATTAAAATTAACTGCGTCGTGTAGGCTTTAGTCGAGGCGACGGCAATTTCAGGTCCCGCCCAAGTATGAATAACTTGCTCCGCTTCCCTTGCGATTGATGAGCCGACAACATTTGTAATTGCTAAAGTTTTCGCGCCAAGTCTTTTCGATTCTTTCAGCGCGGCGAGAGTGTCTGAAGTTTCTCCCGACTGACTGATCACGATGACTAAAGTTTTTTCATCGACAATCGGATCGCGGTAACGATATTCGCTCGCCAGATCGACTTCGACAAGTTTGCGCGCAAGTTTTTCGATATAAAATTTTCCGACAAGTCCTGCGTGATAAGCTGTGCCGCAGGCGACGATATAAATTTTGTTGATTGAGTCGAGAAAATTTTTATCCCAGTTCAATTCGTCCATGATAATTTTTGAATTGTCTTTAGCAATTCTCTTGCTCATGGTGTCGCGGACGGCTTTTGGCTGTTCATTTATTTCTTTAAGCATAAAATGTTCGTAGCCGCCTTTTTCAGCCGCCTCTGCATTCCAGCTGACGTGGAAAATTTTTTTGTCCAGAACTCGCCCTTTGCGATCTGTAATTTTCACAGAATCTTTTTTGACGATGGCAATTTCGCCGTCGTTCAGAATATAAGTTTGTCGCGTCTTGGAAATTATTGCAGGAATATCCGACGCGATAAAATTTTCTCCCTTGCCGAGACCGACAACCAGAGGATTATCCTGTTTCGCGCAAATCAAAACGTCGGGATTTTCTCTCGACATAAAGACAAGCGAATAACTTCCCTCGACTTTGTTTAAAACTTCGCGAACAGCTTTTTCAAAATCGCCGTCATAAATTTCCTCCAACAAATGTGGAACAACTTCAGTATCTGTTTCAGAAATAAATTTGTGTCCGCGAGAAATTAAATCTTCCTTCAGCGACATATAATTTTCTATAATGCCATTGTGGACGACGACAAAATTTCCATGACAATCTGTGTGAGGATGAGCATTTCTGTCCGAAGGACGACCATGAGTTGCCCAGCGCGTATGACCGATTCCGATAACGCCGTCAACTTTTTGATTTTTAAGTTTTTCTTTCAGAGCGTCGAGACGACCGACAGCTTTTTCAACAAAAATATTTTCGCCGCAGTCAACGGCAATCCCGGCAGAGTCGTAGCCGCGATATTCCAATTTGCTCAAACCTTGCAACAAAAAATTTATCGCTTTATTGTCACCGATGTAACCAACAATTCCACACATATTTTTTCCTCCGCTCCTGAATTTTTCCTGAATTACTTTTCGCAGATTATATATCAGCAAAGTTTCTGCGTCAATCTTTCGACTACTTGAATTGCTTATGTGCAAACAGAAAAATTTCCTGCAAAAAAATTTCTCGGGAAAATTATTCAAACCGATTCAGACAAATGAATTTTAGAACTTGTATTCACGAGTTCGCGGGATAAGAGAAAACTCAATCCTATTCCCTGAGGCTGTGAATACAGCTTATAAGTGTTGAGCATATATTTCGATTCTTAAAACGATTCAGCTTATTTGCCGAGCGTTACAGAGCTCGGTGAAAAACTTTTGCTAAACGTTTCAATTTGATTTGTGCTATTTTCAATTTCGATTCTTAGTTTCCTAATTTGTCTATTTTATGCAACGCTCGATTTTTTCAAAACTTCTTCAGCATTTTTTAAACCATTAGCTAATTGTTCTTTCAACCATTTTTCTTGTCAAGAAAAAAATTTATAAAAAATTGCAAGAAAAAATCCGCCGAAGCGGAGAAATATTTCTTTATCAGACTTGAATGTACAATCTAAGTGCAACGAAGTAGAAAAATAAATGGCGTTAAATCAACATCGAACTTTCTATTTACAGACTTTTTTCATGGGCTCTAAATTTTTTTCTGTCAGTCCCGATTTTTAATCGCGTCACCACATCAATTTCATTCTGCTTACACAAAAAAATTTTTATAAATTATTTTCCTCCAACAACAAATTATCGCGCTCAAATTTACTCATAATTTTTAAATCTGCTTCAAGATTTTGATTCACGTCATAATAATTGTACTCGACACCTTTTGGATAATCTGCGGCGAGTTTTGCAAAATGTTCGTCATCGGTTTCCATTCCTAAATTTTGTTTCATAACTTCGCCGAGCCTGAGAACATCGGGAACAAGATAACTCACGCCGCCGATGTATTGCCAGTAGCCCGGGACAGTTCCTGTTTTTATGTGATGAGTATCCTCCGCAGATTTTAAAGTTCCTGCAATCGCCAACATTTCAGCGGAAGTCAGATCAGTTTCGACAGCATCCTTTGCGGCAGATAAAATTTCCGGCAATTTCAAAAGCATGGTCGGGTCGCTTAATTTTTCCGCGCAAGCCTGCATAAAAGTTTGTTGTCTGCGAACTCTGCCGGCATCGCCTTCAGAATCTCGGAAACGAACAAATTCCATCGCCGTCTTTCCGTCCAAGTGATGAGGACCTTTGTCGAGGTGAATATAAAGTCCGCCGTTGTCGTCCCAAGGATCTTCATAGTCCATATCTTTTTCGATGACGACATCGATTCCGCCAATCGCGTCGATCAATTTCGTGAACTCGGCGATATTGACTTTAACATATTTATCGACTTCCACGCCAAGAAATTCTTCCAAAGTTTTTTTGGTCAATTTTTCTCCGCCATGTGCATAAGCGGCATTTATTTTTTGCCAACCGCCGCGCCTTTCGATATAAACTCTGGTGTCGCGTGGGATTGAAAGTAATGACGCTTTTTTATCGGACAAACTTAAAAACATCAGCGTATCGCTTCTCCCGACATCTTTGTCGCGTTCGTCAACGCCGAGAAGCATCACAGTCATATCTTTCTGCAGTGAGGGCAAAATATTTTCTTCCTTCGATTTTTCTGAAACGCTCGATGTGACTTTTGAAGTCGGCGAGTGGAAAAAATTAAAATTGAAACCGGCGTATACTCCGAAACATACAGCGGTGATCAAAAAACAAATTGCAAATGATAAAAATAATTTCTTTCTGTTCTTTCTGCGACGTTCTTGTCGCCGCTCTGCCAATCTTTCTCTTGTGATCATAAAATTCACCTCCTAGAAAAACTGTAACGCTTCTCTTGTCGCGTATTATAGCAGATAAATTTTTTTTTGCATTAGAAAAATTTTTCAAATTCTTTCGGACAAAATTTCTGCTGTTTCTTTTGCAGTCGAAAAAAAATCTGCCGAGCTTGGCAGTAAAAATTTTTTTTTAGAAACTGACACATAAATTTGTTGATAAAAGTTCTAAGATAATTTTTCCAAAACAGTTTTGATTCTCGACAAAGATTCTTCTTTACCGAGCAGATATAAAATTTCTGTCACGCCGCCTGGAGTAACTTTTTGCATTGAAATTGAAATTCTGAGAGGCCACATAATCGTTCCTGTTTTCAAGCCGCTTTCTTCGGTAAATTTTGAAATTTTTTCGTTCAAGGTATCAACAGTCCAGTCGGAAATTTTTTCCAACATTTCGAGCGCAGGTTTCAAAATTTCAACAGATTTTTCCGGAGTAATTTTGTTGCGCTTGTTCGTGAAAAGTTCAATGTCGAAGTCGGGGAAGTCTTGCAAAAATTTTATCATCGCGGGGATTTCAGAAAGTTTTGCGACGCGAGTTTTCAATAAACTTGAAAGATAATTTTTTTTGTTTGAAAGATTTTCGTTCAAGTCGCCGAAAAATTTTTCAGCCGCCGCAGAAAATTCTTCATCGGTCATCGCTTTAAAATATTCGCCGCTCATCCAGTCAAGTTTATTGTAGTCGAAAACTGCGGGAGATTTGCTTAGACCTTCCAGACTAAATTTTTCAATCAATTCCTGCATGGAAAAAATTTCTTGATTTGATTTTGGATTCCATCCCAAGAGCGCAACATAATTTGTAATAACTTCAGGCAGGTAACCGAGTTCGATTAAATCATTGAAACTTGTCGCGCCGTGACGTTTGCTGAGTTTTGAAATACTTCCGTCCTCCGCTTTTCCCATGACAGGCGCGAGGTGGACGAAGTTTGGGATTTCCCAGCCAAAATTTTGATAAAGCAAAATATGTTTCGGAGTGGAAGTTATAAATTCAGTTCCGCGAATAATGTGAGTAATTTCCATCAAATGATCGTCAATGACATTTGCAAAATTATATGTCGGCATGCCGTCGCTTTTCAGCAAGATTTGATCTTCGAGTTCGGAATTTGCGATTGTAATATTTCCGTGAAGAATATCAAAAAAAGTTGTTTCGCCTGTAGTCGGCATTTTTTGTCGAATAGCTTTTCCGTTTTCCGTTTCCTCATAGTAAGCGTTTCCCTGTTCGACAAGTTGCTCGGCATATTTTTTATAAATTTCTTTGCGCTCGCTCTGAACGTAGGGGCCAAAATTTCCACCGTGATGAGGACCTTCGTCGGGAATAATTTTCGCCGCCGCCAAAGTTTTTTCAATGAACTCCACAGCGTCGGCAACGTAACGTGCGCGATCCGTGTCCTCGATTCTCAAAATAAAATCTCCGCCTTGCGACTTTGCAAAAAGATAAGCGTAGAGTGCCGTCCTCAAATTTCCAATATGCATATAGCCTGTCGGACTCGGCGCAAAACGCGTGCGAACTTTTTTCAAATTATCCATCTCCCAAAAAAATTTTATTGTCTGTAAAAACATTTTTCTAAAAACATTTTTCCTAAATTCTGCAGAAAAAAAAAATAACCTTCAAATAGAAAGTCACTGAAAATTTTTGGAAAAAATTTTTGTCAGCCTTTTAATTTCGACAAATATTTTTCCGCGAGCAAGGCGGCTGTCGTTCCGTCGGCGGCGGCGGTAGTCAACTGCCGAATTTCTTTTTCGCGAACGTCGCCTGCCGCAAAAACTCCTTCGATATTTGTTTTGCAATCTTCGCCGGCAATAATTCTTCCGCTCGGCGAAAGTTCCAATTCATTTTTAAAAAGTTCGGTATTCGGCACAACTCCAATATTTACAAAAATTCCGTCCACTGCCAATTCTGAATTTTTTTCGGTCTGTTTGTCAAAAATTTCCACGCTTGAAAGTCTGCCGTCGCCGAGCAATTTTTTTATCTCGGTCTGCAATTTGATTTCGACTTTAGGATTTTGTTTCAACTTTTTTTGAGAAACTTCATCAGCGCGAAATTCCGATCTGTGAATCAGATATAATTTTTTCGCGTACTTCGTCAAAAAATTCGCCGCATCGACAGCCGCATTTCCGCCGCCCATAACCGCAATAATTTTGTCCTGATACATATGACCGTCGCAAAGTTCGCAGTAATGAACTCCGCGTCCGGCAAATTTTTTTTCTTCAGGCAAAGGAAGTTTTCTGCGCTCCATTCCCGACGCAATTATCACAACGTCAGTCAAATAAATTTTTTCCTCAGTTTCAACGACTTTGGGATTTTCTTTCAGACTAACTTTAACAATGCTGTCGAACTCGTCGATCGTCGCTCCGAAATTTTCAGCTTGTGTTTGCAAAGTGGAAATTAAATCCTTGCCGCTGATTTTTACAAAGCCGGGATAATTTTCAATTCCGACGGCGTTTGCAATCTGTCCTCCGACAATTCCATTTTCCAAAACCAAAACTTCAAGATTCATTCTTCCGACGTACATCGCCGCAGTTAGTCCTGCCATTCCCGCGCCGATAACAATTACATCTTTGTGAATTGTTTCCTTTGCCATAAAAATTTCTCCCCTCAATCAAATAACTTGACACGCAAGCAAATTTATTTTTTAATATGTATTCTATAGGACAGAAAAATTTCCTTGAAATTTTGGGAGGGCAAGATGAAAAAATTTTTTAGTTTGGTGTTGACGACTTTGATTTTAATTGCGTCTGTAAATTTTGTTCAGGCGGCAGAAAAAAAATCTGATAAAGTAAAATTCAACGCAAAACTTTTGAAAAAAACTGAATTGGTCGAGTCGTCTGCGCGAGATGAAATGATTGTCCTGATCAATGAAAATATTCGCGACGTTACAATTTTTGGAAAGGCGACCGCGACTGAGGCACAAATGGTCAATTACATTCGCAAACACAATCCAAAAGCAAAATTAAATTGTTCGATTGAGGAAATTGTCGACATTTATTACGAGGAGGCAGGACGCGAAGGTATTCGCCCCGATATTGCACTTTGTCAGGCGATTAAGGAAACAGGTTTCTGGAATTACGGCGGCGACGTTGATCCAAAACAAAATAATTTTTGCGGACTTGGCGCGACAGGAAACAAAGAACCGGGAGCAAGTTTCGACACTCCGCAAATTGGAGCGCGGGCACACATTCAACATTTGCTTTCCTACACCTCGACAAATCCTCCGAAAACTGCGATAGTCGATCCGCGATACATTTTCATCGTCAGATTTAAACCTGAAGTTTTTGGAAAAATAAAAACTTGGGCAGGACTCGGCGGAGTTTGGGCGATGCCTGGGATTCATTACGGCGAGGACATTGTAAATTTGTGGAGAAAAGCTCTTGTACCCGGCGGCGATGACGACTCAATGACGGCGGCAGAAATTAAACTTGAAGAAAATCCAAACGACCCGGCGGCTTATGTTTATCGCGGACTTGTAAATTATAATCGCGGAGAATTTTCAAAAGCGCAGGAAGATTTACAAAAAGCGTCTGACATTGAGCCTTTGAACTCGGACATACTTTTTAATTTGGCAATCGCGCAGGAAAAAAATAAAAATTTCGACGGAGCGATTAGAACTTACGGAAAGTTTCTTGAAATGAATCCGAAGTCTGAAGTCGGTTTTTATAATCGCGGCAGAATAAAGTTGGCGCAAAATAAATTTGAAGAAGCGATTGGAGATTTTGAAAAAACTTTGGAACTTGAAAGCAGATTTGTCGACGCGAAAAATAATATTGCGGTTTGTCATTTCAAGCAAAAAAGATATGAAGATGCTTTAAATGAAATTCGCGCCGCCGCAGAAATTAACACCACTGACGAAATTGTTCAGGAAAACAAAAAAAATCTTGAGGCTTGTTTGAAAAAATAATTTTTAAATTTTAAATTGGAGGAGATAGTTATGAAAAAAATTTTTTTGGTTGCGGCAGCTTTTCTCTCGATTTTTATTTTTGGCGCAGGAATTTCTTCCGCGCAGGGAAATTTGGGAATTGTGATTGTCGGAGGAGCGGAATTTAAAACCGCCGACTATTACAAAATTGTTTCGCAAACTTTCAAGTTGCAGGAAAATTTCAAAATTGGAGATGAAATGCAGAGCAAGTACCAAAGATTTTTAATGGAAAATGATTTGCTTGACGAAAAAATTCCGCGCAAACAACATCTGCTCGACTTCACGGCTCAGAGCGGTTGCGAAGAAATTTTATTTTTGATAATAGATTCTACAGCAGATCATCAAAACAACGGCAAACGCAGACAGAAAAACAGACTTTCAGTTCAAGTAGACGCTTATCTTTGCGACAGCTACAAAATTTTGGAAGGCGCAACTTTCGTCAAAGACAGCAAATCAAAAACCAGCGACCTCAGAGCGCGTCGCGAGGCTTTTAAAAAATGTTTGACTGAACTTGCAAAAGTTATAAATGTTTCGGCGTAAAATTTTTTTCTTTCTTGAGGAGAGGTAACAGAGTTGGACAATTTTGATTCAAACATTCCGCCGCGCAGACAAAGACAAAAAAGGCGGATTTGGCCTTTGGTTCTTGTAATATTTTGTTTTCTCGGTGCCGCAGTTGCCGGGGCGATGTTGGCGTCGTCAAGTTTGAGTTTGTTTGATTCAAAACACAATCCTATTGCCCAGCTGGAGCGTGAGAACAAAGAGACGGAACTTATCAAGGCGAAGGACAAGACCACAGTTTTAATAATGGGCGTTGACGTTCGCGAGGACGACGTCGGCAGATCAGACACAATGATGATCGCCACGATTGATCCGAAACTTGACAAAGCATCTTTGCTTTCCGTTCCGCGAGATACCAGAGTCAGAATTTTGGGTTACGGTTTCGACAAAATAAATGCCGCTTACGCTTACGGCGGCGAACCACTTTCCGAAAAGACTGTTGAAAATCTTCTCGGAATTGATATTGATCATTATGTCATAGTCAACACAAAAAGTTTTGTAAAAATTATTGACGCGATCGGCGGAGTTGACATCGACGTTGAAAAAAGAATGTACTATGAAGATCCTTGGGACGACGACGGCGGACTTTATATCGACCTCTATCCCGGTATGCAACACATGGACGGAAAAACTGCGGTGACTTATGTCCGCTATCGCGATGCCGAAGGAGATATTGGAAGAATTCATCGCCAACAAAAATTTATGGAGGCATGTTTGGATAAAATTGTTTCGCCGGAAATAATTATAAAAATTCCTGCCGTCGTCCGCGAAGTTATCGACGCGATTGAAACTGATATGACTTTCAGACAACTTTTGGAAATTGCCGGAGCCTTGAAGGCGGCGCAGCAAAATGGATTGACGACGGAAATGGTTCCCGGTTATCCTCTGTACATCGACGGAGTAAGTTATTGGATGCCCGACGTTGAGGAATTGAGATTTGCAGTCGCGGCAGGTCTCGGAGTAAATGTCGATTCAAATATCAAACAACGCGCTCAAAAAACCGCGAGCGAGTACAATGAATCTATTCCTCAAGGCGCAGGAAAAATTCCCGAAGGCGGCGACAGAATTGGCAGACCGATTCGCAATTCGGAAGATTATTCCTCCGCCAGACAATATTACAATCGACAGACAGGCGACGATTACAATGATTCCACAGACGCTTTGAACGATTACAACAACGAAAATTCTTCGCGCAGAAATTCTTCGACTGAAAGTCATTACGATGACAGACAGCGCTTGGAAAATTATTCGCGAGACGATTCCGACTCGACAAGTCTCAATTCCGATTCCGTGACAGTCGACGAACCTTTCTCCGATATGCCGATGCGGGGTGAAACTTCAAAAGGCAGATGAGGTTTCAAAAATGAGGATAATTACAGGAAAAGCAAAAGGTTTGAAATTAAAAACTCCGGCGGGTTGGCAGACGCGTCCGACAAGCGACAGGGTGAAAGAATCTTTGTTCAGCATTTTGAATGGAATGACAGATTTTTTTGAAGTCGAAAATGTTTTGGATATTTTTGCGGGAACTGGAGCGTTGGGTTTGGAAAGTTTATCGCGAGGAGCGAAGTCAGCAATTTTTATCGACGCGGAAACGACAAATTTAATTTTGGAAAATGTTCGACGCGCAAAGTTTGAAAATGTTGCAGAAATTTTTCGCGGAGACTTTGAAAAAATTTTAAAAAAACTTTCGGAAAAAAATTTTCAGTTCGATTTAATTTTCAGTGATCCTCCATACAGAAAAAATCTTTCGCAAAAATCTTTGGAACTTGTCGCCGAATTAAATTTGTTGAAGTCGGAAGGTTTTTTAATTGTCGAACGCGGTGCGGAAGAAATTTTAACGCCGCCGGAAAATTTTCAACAGATCAGAAAAATAAATTACGGCCACACGACCGAGATAGAAATTTTTTGTAAAAAGCAAGGGGATGTTCGTCATTAACTTTGCGAAAAGATTTTTTGCGCGGATCAGGAAAGATATTCGCGTAGTTTTTGAACGCGATCCTGCGGCAAAAAGTATTTTTGAAGTAATTTTTTGTTACTCGGGACTTCACGCAATTTGGATGCACAGATTGTCACACTATCTTTTTGAGCGCGGTTGGATTGTTTCGGCGAGATTTATTTCAAACTTCTGCAGATTTTTAACCGGAATTGAAATTCATCCCGGCGCGAAAATCGGCGACGGACTTTTCATAGATCATGGAACCGGAATTGTCATCGGCGAAACGGCTGAACTTGGAAAAAATGTTACTCTCTATCAAGGCGTGACGCTCGGCGGCACAGGAAAAGAAAAAGGCAAACGTCACCCCACGATCGGAAATAATGTAGTAATTGCGACGGGAGCGAAAGTTTTAGGTTCATTTAAAGTCGGCGACCATGCAAAAATTGGAGCGGGCGCGGTTGTCTTGAGAGAAGTTCCTCCGCACGCCACAGTTGTCGGAATACCCGGGCGAGTCGTCGTTCTTCACGGTCAAAGAGTTCACAACGAAGAAGAATTTAAAAATGCTTGGCTTGCTCTTTGCGAGTCGCGAGGAATGAATATAAAAGATCCGAAAGTTCGCGCGGAAATTTGTGACGAAATTGACGTTGACTTGGATCACAATATTTTGCCGGATCCGGATCGAGAAATGATGGAGATCGCGCTCAGACAAATTCAGCGTCTTGAATCCAGAATCAGCGAACTTGAAATTACTCTTTCGGCGACGCTTGCGGAAATTTCTGCGGAGGCAGAGAGAACTTCCGCACTTGAAGTTTCAGTCGCAAATAAAAATTCCGAGTCGGAAAAAAATTCCAAAGTCGATCTGCAAAAAAATTTTCCAAAGTAAAAAAACAACCTGCAAACTTTTTCAGTTCAGGTTGTAATTTTTTTTCAAAACTTTTTAAACATTTATTCGCTTGATGTCCGCGCCGAGATTTACAAGTTTCTGAACAAGATTATCATAACCTCTGTCGATATGATGAATGTAACCGATCTGAGTTTCGCCTTCCGCCACCAGTCCGGCTAAAACGACCGCCGCACCTGCGCGAAGATCAGTCGCCTTGACTTGGCAGCCTGTAAGTTTTTCAGTTCCTTCGACCACTGAAGTTCTGCCGTCAATTTTTATTTTCGCGCCCATCCTCCGAAGTTCGTCGACATGCATAAATCTATTTTCAAAAACTGTTTCGGTGACCAAACTTGTGCCTTCTGAAATTGTAAGCATTGCCATGAATTGCGCTTGCATATCTGTCGGAAAACCGGGATAAGGCAAAGTTTTTATATCGACTGCGCGGGGACGTTTGTCGCAAACCACTCTGATTCCGTCCACGTCCTCGATAACTTGAACGCCGGCTTCTTTCAACTTCGCGATAACAGGTTTTAAATGTTCGCTGATCGCATTTGCAATGTAAACATCTCCGCGAGTCATCGCCGCAGCGATCATATAAGTTCCTGCCTCGATTCTGTCGGGAATAATTGTGTAGTCGTGTGCAACTAATTTTTTCGCGCCTTCGACTTTTATGACGTTCGTCCCCGCTCCGCGAATTTTCGCGCCCATAATGTTTAGATAATTTGCGAGGTCAACAATTTCAGGTTCTTGCGCCGGATTTTCAATGACAGTTTGTCCTTCAGCCATCGATGCCGCCATTAAAATATTTTCAGTCGCGCCGACTGAAGGAAAATCTAAATAAATTCTCGCGCCTTTCAAACCTTCGGGAGCGACTGCAGAAATATCTCCGTGACCAATAGAAATTTTCGCGCCGAGAGCCTCGAAACCTTTCAAATGCAAATCAATCGGTCGAGTTCCAATCGCGCAGCCGCCTGGCAAAGAAATTTTTGCTTCGCCGTTTCTTGCAAGAAGTGGTCCCATTATCAAAAAAGATGCTCGCATTTTTCTGACCAAGTCGTAAGGTGCGGTGACATTGTCAATCTTCGTCGCGTCCACAAATAATTTGTCGCTCTCAACCTCATGGCGAACTTTCACGCCGAGAGTTCTCAAAACTTCGCTGATAGTTTTCACGTCGTCAAGGTTCGGAACTTCCTCAAGGCAAGTTTCTCTATCCTGTCCGAGAAGCGTCGCCGCAATTATCGGCAAGACTGCATTTTTCGCGCCGCTGATTTTCACAGAGCCGCTAAGTCTGTTTCCTCCATTTATCACAAGTTTTTCCAAACTGTTCAATCCCCTTAATTTAATTTGAAATTAGGAATGAGGAATTTTTACTTTCCAACTTTCCAACTTTCCATCTTTCCATCTGTTTTTATAATTTGTCGACGTTTATTGTAACCTGAATCACGTTGTCGATGATGTAATTTGTATCAATTTTTGTTTCCTTCGCGACGGGAATATTTTTCACGCCGGACTTTTTCAACTTCTCTTGCAACTTTTTAATTCGCGCCATTTCTTTTTTCAAAGCTCTTTCACCTTTCACGACCGACGCTGAATTTGGTTCGACGACAAGCTGATTATTTCTTCCTGTAGTCAAAAGTTTTTTTATTTTTTCATTGTAACTTTGTTCCGGCGTGGAAGTCGAAGGAGTGACAATTCCGACAGGAGTCGCGGAAACTTGACTGACAGCGACGAGCGAGCCGCCATGAATATCTAAAACCATATTTCCTTCAGGTCGAGTGATTGGAATTGTGTAGGGAACGACGACAGTTTCATTTGACTTTCTGTAAGGTTGAAGGGTGACAGTCAAATTCACAGTTTCGCCCGGCTTAACTTTTTTCTTGTCGGGAACGGCGGAAATTAAACTTGCGGTGCGTCTTTCGCTGTCGCGAGTCATTGTCACGTCGATTCCAAAAATATTTGATTCTTTCGTCGTGTTGGAGCAAATTGTCGTCAACGCCTGCAAAAGTTCCACGATCGCAACTTGTCCAACGTCGGTAGAATTGTAAAAAGAATTTTGTCGGGAAAAAGTTCCGCTGTCCACGACGTTAGTTTTAATTGCGAAGTTTACATCAACTGTACTTTCGGCGAGCGAGTCGGCAGTTTTTGAAAGCGCAGTGTAGGCAATCGACGCTCCGAGTTTCGGAATTAAATTTTCATTGTAAGCGATTGTTGCGTTGTAAGTTTCGGAAACATTTAAATCTTTGTCCGTGACGGTTACTGAAATTGGAACGACGGAAGGAAAATTTCCGATAATCCCGGCGACTCCCGCCTCGCGATCCTGATTTATTCTTCCGATAATATTTCCAACGCTGGCAATTTTTACTCCGCTACCATTTTCTCCGCTGATAGATCCGATAACCGAAGAATCAGTCATAAAAAAATTTACATTCCCCGCATGAGTGAAAGAGTGACCGAAGCCTAAAATTTTTTGTCCGTCCACAGCGGTTACAGTTCCCGTCGCCCCAACCAAAAAATCTCCGAAAACAACCGCAACGCCCATCGCGCCGCCCGGCTCCAGAGTTGCATCATGTTTCAAACCTGTAGAATTTTTTGAAGTGGAAACGGCAAAAAATTTTTCAAAACCAAGCGGCTGCATTTCTCTTTTCAAAAAATTTAATCCGCCTGTATCGAAACCGCTGAAAAATAATGTAGACTTTTCCTCCGTCTCAATATCTTCAAGATTGGGAGGAGTAATAACTTCGCTCGGCGTTTTCACTTCCTCAATCGAAGGAGATTCTTCCTCAGAAACTTTTTCTTCAGAAATTTTTTCATCAGAATTTTTTTCTTCAGAATTTTTTTCATCAGAATTTTTTTCTTCAGAATTTTTTTCATCAGTCAAAACTTTTTTATATTGATTTATCGCTTTGTCGTCAGGCATATTCCAGAGTTTCAACATACTTTCGATCGGCGTGATAAAAAATGTATAAGGACTCATTTCTTTCAGACCCGCCGCAAGTGCTCCGACAAGTTTTCCGTCAACGTAAACAGGACTGCCGCTCATCCCTTGAAGAACTCCGCCGGTCTTTTCGATGACACTGCCGGATGCTTTTGCCATGATCATTTGTTGTGAACCTTTGCCGTTATCCATAAGTCCAATAATATCCACTCTAAAAGGTTCAATTTTCCCCGAGTTGTCCACGATGGTATAGCCAGTGCCGCTCATTCCGCTTTCAACTTTTTCAAGCGGCAAAATTTCCGGCATAGCAAAAACTTTTTGTCCGACCAAAAAAAATATCGCGACAACTATCGGAAAAAATTTTTTAAAAAAACTTCGCAAATTTGTCACTCCCGTTCGTGAAGTTTAAATGAAAATCACGGAAGCATTATAGCACTTTTTCTATAGACTGCAAAAACTTTTTTTTAATCTGTTCCGAAGGCGTTAATTGTAATTTATCTTTGGATTGCTCTGTAACTGTAGGGAAAAAATTATTCTTTGCAAATTTAAAATTTCTTGACCTCCAAAAAATAATTCACTAAACTTGTGCAGAAAATTTTTTTAGAAAAGGAAATTGAAAATGTTAATTGCAGAGATTTGCGCGAATGTTCAAACCAAAAGCATAAATCAAAATTTTACTTACCTTGTTCCCGAGCGACTGAAATTTTTGTCGGCAGGTTGGAGAGTTTTTGTTCCCTTCGGTGGCAGAAAAAAAATTGACGGCTTTGTTATGAAAGTTGAAGAAGTTTCTGGCGACACAAAATTTGATTTTGAACTGAAAGAAATTGATGACGTTATCGACGATGAATCTTGGTTCACGCCGGAGATGATTTTTGCGGCGCGTTGGCTGAGTGATTTTTATTTATGTCCGCTCGCGCAGTCGATGTCGCTTTTTATGCCCGGCAAGGTCGGCAGAAAAATTTCTAAAGTTTTTGAAAAAGTTTTCAGATTGTCGAAAAATTTTTCTGAAACAGATTTTGAAAAAATTCTTCCGCAGGCAAGAGCGCAGAAAAAAGTTTTAAAAATTTTGCAAGACAAAAAAGAAATTCGCCGCGCAGATTTTGACGAACTTGAAATCCCTGCGGCGGCGATGAAGTCTCTTGTCGAAAAAAATTTTGTCGAAGTTGAAATGCGCCGAGTTCTCCGCGACAGTTACGCAGGAATTAAATCGACGGCGAAAAAAATTTCCTTGACGGATGATCAGACGACGGCGATTGAAACTGTTGAAAAAACTTTGCAGAAAAAAACTTTTCAAGGATTTTTACTTCACGGCGTGACAGGTTCCGGCAAGACTCAAGTTTATATTGAACTTACAAAAATTGTTCGCAAACTTGGTCGCCGCGCAGTTATTTTAGTTCCTGAAATTGCTCTGACAGGTCAAATTGTTCAGAACTTCAAGGCGCATTTTTCTGACGTGGCAGTTATTCACAGTCGCTTGAGTGTGGAGGAGCGGAGCGATATTTTTTATAAAATTCGTTGCGGGGAAGTTGGAATTATCATCGGCGCGAGGAGTGCACTTTTCACGCCTGTTGAAAATGTCGGCTTGTTTGTGATGGACGAGGAGCAAGATTTTTCTTACAAGCAGGACGAGTCGCCTCACTATCACGCCAGAATTGTTGCGGAAGAATTTGCAAAATTTCACAGCGCAGCAATAATTTTCGGCTCGGCAACTCCCAGCCTGGAAAATTTTTATCGCGCAAAAGTCGGAGAGTTAATTTATTTGCAACTTCCGCGCCGCGCACTAAATCAGCCTTTGCCTGAAGTTGAATTGGTCGATATGCGTCAAGAATTGAAAAGCGGCAACAAAAAAGTTTTAAGTCGCGCACTTCAAAAACTTTTGGAGGAAACTCTGGAAAATCATCAGCAATCAATTTTACTTTTGAATCGCAGAGGTTATCATACTTTTGTAATGTGTCGAAGTTGCGGCGAGGTTATCAAATGTCCCGACTGCGGACTTTCCATGACTTTTCATGCGGACGGAAAATTAAAATGTCATCACTGCGACATTGAAGAGGACACGCCTGACATTTGTCCGAAATGCGGCAGCAAGTACATAAAATTTTTTGGCACAGGAACTCAGAAACTTGAACAAAGTTTGAAACTTGCTCTTCCGACTGCCAGAATTTTGAGAATGGACAGAGATTCCACGACGGCGAAATTTGGTCACAGGAAAATTTTAAATGCTTTCGGTCGCGGTGAGTATGATATTTTATTCGGCACGCAGATGGTGGCGAAAGGTCACGACATACAAAACGTCACGGCGGTTGGAATTTTGAGTGCGGATTCTGCGCTGAATTTTCCGGACTTCCGCGCGGCTGAAAATTGTTTCATGCTGATAACTCAGGCGGCAGGTCGAGCGGGTCGCGCAAATGTTCCGGGCAAAGTTGTCGTTCAAGCGTACAATGTCGAGGCAGACGCAGTAGTTTTTGGCAGTCGGCAGGATTATGAAAATTTTTGTCGGCGCGAATTGCTTGTGCGTAAAAAATTTTTTTATCCTCCGTACTGCAGACTTGTAAAAATTATTTTCACGTCGAAGAAGGAAACTGTCGCTGAAAATTTTGCGAAAGAAATTGTCTCCGCCTTCAAGGAAGAAGTTATAAAAAATTCCGAAGTGCGGCAAGAAATTTTCGGTCCGATTCCTGCCATGATTGCAAAGTTCCGCGACGATTTCAGATTTACAGTTTTAATTAAAAGCAAAAACTTGGCAGAAGTAAAAATTTTTTTTCGCCGACACAATCTGGACAAAAATCCTGCAGTCAATATCGACATCGATCCGATTTCTACAAATTAAATTTTTTGGAACAGTTTTGCTTGTACTTTGAAGGAAAAATCTAAAAAAAATAAAACTTATACCGATAAATATTTTACCGGCGAATCAATGCCTTCTGTTTGTGTGGAAAATTTTGGGAGGTAAGAATGAAAATTTTAATTGATAAAAATCCTGAAACTTTGGAAGTTGAAAATATTTTTGAAACTGAAATGAATCGCGCTGCGGAAGTCGTCGGAAAAATTTACGGCGCGGAAAATTCTGAAGTTAGCATAATTTTGACTGATGATAAAACTATTCACGAACTTAATAAAAAATATCGCGGCATCGACAGGGCGACGGACGTTTTGAGTTTTGCTTTTCGTGAAAGTGACGAGCCGAAAATTTTAGGCGCGGAATTTGAAACGCTGGGCGAAATAATTATTTCTCTGGAGCGCGCAAAAGTTCAGGCAGAAGAATTTGGTCATAGTTTTCTGCGCGAAATTATTTTTTTGGAAGTTCATGGACTTTTGCATTTGCTCGGTTACGATCACATTGAAGAAGATGACAGAATTGAAATGGAAGCCGAGCAAAAATTTATCATGGAAAAACTTGGAATTGGGAGGGCAACGTGACGTTGCATCCGGTTGTCGCGATTTAATTTCACAGCTGAAAAAGTTTTGTACCGCTTTCAAGGCATTAAATAAGCGAAGGGAGAAATTTTTTTGTATAAATCAGGATTTATTTCAGTCATCGGCAGACCGAATGTCGGCAAGTCAACTTTGATAAATAAAATTATCGGACAGAAAATTGCAATTATGTCAGACAAGCCGCAGACTACTCGAAGTCGTATTCAGTGCATTTTGACACAGGACGACGCACAATTTATTTTTCTCGATACGCCGGGAATACATAAACCAAAATTTAAACTTGGAGAATATATGTTGAAGGCGGCTGAGGGAACTTTAAAAGAAGTCGACGCAATTTTTTTTGTAATCGACGCGACAGAAAAATTTGGCGGCGGAGAAAAATATATTTTGGAAAGACTCTCGGCGACGGACAAGCCGACAATTTTGGCGATAAATAAAATTGATTTGTTGGAGCGCGAAAAAATTTTGCCGATAATTTCGGAGTATTCTGCGCGATATAAATTTGCGGCGGTTGTTCCGATAAGTGCGGCGGACGGAGAAAATGTTTCCGAGCTTTTGGAGGAAGCGAAAAAATTTTTGCCGGAAGGTCCGAAATATTATCCAAGCGATATGGTTACAGATCAGCCGGAGCGATTGATAATTTCTGAAATCATTCGAGAAAAAATTTTGCATGTAACTGAGGACGAAGTGCCTCACTCGGTGGCGGTGGACATTGAAGAAATTTCTACGCGAAAAAATAAAACAACTTATATTCGCGCGGTAATTTACGTCGAACGCGATTCACAGAAAGGAATTTTAATCGGCAAAGGCGGAGCACTTTTAAAAGGCGTGGGACAAAATTCGCGTCCTGAAATTGAAATGCTTTTAGGCAGAAAAGTTTTTTTGGATTTGTGGGTAAAAGTCAAACGCAGTTGGAGAAATTCTGACGGCGCACTTCAAAGTTTCGGATTTGGCGACAAATGAATTTGAAATATATTTTTCTGCCGTTCGTGGCGTGGATAACTTCCGGTACTCTGAAATTTTTTATAAATGCGCTCAGACAAAAAAGTTTTCGCCGAGCAAAAAATTTAATTGGTTACGGCGGACTCCCCAGCACACACACAACAATAATTTCTTCCGCAGTTTTTTTGAATGGTTTCAGCGAAGGATTTTTTCAGCCAACTTTTACGCTCGGCTTGGCGGTGATGATTCTTTTTTTAATGGACGCATTTACTTTGCGGCGGGAAGTCGGCGAACACGCAAAAATTTTAAATCGACTGCAAGACAAAATTATTTTTCGCGAGCGAATGGGTCACAGTGGCTTAGAAATTTTTTGCGGACTGATCTTAGGAATTATTTTGGGATATATTTTTGCAAATTTAATTTGAAGGAGGCAGAAAATTTTGAATAAAAAAAAGACTCCGGCGAGTAAAATTTCTGAAGATTTTTTGGACGGACTGATTGTTTTGATGCCGCCGGTTATTACAATTTTTGTGGTGATGTGGATTTTAAATTTTACTGAAAGTACAGTCGGAAAATATGTTCCTGTGAAATTTCCCGGCATTGGTTTGATCACGATAATTTTTACAATTTGGCTTGTAGGATTTTTGACAGGAAACAGACTGGCGAAAAAAATTATTTCCATCGGCGAATGGTTTCTGGACAAAATTCCTGTAGTGAAATTTATTTACAGTTCGGTGAAACAATTTTCAAAAGCTGTCTTTGAATCTGATTCCGCTTTTCAAAGTGTTGTACTCGTTCCCTATCATCAATCTCTTGCACTCGGTTTTTTGATTAACAATATTCCCGAACCTGTGCAAAATAAACTTGGCGAAGATTATGTCTGTGTTTTTGTGCCTTGGAGTTTGAATATGACTTCGGGGACAAATTTATTTGTAAAAAAATCTGATTTGATTCACGTCGAAATGAAATCTGAAGACGCACTTCAATTTATGTTGACTGCAGGGACAGTTTCCAAAAAAGAAGACTGAAACCTTGCAAGCAGGAAAAATTTTTTGTTTGCTGAATTAAGAAATATTTTCAAAGGAGGAATCATTTTAAATGGCTAATGAGGTTATAAAAATTGCTTTACTCGGCGCAGGAACGATCGGCGGGAGCGTCATCAAGTTCTTGAGAGAAAATCATGAAATTATTTCAAAACGCGCTGAGGCAGATATTCAGATAAAAAATATTCTTGTCTTGCCGCAGGAAATTGAAAAACTTCATGCGCAAGGACTTCCTGCCACAGAAAATTATGAGGAAATTCTGAACGATCCTGAAATTAAAATTGTTGTCGAACTCATGGGCGGAATAAATCCTGCAAAAGATTTTGCGCTCCAGGCGATGGCTCATGGAAAAAATGTCGTCACCGCAAATAAAGATGTTGTCGCTCAATTCGGCAGCGAACTTTTTGAGGCTGCGGAAAAAAATCATGTCGATTATCTTTTTGAGGCATCGGTCGGTGGAGCAATTCCAATTATCATGCCGCTGAAAAGATCTTTGACCGCGAACAAAATTACAGAAATTCTCGGCATCGTCAATGGCACAACAAATTATATGCTTACAAAAATGTCTGAGGACGGTGCGGACTATGAAACTGTTTTGAAAGAGGCTCAAGCGAAAGGTTACGCCGAAAGAAATCCTGCCGCCGACGTTGAAGGCAAAGATGCCGCAAGAAAAATTGCAATCCTCGCGTCGATAGCTTTTAATTCGCGTGTGAAGTTCGAGGACGTTTCTATCGAGGGAATTACAAAAATTACTCCCGACGACATTTGTCACGCGGAGAAACTTGGTTACGTTGTAAAACTTTTGGCGATTGGAAAAGAATCTGAACTTGGAATTGATGTTCGAGTTCATCCTGTTTTGCTGAATAAAAATCATCCGCTCGCCTCAGTCAATGGAGTTTTGAACGCAATTTTTGTTCGCGGAGTTCCAATCGACGAAGCTATGTTTTATGGACCCGGAGCTGGTGCGCCGACTGCCTCCGCCGTTATTTCTGACATTATCGAAATCACTCGCGGAATTTTGACAAACAGTTCAGGAAGATTCGGTTGCACTTGCTACGAACAGAAAAAAATTTGTCCTGTCGAGGAAACTGTTTCGGCTTATTATTTGCGTCTGCTTGTCGCCGACAAACCCGGAGTTTTGGGACAAATTGCGACAACTTTCGGCAATACGGGCGTAAGCGTTAAATCTGTCATGCAAGCGGCTGTGGAACTTGAAAATCATGCTGAAATTGTCGTCGTCACTCACAAAGTCAAACACAAAAATATTTTGCAGGCGCAGGACGCTCTGGAAAAACTTTCTGTTGTCGATAAAATTCTCAGCAACATTCGCGTCGAATAATTTGTCTAAAAATTTTTTTAAACAAAAAACGTCAAAAATTTAATTATCTCGTTGTGCTGATAGAAAAATAGAATAAACTTCAAAAAAATATTCTCCTGCAAGTTAAAAATCTCGGAAAAAGTGATGTGGATCGTTAAAAAATTTTAAAAAAAATCATGGAAGAATTACTCGATATGGTTTGAAAATAATTTTTAGAAATAAAGTCTGATGTTGCAGACTTACCGACAAAAAAAATTTATCCGACTTGCCAGCGCAAAATTTAAAAGTTCTGAGAACTGAATTAAAAAAGCCTTTCCGAAGTTTGGAAAGGCAACTTTTTTTGTCTGCAAGTTCGGCAATATAGGCTAAATTTCGGTAAAGTGCAATTAAGACTTCGAAAATTTTTTTAAGTGAAAATTTCTGCTGCGTCGAAAACAGGACCGTCTTTGCAAACTTTTTTTCTGCCGTTTGCCGTATCGACCGAGCAACTCAAACAAGCACCGAGTCCGCAAGCCATTCTCCGCTCAAAAGAAACTTGGCAGGGAATTTCGTTAGCCAAAACTTCCATCGCGACATTTTGCATCATTATTTCCGGTCCGCAGGTATAAACGGCAGAATAATTTCCGGCTTGCAAAATTTCAGGCAAAAAGTTTGTAACAAAACCTTTTTCGCCAAGACTGCCGTCATCGGTCGTGACAAACATTTCTTCGACTTCCTCGACAAATTCCGCTTCCCAGAACATAACTTCGTCAGCCGTTTTGCCGCCCATTAAGATATCAACATTTTCAATTTTTTCTGCCGCGCAGAGAAGTGGAGCAAGCCCCATCCCGCCGCCGACAAGCAAAACTTTTCCCGCAACATTTGTATCGAAACCGTTTCCGAGTGGACCCAAGACATTTAAAATTTCGCCGAAAAATTTTTTGGACAAAAAATTTGTTCCATGTCCGACGACTCGATAAAACATTTTGATTGTATCGTTTTTTGTCGAAGCGACTCCGAGCGGTCGGCGCAAAGTAAATTCATCGGACAGCTGAACTTCAATGAACTGTCCTGCTTTTGCAAGTTGCGCGAGTTCAGGCGCGTAAATTTCCAGTCGAAAAATTTTTTCCGCAATCTCAAAGTTCGCCATTATCTCAGTTTCAAAAATTTTTTTCATCAATCATTTCTCCAGAAAATTTTTTTACATTATAACACTTCAAAACTTTTTCACAAACAAAAAACAAAAACTTTTTGCAGGAAAAAAATTTTACAATGCCGAAATCTTTTCGCCGAGTTTTTTTTTAAGATTGTCAAAATATTTTTTTTGGAGGTTGCAGAGTTGAGAAAAATTTTTTATAAAATTTTTTTTGTGGCGGCGATAATTTTTTTCGCGAATAATTTTTCAGTTCGAGCGGAACAACTTCAGTATTTGGATGAAAGAACTGTTGCAGACATTTTGGCGAATACCGAGACGGCTCAAAAGACAGATCAAATTATTTTGGTTGTGGATCACAATTTCAGTCTTTGGAATAAAACTTCTGAAGGTTGGTGGCGGCGCGACATGGAAACTTACTGCGGTTACGGAAAAAATGGTTTGAAGGAAAACCGCCACGCCGGAGACAGAACCACTCCGATAGGAAGTTTTCCGATTCTTTATGCTTTTGGAAAATCTCCAAATCCCGGTACTTCGATGACTTACAGAGAGATTACTCCATATTCTTATCTGTCGAGCGAACAGGAAACTTACAACACTTGGATTGAATCTCCGCAGCGCAGAATGAGCGGCGAACATTTGATCGACTATTACCAATATAAGTATGCGATGAACATTGGATTTAATATCAATCCGACAATTTATGGAAAAGGTTCTGCAATTTTTTTGCATTGTAAAAGTTACGATCGCTGGTGGACCGAAGGCTGTGTCAGTTTAGTCGAGCAAGATATGGTTGAACTTTTGCAAAGATCGCGCGATGGAGAATATATGATTATTGTTCAGAATATCGAGGACATTGAAAAATATTGAGCGACGATCTTCAGCCGGTGATTTTTAATCAGTCCGACAAATGAAATAAGGAGCGCAGTAAATTTTTGTGATTATTGGAATTGGAACGGATATAATTGAAATAGATCGCGTTCGTCATGCAGTAGGGCACGATCTGTTTAGGAAAAAAGTTTTCACGCTCGCCGAACAAAATTATTGCGACGGTCGAGGAGTTCAAGCTGCTGCCTCCTACGCCGCGAGATTTGCCGCGAAGGAAGCATTTTTTAAAGCACTTGGCTCAGGAATTTTTACAAAGTTGACTGATGTCGAAGTAAAAAATAATTCACAAGGGCAGCCGGAAATTTTTTTATTCGGCGCGGCAGAAAAATTTTCAAAAGACAAAGGCGTTGAAAAAATTTTTTTATCGCTCAGTCACTCGAAAGATTTTGCAACGGCGGTTTGTCTGCTCTGTGGAAAAAATATTCCGTAGAGTTGAGATAATTTTTAACTTCAGAGAATTTTTGATCTATGATCGTAGTGGAAAAGAAAAAAATTTTAAGGCAAGTGATTGAATTGAAAAAATTTTTTGCAACTTTTTTTGCGACGCTGATTTTATTTTTCCAAACTTGTGCGGCAAATTCTGTCCAAGTTATCGGACAAGGTTCGACACAGCGAATGGCGATTCACAACGCGATGAGGTCGGCTATCGAAAAGGAACTCGGAACAAATATCGGCGGCAAAACTTTAGTAAAAAATAATCGCGTCGTCCTCGATGAAATTTCTGCAAACAGCAACGGTTTCATTTCCGGCTACGAAATTATTTCCGAGCGCGAGGAGAACGGAATTTTTTTCGCCGAGCTGAAAGTTGAAGTTGATTCCGAACTTTTGAAACAAACTTTGTCGCAGAAAAAATTTTTGATAAATTTAAATGCGGACAATCCAAGAATTGCGGTTCTTGCCTACGATGCGGCGGGAAAAAATTATCCCGAAGTTGAGAACGAAATTTTTTTCGCACTCCAACGTCAAGGTTTCACGCGAACGATTGATCTTGCTCAGATAAATTCAGTCACGCAGAAAAAAATTTCTGCCGCAGAAAATGATCCTGCGCTCCGCAAAATGTTGGCGAATGATTTTCACATTGATTATCTTGTTTTGACCGAAGTTAAAATTTCCGAAAAAAATTATTTATTGGCGAGTCGATTGATCAGCGTAAACACCGGAAAAATTATTCACGCAGACAACAGTTCCGGAAATGTCGGAATGTTCACGGCAAGCGCGGGATCTGTCACTTTAAAATTGGCGGCGAGGCGTGCAGGTTTTTCAATTTCAAATGCCGCGCTGAAGTCTGCCGCAAAAGTTGAACAACATATAACTTTGTTGGTGACGGATTCGACTTTCAAAAAAATCGGAGGAACATTGACTTCGGCAAATAATTTTGTAAAAAATCTCGACGGCGTGAACGATGCTTTTGTCAGAAATATGCAAGGCGCGATTGAACTCGATGTAAATTTTGACGGCACGGCGAATGATTTTGCTAGTCAACTTGAACTTGTCGGTTTTAAAATTTTGGAAGTCGCTTCGGATTTTGTAAAAATTTAATAATAGTGAGCAGTGGATAGGGAGCAGAAAAAACTTTCCCCTGTCCGCTGTTCACTATCAATTTTTTAGCAGGAAATGTTTTTTACTTGCAGAAATATTTTTTTTTGCGGAATGAAAAATTTTCTCTCGAAAGGAGCTAAAATTTATGTTGCACACCTTGCAAAATAATGTCCTCAAGATAACTTTGGCAGATCGCGGAGCGGAATTGAAATCAATCACCGCAGTTGAGGACGGCACGGAATATCTTCACGACGGCGATCCGAAATGGTGGAAATATACTTCGCCTGTCCTCTTTCCGATTGTCGGCAAGTTGGTTAATGGAAAGTATCGCGCTGAAGGCAAAGAGTTTGAATTGCCCGGTCACGGTTTCGCTCGCACTTCCAACTTCAAATGTATTCGCGAGGAAGAGGAAGAAGTTGTTTTTCAGCTGAAATGGAATGATGACACTCTTGAAGTTTATCCTTACAAATTTATTTTGGAAATTGCCTACATTTTGAAAGATAATCGCGTTGAACTTGTCTGGACTGTCAAAAATGACGACGACAAGACAATGTACTTTTCGATCGGAGCACATCCCGCACTTCGCTGTCCTATAGTCGAGGGAGAAAAATTTGAAGATTGTTATTTGAAATTTAATGTCGCGGAAAATTCTTCAAGAATTTTGCTTCTGCCTTCCGGTCCTCTTTCTCACGACAGAGTTCCTACTTTGAGCGGAAAAGAATTTGATCTGAATTATGAAATTTTTAAAGGCGACGCACTTGTCTTTGACGATCTGAAATCGGATGAAATTTCGCTTTGCTCGCGCAAAAGTTCCAAGTCGATAACTTTGTTGGCGAAAGGTTTTCCGTTCTGGGGAATTTGGACTCCCGACAAAGGCGGCGCACCTTTCCTCTGTATCGAACCTTGGCACGGACACGCAGACTTTGCTGACTTCACCGGCGACATTTCCGAGAAAGATGGAATTAGAAAACTTTCTGCAGGAAATACTTTCGATGCGGGTTACGCCTTCGTTATCAATAACTGAACAAAAAAATTTATCCGCGCGAGAGCGGACTTTTTTTTCAAAAATTTTGGAATCTTGAAGTCTAAAAAAAAAACTGAAACAAAATTGACAGCAGGAGGAAAATTTTTTCATGATCAAACAGATAAAATATTTTCAATCGGTCGTGAGGTTAAAAAATTTCACGAAGGCAGCAGAGGAAAATTTTATTTCGCAGTCGGCAATTTCGCAACAAATCCAAGCTCTTGAAAAAGATTTGGGCGTAAAACTTTTGCTGCGCGAAGGAAGAAAATTTTCGCTGACTCCGGCAGGAGAATTTTTTTACAGAAAAAGTTTGGTCTTGGTGAATGACTTCGACAGAATTTGTCGCGAAACTTTGAAAATTGCCACAGGCGGCGATCAAAAAATTTCTGTCGGATATTTGCGTCACTACGGCGGCGACGAACTGAAAAAAACTGTCGCGCAGTTCAATGAAAAATTTCCCGAGATTTTTATTGAAATTTTGCAAGGCACACACGAGGAACTTTATGATTTTTTGCGAGCGAACAAAGTTGATCTGGTCGTCAGCGATCTGCGCCGAAAACCTTCCGATCAGTATGTGAATTTTTTTCTTGCCGACAAATTTTTTTACGCCGAACTTCCCGCGAAAAATCCTCTCGCGCAGTTGGAAAAAATTACAGCCGAAGATTTGAAGAACACGCCGATAATTTTAATTGCGCCGCCGAGCGAACAACATGGCGAAGAAATTTTTTACCGCGAATATTTAGGCTTGAAAAGCGAATTTATTTTTGTAGGAACTCTGGAAGAAGCGCATTTAATGGTTGTGTCGAACAGAGGATTTTTTCTGGCGGACTTTGACGCTCCTCCGAAAAATTCCGAACTGGTGAAATATGTTCCAATTTTTTTCAAAGACAAACAATTTTTCAGGAAATATTTTGCCTTTTGGAAAATCGAATCGACGCGAAAAATTTTTGACGACTTCGCGGAAATTTTGAAATCAAATTTCTGTGGCAAAAGTTCGGCGTGAAAAAAATTTAGAAGTTGTATTCACAGTTTCAGGAAATAGGCGTTACTTTCCTCTTAACCCTTATCCTTTATCCCTCGAACTTGTGAAAACAAGTTCCTACAGTTCAACAAAATTTTTCAAAACTTGCAAGCCGACATCGCCGGACTTTTCGGGGTGGAATTGAGTTGCAAAAATATTTCCAAGTTCAACCGCCGCCGTTACAGATTCGCCGTACTCGGTTGTGGCGGTTATTAAATTTTCATTCGACGGCGCAGCGTGATAGCTGTGGACGAAGTAAAAAAAATTTTTGTCAGTAAAGCCGTTGAAAAGTTTCGGCGCAGGAAATTTTATCGAAGAATTTTTTCTGCCGACTTCGATCGAGTTCCAACCGATGTGGGGAAGTTTTAAATTTTCTGCGCGAATTTTTTTTACAACGCCTTTAAAAATTCCAAGACCTCTCGCGCCCGGCGACTCCTCGCTTTCCTCAAATAAAATTTGCAAGCCGACGCAAATTCCCAGCAAAGGTTTTCCTGTTGCCGCCTGTTCCAAAATTGTCGGAATTAAACCTGTCGCCTCAAGATTTTTCATGCAGTCTCCGAAAGCTCCCACGCCCGGCAAAACTAATTTTTCTGCCTGCTCCAAAACTTTTGCGTCGTTCGTAACGGAAACTTTTCCCCCGACCGCAGTCAATGCTTTTTCCACGCTATACAAATTTCCTACTCCATAATCAATTAAAGCTATCATTCAGACACCTCGAAAAATTTTTTTTTTAAGATAACACAATGCAGAAAATAAATCAAAAGTTTTGCCTGTTTTTTTTGGTGTGTGGTATAATGTCGAAAATGTTTTTTGAAAAATTTTTTTGGAGGTTGATTTATGTTTATTGGAAATATCGACAACATTGACAAGGACGGCGGAGATTTTCATCCTGTGATTTACGCCGTGTTGGAATATCTGCGCGGAACCGATTTTAAAAATATTTTGGATGGAGCGTATCCGATGCCACATACAGATTTTATTGTAAAAGTTCAGCGTTATAAAACTCGCCCGATGGATGACTGTCGCCCCGAATCTCACAAAAAATTTGTCGACGTTCAGTTTGTCACGGAAGGCGAGGAAGTTTTGGGTTGGTGTCCTCTCAGTCCCGACTTGGAAATTTCCACGCCTTACGACGAAAAAACGGACGTGACTTTTTATAAAAATTTGTTGCCGGAAAGTTCGGTTATGCTCGCCGACAGAAATTATGCCGTTCTCTTTCCTCTGGACGTTCATCGCCCTTGCGGAAGTTTGGACGACGATTTTCCTTCGCAAGTCACCAAAATTGTCGTGAAAATTCCTGTCAAACTTGTTTTGGAAGAATTTTAGGTTTTAGGTTTTAGGGGTTAGGTTTTAGAAAAAAAATATTCCCCTGTTTCCCGGATGAAGGGTTGGCAAAAATGGAAATCAGAATCGCGGGAATTGTTCCCGAGTCTTTCGTTGATGGAGAGGGAATCAGATTTGCAATTTTTTTTCAAGGCTGTTTGAGAAATTGTTTCGGCTGTCACAATCCTGCCACGCATGACTTGGACGGCGGAAAAATTTTGGACACTGAGGAAATTATTTTGTCTGTAAAAAAAAATCCTCTTTTGAGCGGGATAACTTTGACAGGCGGCGAACCTCTTTTGCAAATTTCCCCTGCGCTTGAACTTGCGAGCGGGGCAAAAAGTTTAGGTTTAAATGTTTGGTGCTACACAGGTTTTAAGTTTGAAGAAATTCCTGCGGACGCAGAGGAACTTTTGCAAAACATTGATGTTCTTGTCGACGGAGAATATATTGACGAACTGCGCGATTTGGAATTGCAGTTTCGCGGTTCAAAAAATCAGCGCATTATCGACGTGAAAAAAACTTTGTCGGCGGGGAAAATTTTTTTGAAAAGTTTGGAGTGACTGAAATGATTTACAAGGCGGCAATTTTCGACATGGACGGAACTTTGGTCGATACTCTTGAGGACTTGGCGGACAGCGTTAATGAAATGTTGTCGATTTATAAATTTCCTCAGCGCACGATTGATGAAGTCAGAAAATTTGTCGGCAACGGCGCAAAAAAACTTTTGGAGCGTGCGCTCCCCGCAGAAAAATCTTCCGACAAAAATTTTCTCGCCGACGCTCTGGAAATTTATAATCAATGTTATTCGCGGCACGTTTTGAATAAAACAAAACCTTATCCCGGAATTATGGAATTTTTGACAAAACTGCAAGAAAAAAAAATTCCGCTCGGCATTTGCACCAATAAACAAAATTTTGCCGCACAGATTATTGCCGAAAAAATTTTGTCGCCGATAAAGTTTGAAAAAGTTTTTGGCGACGAAAAAGGCAAGCCGAGAAAACCGGATCCGACTCGCGCTCTTGAAATTGCAAAAAGTTTTTCCGTCAAGCCGGAGGAAGTCGCTTATTTCGGCGACACGGCGGTTGACATGAACACTGCCAACAACGCAGGATTTTTGCCTGTCGGAGTGACTTGGGGTTTTCGTCCTGAAAGCGAACTTCAAGAAAGCGGCGCAAAAATTATTGTTCATCGTCCCGACGAAATTTTAAATCTGGTAAACTTCAAATAAAAAAAATCCCGATTTCAGTTCGGGGAAAAAATTTTTTTTTTATTTTCCAACGCAAAAATTTTTGTTCATCGTCCCTACGAAATTTTAAATCTGTTGAACTTCCAATAAAAAAAATTCCCGATTTCAGGTCGGGGAAAAATTTTTTTAAATTTCCAACGCAGATTTTACAAATGCGCTGAACAGAGGATGCGGATGATTTGGTCGCGATTTTAATTCAGGATGAAATTGACAGCCGACAAACCACGGATGTAAATTTTTTTCCAGCTCAATCACTTCAACTAAACTGTCGTCAGGCAAAACTCCCGCGATAACCATTCCGTTTTGCTGAAAAATTTCTCTGAAAGAATTGTTGAACTCAAAGCGATGGCGATGGCGTTCCTGAATTTCAGAAATTTTTTCGTCGCCGAAGTAAGACTCCGCCGTGAAAGTATTTTCATGAACTTTGCAAGGATAAGCTCCGAGTCTCATCGTTCCGCCTTTTTCAGTCACGTTAATTTGAGAATCCATCAAGTCAATGACAGGGTGTTCTGTTTCAGGATTAAATTCGGTGGAATTTGCGTCGGAAAAATTGCAAACATTTCTGGCGAACTCAATGACCGCGCACTGCATCCCCAAACAAAGTCCGAAGAACGGAATTTTATTTTCGCGCGCAAATTTTATCGCTTTAATCTTTCCTTCAATTCCTCTGTCGCCAAAACCGCCCGGAACTAAAATTCCTTTGCAGCCTCCGAAAACTTCTTCTAAATCTGTTTCAGGAGATTCAATTTTTTCTGCATTGACAAATTTCACGCGAACGGCGGCAGAGTTAGAAATTCCTGCGTGATGAAGTGCTTCGACGACAGAAATATAAGCGTCGGGAAGTTCTACATATTTTCCAACGACAGCAATTTTAACTTTCCTGCTTGGATTTTTAATTTTGTAAACCATTCGCTCCCAGTCATCCATTTTCGCGGGAGATTGAGGCAAATTTAATTTTTCCAAAACAATTTTGTCGAGTCCTTCGCGATGCATAATTAAAGGCACTTCATAAATTGTTTCGGCAGTTCGATTCTCGATAACCGCATCTTCGTCCACGTCACAGAAAAGCGCAATTTTTCTTTTCATATCGCGCGAAATTTCTTCCTCCGTCCTGCAAACTAAAATGTCAGGTTGAATTCCAATCGAGCGAAGTTCTTTTACGCTGTGTTGAGTCGGTTTAGTTTTCAATTCTCCTGCCGCGCCGATAAATGGCAACAAGGTGACATGAATATAAAGCGCATCATTTTTTCCAACTTCTTTTTTTACTTGTCGAATCGCCTCCAAGAAAGGCAAACTTTCAATGTCGCCGACAGTTCCTCCGACTTCAGTTATCACAACGTCGGCTTGATCTTCCTCCGCGACTGCGTAAACTCTGGATTTAATTTCGTTCGTGATGTGCGGAATAACTTGGACAGTCGAGCCGAGATAATCGCCTTTGCGCTCCTTGTTCAGAACAGACCAATAAACTTTTCCTGTCGTTGTGTTGGAATTTTTTGAAAGATTGATGTCGATAAACCTTTCATAGTGACCGAGATCCAAATCTGTCTCTGCGCCGTCTTCAGTTACAAAAACTTCGCCGTGCTGGTAGGGACTCATGGTGCCGGGGTCGATATTGATATATGGATCAAATTTTTGAATTGTTACTTTGAGTCCGCGACTTTTCAGCAGTCTGCCGAGTGATGCCGCAGTTATTCCTTTGCCGAGTGAAGAAACTACTCCGCCGGTTACAAAAATGTATTTAGCCATGAATATTCCTTTCTTTTGTAGATGAATAGATTGACAGATAAAAACAAAAAAACAAAATCACCACCAATCCAATTAACTTTTCATCTATTCCGCGACTTCAGTTTGTTGTGCGGCAGATTTTTTTGCTCCGCGTCCGCGTTTAAGTTCCGGCGGATTCCATTCTACAAGTCCCCATTTTCCATCGCCGACATACTGAAAGCGACTGTCCATATTGATCATTGTGTAGACTTCGGAAATTGCCGCCGCCTCGTTCTGAACTTCTTTTTTCTGGCGGTTGAGGATATCCAAAATTAAATCTTTGTAGTGAATTGGATTATCCTTTCCCGCATCAGTCAAAATCTTGTAAGCAAGATCGACTTCAGAAATATTTTCAAAATTTGTTTTGCTCATAAAAAAACCTCCGATTCAAAATTTTTTGCGTGGAAAAATTATAGTGGAAAATAAAAACTTTTTCAATGACTTAAAAATATTCCTCCGCAGACATTTCAGAAATTTGTTAAATGCAAAAAGAAATGAGAAAGTCATAGAAAAAATCTTCAGGAGTTTTCCAATCAAGAATTTTTCGCGGCAAAGTATAAAAAAAATTTTCTCTGCCAGAAATTTTTTCAGTTACACAAAATTCTTGACACTACCAAAAAAATTTTGGCAGATTTTTTTTGTGCCTAACTCCTGTGCTTAACTTTAAATCTGTGCCTAACTCTTGTGCTTAACTTTAAAATCTGTGCCTAACTTCGCAAAAGTTAGGCACAGGGTGTGCTTAGTCAGGCACATCTTAGGCACAAGTTAAGCACAGGCAATTTCAAAAAAAGTCGCACCACATCAACAAAAAAAAAGTTAGGCACAGGCAAGCACAAGTTAAGCACAATTATACTTTCACTACAATTTTTTTTTTATATATTAGATTAGTAAGAAATTTGTGCTTAACTTAATCTTGAAAAATTTTGCCAAAAATTTTTCAAAAAAAATTTGTCGACTAAAAAAAATTCAAAAGCCGACAATCAAAATACAATTTTTAACTGAATCAGATTTAGTTGCCTGTTCCAAAGTTGTCAGGATAATTTTTTCGTCGGGATAGGAAAGTTTGGAAAGGATTGCAAGAGTGGAATTTTTTTCCCAACCAAGTTCGAGCAAAATTTTTGAAATGGTCAAAGAATTAAATTTTGTATCCGTCAACAAACCCAAAACTTTTCCGACTTCAAATTTTAAATCTTTATCTTTCGGTCGTCTGCCGTGAAAACTCAGCAAAGTCGCCGACTCCCAACTTAAAGAAAGTCTTGCAAACGCCAACTGCATCGCGCTGATCGAGGGAATAACTTCGATAGGATTTGTAAAATTTTTTTTTAAGAAAGAAAGAAAGGAAAAATATCCGGGGTCGCCGCTCACCATGACAACTACATCGTCGAGCAAAAGTTTTTCTGAAATAAATTTTGTCACGGAATTTAAATCGGCTGTAATTGCAAAAATTTCTTGAGTTGGATTTGAAAAATCTTTCAGCGCACGCCGACCGCCAACTAAAAATTTTGCCGCGCGGATTTTTTCCAACGCGGCGGGCGTTATGTAGGATTTATCGCCCGGTCCAATTCCGGCGACAATAATTTTCTTTTTCATTTTTATTTCGTCCACGATTCAGAAAACTGTTTCCATAAATTTATCCTTGCCGAACCTGATTCCCGATTCATCGACTGCAGCAACCATCGCCGCAGTGCTCCTGTCAATATCGAAAACTAATTCGCCGAGAAAAGGTGCAGCAAATTCTAACAAATCACGCGAACAGGCGTTGACATCAAAAACAGTTCCACCGAGTTCTTCCTGCGCGACTTGGAACATTGTTTTAGTTTTTTCGCGACTTTCCGCAGAAATTCTTGAGTCGAACATTTTACTCGGCTTGTAAATGTAAGCAACTTTTCTGCTACCTACGACACCTTTAATCGAATCAAGAACTAATTGAACGTGTTTAGCCATTTTGACACCTCAACTTTACTTGTGCAGGAAGAAAGTATTTGCAACCGCAGTTTCAAGTTGCAGAGGACTTTTTTCTTCAAGTTGTCCGCCGTTGATGACGAAGGCGACAACTTTGCACCAATCGCGCATCATATTCACATCAAAACCAAGACAATACGCCAAGTCCACAATATTTGAAAGTTCATTATTATAAATTTCATCACAGGCAGAGGCAGAAAAAAGCAACCAGAAAATCAAGCGATAAAATTCATTAAAATTTTTTTCGCCGGGTTTACTTTTCATATCGCGATAAACTTGAATCAACCCTTGTTCGTCGAGTGCCTCAAGCGGACCGGATTTTCCGGGATTAAAAACAGATTCCATAACCGCGATAAAAGAATCGGAATTGTAACGTTTGAATTGCGGCACGGAATAAGTTTTATATTTTGAAGTTGCTCCGCCAAACATAAAGACACTGCCGCTACGACTGGCAAGATAGCGATCTGTATTTTGAACCATCGCTTTGAACTTGGTGTGTTTCATGGCCTCCGAGCCAGAAACTCCACCGTCTGCCCTTGATGCTATTGCCATAAAAATTACCTCCTACTATAATAAAGTAAAAATTGATATTAGAATCCGTAAGGATTTTGATATAAT
>CALEPR010000085.1 GCA_937910665.1 uncultured Selenomonadales bacterium
TCAAAATCCTTACGGATTCTAATATCAATTTTTACTTTATTATAGTAGGAGGTAAAAAAAATCTTGGAAGATAATTTCAGCGTGGCGATAAGTTACAAAGACAATCTCGGCTACATTGAGTACGACGCAGAAAATAAAAAAGTTGTCGTCCACTTGGCTGAGGAGGAAGGCAAGAAAAAGGCTGAAGAATTTTTAAATCAAGTTCATGAAATTGAAATTCCGCATGAAACGCTTTTAGATTTCACGGCTGAAAAAATTGATCCGCAAGCCGATCCAAAAAGTTTGGAGATTGCCTTGACAAGATTATGGGAGGCGACGGGAGTCCACGTCGATTGGAGTCGCCCGGTCGAATATGTGAAACTGAATCCGCACTATTGAAAAAAATTTTTCCTGTTGCAGAAATGCAGCGGGATTTTTTTTCATAGACTCGATGAAAGATTTTTTAAATATTCCAAAATTCCGCGTCGAAAACATCTTTCGGAGATTTATACCGAAAAATTTTACAAGGAAATCAGCCCAATGCGCAACATCTGCAATATACCGAAGGGAAAAGTCACTTATAAATTAGATTGAAAGTTTGAAAAGATTTGTTGTATACTTTGCCGGAGAAAATTTTTGAAATAAAATTTTAGGAGTTCGGAAGATGAAAAAATTTTTTTGTGCCTTGATAATTATTTTGACTGTTTGCAATGTTGTTTTTGCGACGGAGACAAAATTGCGTGTCGGTTACGTTCCTGAAACAGGATTTTTGGAGGAAGATAATCCCGGACATCTTCGAGGTTACGGCTACGAATATATGGAATTTTTGTCGCGCTATGGAAATTGGAAATTTGAATATGTTCCAAGTACAAGTTGGGAGGAGTGCGGAGAAAAACTTCAGAACGGAATGATTGATCTTTTGCCGGCGATGCCCGGAGACTACCGAAGTTTAAAAAATGTCACGCGAACGGATCATGTTATCGGTCGTTATCCAATGCAACTTGTCACGAAGGACGGCAAAGTTAAACCTGAAATGAAAATTGCAACCAATCCGAGCAACGCTCCTGTTCCCGCCTTGCCGAAAGTTGCCGAGCAGGAAGGTTTCAAATATAAGTTGGTGAACTATAAAAATTTTTATGAAATGGAGGAGGCTTTAAAGCGCGACGACGTTGACGGCTATATTACTCCGATGCTTGAGCCGAGCAAAACTAAAAATGTTGCGGCAATTTTCGACAGACAAAGTTATCGACTGCTTGTAAAATCTGACAACAAAGATTTACTCGCCGAAATGAATAGCGCGATGGATAAAATGCTGATGGATCAGCCGAATATCAGAAACAGATTGAATGATAAATATTTGCGTCCGGGAGGAAGTCCGCTGATTTTGGACAGCGATGAAAAAAAATATCTCGCCGACAAAAAGAAATTGCGAACGGCAATTTTGATGCAAGATAAACCTTACGCCTATTACGAAGGCAGAGAACTTCACGGAGTTATTCCTGCAGTCATCAGACAAATTTCAAAAGATTTGGGAATTGAGATTGAAATAGTTATGACAAAAAATCCGCAGGAGTCAGCAAATTTAATTCAGCGCGGCGCAGTGGATTTTATCGCAGACGCAGTTTGTGATTTCAGTTGGGCGGCAACCTTGAATATGGCTCCGACTCAATCATTTCTGCACTTGGATTATGTTTCGGTCACTCGGCGCGGCGAGGAAGTAAAAAATAACTCTCTGGTCGCCTGTGTGCCTTCTTTGCTTTACACAAAAAATTTTATTTTTCCGCGCTATCCTGAAGAAAGGCGAGTAAATTTTTCCACGCTGGAAGAATGTTTCCAAGCTGTGGGGGACGGTGCGGCAGATATTTTATTTGCCCCGCGAACCGAAGTTAATTTTTTAATCGATAAAACTTCCGCCTATAATCTTGAAGTCGCGGCTGAAAGTAATTTTGCGGACGAAATCAGTTTAGGTGTCAGCCTCGACGCAGACAGAAAACTTTGGCAGATTTTGAACAAGGAAGTAAATCACATGGACGTGGCAAAAATTCGCTCGGCAGTCAATGAAGATATGTCGCAGTCGGCGAATCGTTTCAGTTTGCAGTGGCAACTTTATCACAATCCGCTGAGATTTTTTGCGGTGATGTTGCTTTTGGCGGCGGCAATTTCGGCAGCGATTTACTATCGAATGAGATTGCGTCGAAAACATTTAAAACTGATTCAGCAAATGGCTTTCACGGATGCGCGTTATCAACTTCCAAATTTGAGCAGACTTGAATCGGAAATGCCTGAATTTTTTTCGCAGGTAGAGGACACGGAGGAAAATTTATATGTCGCGGCTTTCAAAATCACTGAGATAAATAAAAAACTTCAGCAGGAAAAAAATTTAATGTCGGCGCAGATGAAAAAAATCGCGGCAGAATTAAATCAGTCTGAAGAAGTTCTTTTCACTTCGACAGGCGAGGACGCACGGAGCTTGGTCAGCATTTTTCGGTGCAAAGATTTTGCAGCGGTCGCCAGAGTTGCTCGCGAAGTTAGCAGAAAGTGCGGATTTCTGGAAACTAAAGACGCAAGAATTTGGTCGGAGATCAAAGTCGGAGTGGCGAAAGCGGACAAAGAAAATTTCCAGCAAAGCGTCGAACATGCGCAATTTGCTTGTCAGAAATCTTCAAAGGACGTGAAAATTTTTGACGCGACTTTGGCGGAGGAGATAAATCTTGAAAAGCGTTTGGAAAGTTTAATGCAATCGGCTCTGGAAAATGGAGAATTTCAAGCGTGGTATCAAACCGAGTATGAGATTAAAACTCACAAACCTGTCGGCGAGGAAGCTTTTGTTCGTTGGCAAAGTTCGGAGCTGGGATTTTTATTGCCGGAAAAATTTATGTCGCTGTTCGAGCGGAACGGGTTCATAACGGCGGTAGATTATTTCATGGTCGAGGAGGCTTGCAAGTTGCAAAAAAGTCGGCAGGAGGAAGGCAAGGAACTTTTGCCGATTGCGATAAATCAATCCGGCTTGCACTTGACTGAAGAAGATTATTTAGAAAAAATGCGTAAGATTTTGCAAAAATATAAATTGCCGAAAAATGTTTTGAAGTTGGAGTTTTCGGAAAAAATTTTTGTGAACTTGCCGCAGGGCGAACACGAAAAAAGATTGACAAATATTTTCCGCTCGCTCCAGAAAATGGGATTCAAAATTTCTTCGGACGATTTCGGCGACGGTTTTTCTTCCTACAAACTTTTAAATTTCTTGCCGATTGACGAATTAAAAATTGACGGCACGCTTTTGTATTCGGCGGTGAACTCGGAGAGAATGAGAGATATTTTGGAAAATATAATTCAGCTTGGAAACAAACTCGGCTTAAAAGTTATTTGCGAAGGCGTTGAAACTAAGGCGCAGGAAAAATTATTGCTGGATTTAAATTGCCAATTCGGTCAGGGTTTTATAAATTCCGCGCTTGTCACTGAAAAATAATTTTAAAAAAAATTTTGGAAGGAGCTTTTTGGTGGTTTTGAAGAAAAAAAATAAAAGTCGCGGCAAAAAATTTTTCGAGTATTGGAATTTTTTTCCCGAGCGAAAACCGAAAACTTTTGAGTACGCGACAGGAAAATTGACAGTCAACAAACGCGGCTTTGGTTTTGTGATTCCCGACGACGGCACGAAAGATATTTTTATCGAGCGCGACAGTTTGGGCGGCGCATTGAATGGCGACAAAGTCAAAGTTATGATTGAAAAAAATTTCGGCGGCGGCAAAAATCGCGAAGGTGAAGTTGTAGAAATTTTGGAACATTCGCAGGAAATTTTTATCGGAGTTTTGAAAAGTCGCAAAAAAAGTTTTTGGTTTGAGCCCGACGACGAAAAAATTGACTTGCAAATAAAAATTCCTCACAAAGATGACGACGTTGAATATTTTAAAACTTTGCGGAAGGCGAAAATAAAAATTGCCGTGAAAATTTTGGATTGGAAAAGTTTGCGCGGAGAAATTGTCGAGGTTCTTGGCGGCAAGGGCGAAAAAGGCGTTGACATCAGTTCGATAATTTTAAGTCACGGAGTTTTTGAAGAATTTCCTGCGGAGGTTCAAGAAGAAGCGTCGAAAGTTGAAACTGAGCCGAGCGCGGAGGAAATTTCAAAACGCATTGACCGCAGAAATTTAAAAATTGTTACAATCGACGGCGACGACGCAAAAGATTTGGACGACGGAGTTTTTGCGGAAAAAATTGACGGCGGATACTTTTTGGGAGTTTATATTGCGGACGTGAGTTTTTATGTTCGACCGAAAACTTTTTTGGATAAAGAGGCGGTGAATCGCGGAACAAGTATTTACCCTGTCGATAGAGTTGTACCGATGTTGCCGCGCGAATTGTCGAATGGAATTTGCAGTTTGAACGCCGGAGTAAATCGACTTGCCTTCGCCTGCGAAATGAATTTAAATCTTGAAGGCAAAGTCACAAGTTACAAAATTTTTCCGACTGTGATAAAAGTTTTTCGCCGACTGACTTACGCCCAAGTGAATAAATTTTTTGAGTTGGAAAGTAGCGACGAACTTTCTGACTGCGCGGAGAATTTAAATACTTTGCTGGAGATTTATAAACTTCGCAAAAAAATTCGTGAGGAACGCGGCGCGATTGATTTCGATTTGCCTGAATTAAAAATTAAATTGGATGAGGAAGGTCATCCGATTGAACTGACAAAAAAATTTACAGGTGCGGCAGAAAGTTTGATTGAAGAATGTATGCTTGCGGCGAATGAAACTGTTGCGGAACATACGCTGAAGAAAAAAATTCCCAGCCTTTACCGCGTCCATGAAGTTCCTGTCGCTGAGAAAGTTGAAACGCTGAACCAACTGCTTGCTCATTTCAGTTTGCATATAAAAAAAAGTAAAAATCCCGAGCCGAAAGATTTTCAAGAAATTTTGTCGAAAATAAAAGATACTCCTGCGGAAAAAGTTATTTCAACTTTCGCGCTCAGAACGATGCAGCAAGCAAGATATTCTTCGGAAAATTTAGGGCACTTCGGTTTGGCTGCGGAATTTTACACACATTTTACTTCGCCGATTCGCCGCTATCCTGATTTAATTGTTCACAGAATGTTGCGGGCGAGTTTGGAAACACCGCAGGAAATTTCCAAGTTGGCAAAAAATCTTGATGAATTTGCAAAAAAATCTTCCGAGCGCGAAAGGCGAGCGACAGACATTGAACGCGAAAGCGTAGACTTAAAATCTGTGGAATTTATGAAACCGTTTGTCGGAAAAAAATTTGATGCGGTGATCTCGAGCGTGACAAATTTTGGTTTCTTTGTGGAACTTGAAAACGGCGTTGAAGGTTTGGTTCGCGCGGCAAGTTTGCACGATGATTTTTATAATTATGTCGAGAGCGAATTTGCTTTGATCGGAAGTCACAGAGGAAAAAGTTTTCACATTGGCGACAATGTTCGAGTAAAATTGATCGAGGCAAATGTAAAACTTCGACAGCTTACTTTTGAACTTGTTCAGGGCGTGGCGGCGAAAGATTAGACAAATTCGGAAACATTGACAAAAGTAGTATAATGTAGTCGGTGATTTTTAT
>CALEPR010000086.1 GCA_937910665.1 uncultured Selenomonadales bacterium
GAATACATTGGGCAGGAAAAAGTTAAGGCGAACCTGAAAGTTTTCGTGAAGGCGGCGTTACAGCGGCGGGAAGCGCTCGACCACGTTTTATTGTACGGACCGCCAGGTTTGGGCAAAACGACGCTGGCGGGAATAATTGCGAACGAACTGGGCGTAAATTTCCGCCCGACTTCGGCGCCGGCGATTGAACGGAGCGGCGATTTAGCAGCACTGCTGACGAATTTACAGCCGCGCGACGTTTTATTTATCGACGAAATTCACCGGCTGTCGCGGCAGCTCGAAGAAATTTTGTACTCGGCGATGGAAGATTTTGCGCTGGATATAATTATTGGCAAAGGACCCAGTGCGCGGAGTATTCGATTGGATATTGCGCCGTTCACTTTAATTGGAGCGACAACTAAGCCAGGAGCATTGTCGCCACCTCTGCGTGACAGGTTCGGGGTAATTTCGCGACTGGAATATTATTCGACAGATGCGCTTGTAGAAATTATCACTCGCGCAGCAGAAATTTTAAAAATTCCGATCGAAAAAAATGGTGCGGAAGAAATTGCAAAACGCTCGAGAGGAACTCCTCGAATTGCAAACAGACTTTTGAAACGCGTCCGTGATTTCGCAGAAGTTGCAGGAAGTTCGACAATCACAAATGAAATTGCAGACCGCGCACTTTTGGAACTGGAAGTCGATCGGATGGGTTTGGATCACACTGACCGCAGAATGTTGGACGCGATGATAAAAAAATTTCGCGGTGGGCCTGTCGGATTGGAAACTATTGCTGCTTCCATCAGTGAAACACGCGAAACTATCGAGGATATTTATGAGCCTTATCTTTTGCAACTGGGATTTATCATGCGTACGCCTCGCGGCAGAGTTGTCACCGAAACCGGCTACAATCACATGAATGTTCCATATCCGACTGCAAATTTGCTTGAGCCAAAACTTTTTGATTTTGAGGACTGAAAAATTTTTCCAAATAGAATTGAAACGACTGTTCGGAACTGTATTCACAAGTTCTTACATTTTTATTTTCTTGCAGACCGAATTTAAATCCAATAATTTTTTTCTGAATTTCCTCAATGCTCAACATTTTTTTTTTGAATTACCTCAGCAAATCAATTTTTTCAATTTCGTAACCTTTTTTATTCAGAGCGCGAATAATTCTTTCAATGTGTTCGTGGTTGTGTGTCTCGACAGTAACGCCGAGCAAAACTTTTTTGAAGCTGTTTGTAACTAACGCTTGATTGTGATCGAGTTTGACGACGTTGGCTTGTTCGTCCGACAAAATTTTTGCGATGTTCAAAAGTTCGCCCGGTTTATCCGCAAGCTGAACAGAAAAATAAAAAATTCTTCCGCGAGCGATCAAAGCCTTGTCGATTAAACCTGACAAAGTTGAGATGTCAATATTTCCTCCGCTGACAATCGCGACAACTTTTTTATTTTGGAAATTTAATTTGTTCAACGCCGCCAAACTTAAAACTCCTGCGCCTTCCGCAATAAGTTTATGCTTTTCAATCAGACTCAAAAGCGCGGACATAATTTCCATTTCGTTCACCGTGATAATTTCGTCAAGATATTTTTTGCAGAACTCAAAAGTCAAAGTTCCTGCAGTTTTCACTGCGCAGCCGTCCGCAACTGTGTCCGAACTTTCAAGCGTGACAATTTTTCCTGCGTCGAGTGCCGCCTTCATACAAGCGGCATTTTCCGGCTCAACGCCGATAACTTTTACTTGCGGACTGACTAACTTTGTCGCAAGAGCAACGCCCGACGCAAAACCGCCGCCGCCGATTGGAACTAAAATTGCGTCGACATCTTTCAGTTCGTTAATAATTTCCAGCGCAGTCGTTCCCTGCCCGAGCAAAACTTCTCTGTCGTTGAAAGGATGAACATAAATATATCCATGCTTTTTTTGAAGCTCCAAACTATATTTAAAAGCGTCGTCGAAACTGTCGCCATGCAAAATTACTTCTGCGCCGAAATTTTTTGTCGCCTCGACTTTCAAAATTGGCGTTGTCGCAGGCATACAAATTACAGCCTTAACTCCAAGTTTCTGCGCGGCAAATGCAACGCCCTGCGCGTGATTTCCTGCTGAGGAAGTTATAACGCCTTTGGCTTTTTCCTCCGAAGTCAGCTGACTGATTTTATTGTAAGCTCCGCGAAGTTTAAAAGCTCCTGTGTGTTGCATATTTTCCGGTTTGAGAAAAACTTCGTTGCCGCACTGCTCGGAAAAAAAATCGCTCGGTATCAATTTAGTTTTTTTGACGACCCCGGCAAGCTGTTTGTCTGCCCGATAAACGTCGGCAATCGTCGTCTGTTCGACTATGGAATTTTCGGAAATTTTTTCCGCAACATTTTTTTCAGAAATTTTTTTATCGCTCAAAATAAAATTCCTCCATTAAAAATTTTTCAAAATAATTTTCGGCAAAGAAAAAATTATTCCTGTAAATTTTTTCAGTACAACAGACAAATTCTAAAACTAAAAATTAGGAACTTCTATTTGACTGACTGAAACTGTGAATAATGCTTAATATTTTATCTGTCCGAGTTCATCTGACAATCAAACGAAATTTTTTATTCACAAAATTAAATTGCATTACTTAATTTAAAATGATAAAATCTCCACAGCGATGAGTGAACGGAAAGATTTTATTTTTTTTAGGAATTTTGAGGAGGTAGTTTTATTGAAAAATTATTTGAGGAGCGCGGAAAATGTTAAGAAATGATTCGCGCAGTGAACAACAAAAATTACAAGTGATCCCGCTCGGCGGACTGGGCGAAATCGGAAAAAATATGACAGTGATCCGCTACGGCGATGAAATGATTGTAATTGATGCGGGATTGATGTTTCCTGAAAATGATATGCTCGGCGTTGATCTTGTCATTCCCGACTTCAATTACTTAATCGAAAATCAAGAATGTTTGAAGGCGATTGTTTTAACTCACGGTCACGAAGATCATATTGGCGCACTTCCTTACATTTTGAAAAAAATTTCTGTTCCGATTTATGGAACTAAATTGACGTTGGGAATTTTGGAAGGTCGGCTGAAAGAAAACGGCGTTGACAGCGGAAATTTGCATACAGTTATGCCGGGGGAAATTATTATGCTTGGCTGTTTCAGCATTGGTTTTATTCGCGTCAACCACTCTATCCCTGACAGCGTCGGTTTGTCGATAAAAACTCCGCTCGGTATGATCGTTCACACCGGCGACTTTAAAATTGACTACACGCCTGTGGACGGAAAGATGACTGACTTTCGGCGTTTGGCTGACTTGGGCAACAAAGGTGTCTTGCTCATGCTTGCCGACTCCACGAACTCGGAAAGAGAAGGACACACTCCAAGCGAAAAAACTGTCGGCGTTGCTTTCAATCGCGAATTTCAAAATGCGCCCGGCAGAATTATCGTCGCAACTTTTTCTTCCAATGTTCACAGAATCCAGCAAGTTATCGACAACGCAGTTAAATACAAGCGCAAAGTTGCAATTCTCGGTCGGAGCATGGTCAACGTCGTAAACATTTCTCAGGAAATGGGATATATTCACGCACCGGAAGGAACACTCATAGACATTGAGGAAATTGGAAACTATCCTGCGAATAAAATTGTCATAATCACAACTGGAAGTCAAGGCGAGCCGATGAGCGCGCTGACAAGAATGGCACTTTCAGATCACAGGCAGGTGGATATTATTCAAGGCGACACGGTTATAATTTCTGCGACACCGATCCCGGGAAATGAAAAACTTGTTGCCAAAACTGTCGACAATCTTCTCCGACTTGGCGCGAATGTAATTTACAGCCGAAGCGACGGCATACATGTTTCGGGGCATGCCTCGCGCGAAGAATTAAAACTCATGCACAATTTGATAAAACCAAAATTTTTTATTCCTGTTCACGGCGAACTTCATCATCTGGTCGCTCACGCTAAACTTGCCGCAGAACTTGGAATGGCGAAGGAAAATATTTTTATCGGCGAGAATGGTTTTGTTTTTGAGTTCACGAAAGAGCGCGGAAGAATTGCCGGAAGAATTAACTGGGGCATTGTCATGGTGGACGGCTTGGGTGTCGGCGATGTCGGAAATATTGTTTTGCGCGACAGGCGACAACTTTCACAGGACGGAATTTTAATTGTGGTTGTCACCATGAATCGAGAAAGCGGAAAATTGATTGCCGGACCGGATATTGTTTCGAGAGGTTTTGTCTATGTTCGCGAATCGGAAGAATTGATGGACGAAGCGAAAAACAGAGTTATTCAAGCATTAAAATATTGTGCGGAAGAAAATATTTACGACTGGACGACAATAAAACTTAATGTCAAAGATGTTTTAGCGCAGTATCTTTTTGAACAGACAAGGCGGCGACCAATGATTTTGCCGATAATCATGGAAGTTTAATTTCAAAAAAATATTTTGAAGAAAAATTTTCAGTAAAAGTTTCAGACAAAAATTTTCAAATCAAAAAAATTTTTTCCTCAACAAACAGAAAAGTTGTTGAGGAAAATTTTTTTAAATGGATCTACAAAAAAAATGAGAATTTTATAAAATTCTCACAATTATTTGCCTCTTACATCAGTTGAGGAAACCATAAGTTTTATTTCAATAAAGTTCTTTCAAAAAATTTTTTCGCTCACACCAACACGCTTGCAAGTCTGACAAGTTCGGGGTCGAGAGGTTTTTTATTGTTGACCGAGTCAAAAAGATTTATGCTGACGACTTTTCCTTCGTCGAAACCAAAGACGACATTTGAAACACCGGAGATCAAAGCCAACGCCGCACGTTCGCCCAACATCGACGCTTTAATTCTGTCTTCCATTGTAGGAGATCCGCCGCGCTGAATGTGACCAAGAATAGAAACGCGTGTATCAATTCCGGTTTTTTCTTGGACAACATTTTTCAAGCCGACGCCGGAGCAAGCTCCTTCTGCCACGACAATAATTGTGTAGCGACGACCGCGTCTGTAATCCTCGACAATTTCATGACAAATGTCGTCGAGATCATATTTGACCTCAGGGACGATTATGAACTCTGCGCCGCTCGCAATTCCAGAAACCATAGCCAACCAGCCTGAAGTATGTCCCATGACTTCGACGACCATAATTCTGCGGTGAGCGGAGGCAGTGTCACGAAGTTTATTTATCGCGTCGAGGGCGGTATTTGCAGCCGTGTCGCAGCCGATAGTATAATCTGTTCCCCAAACGTCATTGTCAATAGTTCCCGGCAACCCGACAATCGGAATCCCGCCCATTTTGGAAAGCAAAGCCCCGCCTGTCAAACTTCCATCTCCACCAATAATTACAAGTCCTTCAATTCCATGCTTTTGAAGATTTTCCAAACCTTTGCGGCGACCTTCTTCAGTTTTAAATTCTTTGCAACGCGCAGTGCCGAGAAAAGTTCCACCGCGCTGAATCAAATCGCTGACGCTCCTGCCGGTAAGTTCGACAATGTCGTCCTCCAACATTCCTTTGTAGCCGTTATTGATTCCGAAAACTTTCACGCCTTCATAAAGCGCGGTTCTGACAACGGCACGCGCCGCAGCATTCATTCCCGGGCTGTCGCCGCCGCTCGTCATTACCGCAATAGCACCTGTAATCATAAATCTTTCCTCCTCACTCAACTTTCACGCGCAGTTCAAACGCAATTATTTTCAGTTAATTTTAGTGCTATTTTAAAAAATTTTCTTGAAGTTGTAAAGAGATTTTTCAGTCTGTGCGGCGAAGATAATTTTGCGAACAGAAAAAGATTTAGCGCACCTGAATTGTCAAAGTGTTGTAAGTTATCGACTGCAAATTTAAATCTGCGTCGGTGTTGGCTTGAATTTCTCTGAACAAAGTCTGAGGACTTCCGCCATACATCACGGTGAAAACTGCCTTGCCGCCTTCGTAGCTGGAAAGATTGCAACTTTTTACTCCGCGAACATTTCCGATAGCATTTTGAACTTGATTTATTTTTTGGAAAGCCGAGCCGTAAACTACAACCTCAACGCCTTGCTGGCTTGTATACATTCCTGTTATTTGCGAAACAAGATATTCTCCCATTTGCTTGCCTGCCGCAGCCAATGCTTTTTTTGACGCTATTGACTCGGAATTGTCCAAACCCGAACCATATTTTCCGTCCGCGCCGATAATTTGTCCCGTACGAACGATAAACATCTTTGCCTCGACTCTTGCGCGACAAGATTGAAGATTTGTTTTTTGATTGCCGGGCAACCACTGCGCCGCATCTCCGAGTCCTTCGCTGAACGCCTCGCCGACGATTATTATATCGACTCCAAATTTTTGTGCCGCAGCGGTCATCTCAGCCGCCGTCATTTTCATGGGATTGGAAACATTGAGCCGCGAACCAACTTCGGTGACTTGAGAAAAACCTGCGTCGATTAAAGCCTTGACGATTGCAGTTTCGCCCGCAGGATCCGGAATTTGATATTGAATGTGGGTTTCGGGAACGTAGACCGCAATTTTTGGATTGCGAAGTTGATTGTTAATGATTCCGAGCCGAGTAAGTTCATTCATCAGTTTTGAATTTGGTTGATCATCGACTTCGGCAACTATTGTGACTTGCCAACCGCCCGAAATTTGATTTTTTCCGGTAACTCTGTAGTCTGTGACAAAACCTCTCGACTGAGTATAAATTTGATCTTGAATCAAAATATTTTTCTCGACCAAAGTATTTGAATCTACCAAAACGCCGAGAGTATTTTGAACTGCCATCCTCAAAGCATCATTTTCCGCTTCGGTCGGAGTAACTCCCACGCCTGTGACAGTTACAGTTTTCGCAAAAGCCGAACTGCAGAAAATCAAAATTGCAACAAAAATTAAAGCTGAAAATTTTTTAATCATTTTGCTCCACACCCCATAGCATTATATTTTTCACGTGCGCTTGACTATGTCGCCTTTTTGAATCAGATAACTGTTTCCATCCACTCGACAAACAGAATATTCTGCATTAACTTCGATAACTCTCGCCGTGCAGATTGAAATTGTTTTCATGCCGACAATTTTTCCATTGACAGTAATGGGTTCAAGTTCTCTGGAAATCATCAAAACTTCGCCCAACTGAAGTCCGCTCGTCGAACCTTGATCGATATAGACTCTCTCGCCGTCAATATCCGCAATTCTAGCGACGAAAGGATTGGTTGCCTGTAATTCCTTCAAAAATTTTTCTGCAGCCTCGTGACAGGCAGAAATTAAGGCTGTCTTGCTGTCTTTGCCAGCTTTTTCTCCGCTGAAAGTTTTTGCAAAAACAATTTCGCCGGACTTGTTATCGACAAATTTGACTTGAATTTCAACTTTGCCTTTCGACGCATCAAGATTTGCAATTTGTCCCAAAATTCCAAGTCCGTTTCCGCCGCTGTTTCCTTCTTCGGACACGCCGGTAAAAAGTCCCAAAATTCCGTTCACATTTTCTTTCGCCTGCGCCAAAATAATTTTTCCGACAACTGTGTAATCGGAACCGGTCTTGTTTCCAAAATCGACGGCTTCGGCGGCGACACGAGCGCGGTGCTCACGCGGTGCCAGACGCAGGAGGGCGCGGCGTACGATCCCGTCACCGTCTCGCGCGACGTCACGGCGCTGAACGACTCCGGCGAGTTCCAGGAGATCAGCGTGGACGCGCAGGACGGGGCGGACGGCGTCGCGGTCGTCTTCTACGTCAAGCGCAAGCTCCGCTACCAGGCGCCGCTCGTCGTGAAGGGCAACGACTTCTTCAGCGAGTCGAAGATCGCCAAGGAGGCGGGGCTGAAGGACGGCCACCTCTACAGCGAGGGCGAGCTCGCGGCGGCGGCGGCGCAGGTGTGTCGATCACGCCGATCGCGTTTCTCGTCATCATGCCGAATGATGTGAAGCTCTTGCAGCTTTCTGTCAATGCGGCAACGCCGAATGCAATCATCAATATGGTTCCGGATGTGATGGATAAGATCACCGGCTTCCTCTCGAAGAAGCAGGACAGCAAAGAGAAGGCTGCCGCAGCAGACGACGCCGAATAATCACGGAAACAGCACGGAGACAAGCATGGAAAAAATCAGAATACAGAAGATCCTTTCCGATGCCGGCTACTGCTCGCGCCGCAAGGCGGAGGCACTGATCGAAGCAGGCAAGGTCAAATGCAACGGGCATCCGGTTCGGCTCGGCGACAAGGCGCGCCCGACAGACCTCATCACCGTGAACGGAGAACAGGTCTATGTGCCGCGCAGAAAAGAATTTCGCTATATCATGCTGAATAAGCCGCGCGGATATGTCACAACCATGTCTGACGAGCAGGGGAGACGCTGTGTGACCGATCTGCTCGAAGACGTCGGAACGCGTGTGTATCCTGTCGGGCGGCTTGACCGCAACTCCGAAGGGCTGCTGCTCTTTACCAATGACGGCGCGTTTGCAAACGGCATCATGCACCCGTCGCGTGAGGTCTCCAAGACCTATCGCGTGACCGTGCGTCCGCCGGTTTCCGATGAGCAGCTGGCGCAGATGTCCGCGGGCGTGACACTCGATGACGGCGTAAAGACTGCGCCTGCGAACATTGTGACCAAGGTCACGGAGCCGACGCGTGTCGTTCTGCTCGTGACGATTCACGAGGGGAAGAAGCGCGAGGTGCGCCGGATGTGCGATGCAGTCGGGCTGGAGGTCGCGCGTCTGCGCAGAATCTCCATCGGTCCGGTCAAGCTCGGCATGCTGAAACCCGGCGAGTGGCGTGACC
>CALEPR010000087.1 GCA_937910665.1 uncultured Selenomonadales bacterium
TTCAGACGTGTGCTCTTCCGATCTCTCTAATTTTTATCTGCCGAAATTTTTAACAAAAGACGCGGCATTTTCCGAAACGCAGAGAGTTTTAAGTTGGGAACACGAACAGTACAGGCTGAAAGCTATCGACCTTGCAAAACAATTTCAAGCACAAACTGCGACTTGGGGCTTGAAGGATTGGGAAGCAGAACTTGGGCTGCCGACAGATTTAAGCGTTGATTTGGAATTGCGCCGCGCTAAAGTTCTGGCAAAACTGCTTGGAGCTTCACCTATGACTGTCGCCAACACAAACAAGTTAATCAATTTGTTCACAGACGACGGCAGGGCTTATGTCGAAGAACTGCCAAAACCTGGCACAATAAAAATCATCATACCGAGCGAAAAATATTATCTTGAAGAAATGCAAGCCGCGCTGGACGAAATGTTACCGGCGCATTTGGTTTACTTCTTCCAAAATTTTATAGAAATTGCCGACAAAGCTACAGAAAGTTTAACTATCGGCGAAAATCGAAATATGGTCGTCAACATAACAAAAAGCGCGAAGGAAATATATCAATGGCGCGGACGTTATTTTGATTCATCGTGGACGCTTACGCCGCAGACTGTTTTTGATAATTCTTGGCTTTTCGACGGCGAATATAAATTTGACGGAATGCCTGTCGGCGAAATTGATAAACTGAACAGCTTTTTCCGATTCAACGGCGATTGGGCTTTCGGTATTGATTCTAAGTTCGGCTATCCTGTTTCAAGAAAAATTTTGTGGGGAACAGCTGAGCCGGACGAATTGTCAGTTAATCTTCAAAGTGCAATTCGTGAAAAGTATGAAATTATTTTGCCACTCGAAAAGCTGGGCGAATTTAGCGACAAATTTCACTTCGGAGTGCAAAATGCGCCGATTGATTTTAATTTCAAAACTTGCTTGCAACCAATTCTGAAAGAAGCAATCAACCTTGCTGAAAATCAAAATTTCGTCACAAAGCTAAATGTAATTTTGCAGGAAATTTATCCTTTAGCCAGAGCGAAAATTTTTGATAACACTTGGCGATTTGCAAGCGCATGGAAATTTGGCGGCGATTGGTCGGAAAATTTCGGCGATACAAAATTTAATCCTTTTGAGTTCGAGCCGCTTGATTTTTGGAACGACGAAAAATTTTTTGACGCTGATTGGCAGTTTGAAAAGTTGCCTTTTGCGGAAGCGTTTTTTAGCGAAGATAACGCCGAAAAACTTTATCTGGCTTACGATAATTTTGCGCCTGAAATTTTACAACCTGCAGAAAAAAAATCAGCGCAATTACAGATAAAATTTGCCGATAATATTCTTTCACAAAAAACTTGGGCTGATAAAAAAATATTTCAAGGATTTAAAAATTTTGGCGAAGGACAAATTCAGTTTGAAAAACCTCCTGACTTCAACGAAGAAAGAAAATTTAATACGACTTGGGCGTTTGGTACTGCCGAACGCTTTTTTAGTGCAGATTGGAACTTTGGCTCGGCAGATTTTGACTACAGCGATGATTGGAATTTTGGCGGCGAAGATTATTTTGATTCAAAACAGTTTGAAGAAATTGCCGATGCGCAAATTAACGCGAAACTTTTCGACACTTTGGAACACGCGGCGATTTTCGGAACTGCAGGATTATTTTTCAATGATTCGTGGCAATTAGGCAAGCCGAAAAAGATTGATGATGATTTGCGCTTAGAAATAATTGTCGGGCTTAAATTTGGCGAAGGCTGGCAATTTGGAATGGGCGCAAGAATTTTCAATTCAGCGTGGCAATTCGGCGCGGATTCTTATTGCTATGGAGAATTTGATAATCCAAGAAATAAATTTGGCGATTCTTGGCAATTCGCCGAAAATATCAGATTTGAAAGGAGGTGGAATTATTTTGGACAGGACAGAATCTCAGCCTAACTTGATTTTGAAAGACACTGCGCCGAAATTGCGCGGCAATGTTCATCTTGAAATCAGGAAGAAAGGCAAAATCATTAAAATTGAAGACGACCACAACTTGATTGTCACTGCAGGACGCGCAAAGCTAGCAAGACTTTTAGGCGGCGGTTACGACGGACACATTTCAAAAGTTGGAATAGGCGAAGGCACAAACGCAGTCGCTGAAACTGACACGGCTTTAACCAATGAAGTTTTGGTAAATGTAACGTCCGCCGAATACGACGGCACAAGCGTGAAATTTAATTTTTGTGTCGGCACGGATAAAGGCAACGGCTTAAATGTGCGTGAGTTCGGCTTATTTTTTGCGGACGGCACTATGTTTTCGCGGCGTGTGCGTCAAACTGTCATTGGCAAAGAATCTGACATTGAAATTGCCGGTTACTGGGAAATTTATTTGTAGGAGTGATTGAAATGGCAAACATAGCTGAAACTGCACAATGGGAAAGTGCAATCCACTTAATTGAAGCAGGAGAACCAGCGTCAGCTGGAGTTGGTGCGCCGATAAACATTGCGCCGTCACAATTAGCCAATCGCACGGCTTATTTGAAACAGGAGCAAGACGCTATCAAAGACCAATTAACACAAGCCGGTATTTCTGCAGGAAATGCGGCAGTCGTTGTAGTCAGCGAAACTGAACCTACTGACTTGCCTGTAGGCGGCTTTTGGTTGCAACCTGTAAGTGAACAGCAGTCAGGCGACGCGATTATCAATCCTAGCGACGTTGCCGCACTTTTTAATTGATTGTATGAGCGGCTTGCCGCTTGACAATATAAAATATTTTTTTCTATTTAAAGAAAGGTGGTTTTTACCATGACAAAGGAACAACTCGCACAAGCTATCAACAAAACTGAATTTTTGAAAGGCTTAGGCTACTTCAAAACATTGCAGGATTCGGCGAACGCAGACAAATTCGCCGCGAAAAGTGCCACTGTCAACACAGTCAAAGTCAACGACACAGCATTGACGACAACCGACAACGCCGTTAATATCACAATCACTGTCGACAAAAAGACTACAGCTAATGACAATTACGCCGCCAGCTATGAAGTCAAGGCAAATGGTGTCGCAGTCGGCGATGCTATCAACATTCCGAAAGATTATCTTGTCAAGAGTGCGACTTTGGAAACTGTCGTGGCGGCTGATAAAGCTGAAGGCGGTTTTGCAGAAAATGACAATACTTTTGCGCTCGGCGACAAATATCTGGATTTTGTCGTGAATACTGCGGCGGACGGCGACGGCACTACTGAAACCGACAGTCACATTCGCCTCAACGTCAATGATCTGGTTGACGTTTACACCAACGGCGACGGTCTGAATCTTTCCGGCGGCGAATTTAGTATCAAGTTGGACAACACCGGCGTAGGCGGTTTGACTGTTGGCGCGAACGGCTTAAAACTCAGCGAAGCTACCAAAACTACTTACAGCTATCAGGCGGCTACAGGAACTTATGTTTCCGGCACGACTTACTACACAACAAACACAGGCACGGCGACGGTTGACACTGAGGACTTTGTCGAAGGCGAAACTGATGTCAGTACCTATTTTGTTCGCGTAACCAATGCTGGCACGGCAGGAGCAATGAGTGTTGCCGACAAAGATTATATCGAAGGCTTGAAAGCTACAACTTTTACAGAAATTACACAAGCTGATATTCAAACACTTTTTGCTTCTGAATGAGGTAAATCGTTATGGGGAGAATAATGCAACTCCCAGAAGCAAGTTGGGCAGAGTTTAGGAATTTATTCTCTGCCTTTTTTTCTGCGGCTCTCAGCAACACTGTCAATTTCGATGGTGTTGCTGTGGGTAATTTGTCTGCGGTCAAGCATTACGGCGAATGTACGACGGCGGCAAATACTGCAGAAAAAACTGTAGCTTGTGCAGGATTTACACTTGTCACGGGAGCAAAAATCGCCGTTAAATTTTCCAATACCAATACTGCGCAAAATCCAACGCTGAATGTCAATTCTACCGGCGCGAAGAATATTTATTATCGCGGCTCAGCTATTCCTGCAGGATATTTGGCGGCAAATAGAACATACGCTTTCATTTACAACGGCGCACAATATGAAGTAGTTGGCGATATTGTAGGAAGTCAGCAAGGCACAGTTACAATTTACAATAAGTTTGTAATTTCCGGCTGTGTCGTGAGTAAAGTTACAAGCAGTCGTAATGTCATTTTGACTGAAAAAGGCACAACTTCTGCGACCGGCGCGTCTAAATTTTATGCTGACGGCACGATTCACAATTTGATTGACGGCTTGACTGCCGCTGTACCGACAAACTCAACAAGCGCGGCTGTTACCTATTATGCTTGTCTGGTAAAAAATAGCACGACAGGCGCATATGAATTGAAAGTTCAAGCGTCCAATGTTGGCGTTTTGCCTTTGTACAGAATTGTAGTACCTGCGAACGACACAGCGGCTAATTTAAATTCAGTCACAATCACGAACGTGCGCAGAATTGAATCCAGTTACACGAACTTTTATGATTCGCGACCTTATGAATCAGTTGCTTTATCGACAGCTTTATCGAACACGAACTATAGCGTTGAGTTGCGAGCTGAATCATGGAGCGGCAATGTCGGCGAACTTGTGGCTTATGACTTGGCAAATAACGGCTTTAAAATCACGGCAACAGGTGACGCTGATAATGTTTTGGTCAGATGGTGCGTGACTGCACAATAACGAAGGGGTGAAAAAATGGCGACAATGAAAATGATTTTCCGACGCAAAACTGCTACCGGCTGGGATATTTTAGACCCTTACGCCGAGAATTTTCAGGAAAATGTTGAGGCAATTTTGGAAGAAAATAACGTTGCAACCAATGCGCCGGAAATCGAAGCAGGAATTTTAGCCGCTATGACTTTAGGCGGACAAAATGCTAAAGAAATTGACAAATGGCGCAATCAGCGTATTCAGCAAGGCACAGGTACTATCAGCAACAAATTTGTAATTCGCGGTTGCGTCGTCAGTCCGATTACAGGAACGCGAAATATCAAAGTCACTGAAGGCGCGGAGTATTCGGAGACTGGAATTTCGCTTGCCTATATCGACGGCGCGATTCATTCAATTCCAGACAAATGGAACACGGTCGCGGCAGTTCCACAGAATAGAACTGGCGCGGCGGTTACTTATTACGCCTACTTGATTAAAAATTCTGACGGCAAGTACGAAGTACAACTTTCCGATAAGCGCGAAGGTGTTTTGGCTTTATACAGGCTGGTAGTTCCGGCAGGTGACACGACTGCTAACTTGAACAATGTCAAATTTTACGATGAGCGGCGCATTGAGGAAAATTATGTTGAATTTTATTCGGCGCGACCTTATGTGTCAGTGGCGTTGAGCGGTTATCCGATGATTGATGCGCCGACTTATCAAGTCATTGTTGAGCCGCTGAGTTGGAATGGCGGTTACGTCGGCAAATTGTATGCGTATGATTTAGGCAACAACGGCTTTAAAGTTACTTCGACAGGCGACGCTGATAATATTGAATTTCGCTGGACTATTATAAATCCAGATGTTTAAGGAGTGTGGAAAATGGTATATGTAAAAAACATAGGCGGCGACGGTGCAAGAGTTCCTTTCGTTGAGGACGGCACTAAAATTATTTTTGGGATTGAGGAAAATAATTTTGCGGTGGACATTGCAGAGTTGCAAGCTGATACTCAAGTTACTTTTGACGTTATGCAAAATAATGAGGGCAAACTCGGCACGGTTGGCAACTGGTATGCGGCTACAATTACAATTCCGCCAAAGCGTTATGAAATGGTTGAAGATACAGAAAATCCGACTATGGACGACGAAGAACCAAGTTTAATTCCTGTTGCCTTGCCTTTGGATATGGGCGCAGTCGAACTTGCTTTGTATCCTTTAGGCAAGGATTTAGAAATTGAGGAGGCTGAATAATATGGCTGTTGAAATTTTTGTAAAAGACCCATTCCGCCAATCGGTAGAAGCGGCTAGTGGCGGCAAAAATACTGTAATGTACGACGACAAAGGTTATCCTTCGGTTATGGTGCGCATTCCGAAATTCAATCTTGAAGATATTGACGCAAGTTTAGGAACAGGAGTGCATCCGGCGTTCATTGTTCACGGTCGCACTGTCAGCGAAATTTGGATTGCTAAATATCAAGCCAAAAACATCAATGGTCGTGCGTGTTCTTTGCCCGGCGTTGACCCGACTACAAGTATCAACTTCGACACTGCTAAAAGTATTTGCGAGGCGAAAGGCGAAGGTTGGCATTTGTTTAATAAAACCGAGCAAGCGGCTATTGCTCTTTGGTGTATGAAAAATGATTTTTATCCTCGCGGCAATGACAAACGTGGATATAGTATTCAAGCAACTTATGAGACTGCTTCACCTGCCAATTATGATAATGAAGGGAAAATTTGTAGGACTTTGACAGGTACAGGTCCTCAATCTTGGAATCACGATAACACGCCTTTTGGAATCAGCGATTTGTGCGGCAATGTCTGGGAATGGTGCGATGGTATGCGTCTTGTGAATGGTCAAATTTTGTTGGTCGGCGAAGACAGCACGCCTATGAACAATTTTGACACGCAGAACGCGCAAGGCAACAATACAGGCTGGATTCAAACAGGCGTTTACTTTGACGGAGAAACTGCTGGTGATGACATACAAACATCGAGATACACAGAAAATCTTAAAGAAGTAATCAGTAATGAACGCATTTACCCCAACTACACCGAAGGCGATGTTGACTATTACTATGGCTCTGTATATCAGACATTCGCTTCTTTGCAAACGAAAAGCGGTTATACTCCGCCTACTTATCTTAAGCAGTTGGCTTTGCAACCTGTAAATTCCAATATACCCGGCGGATTTTACTGTAGAAATTATGGCGAACGTATTCCGCTTGTCGGCGGATGTTATGGAAGTGCCGCAGGTGTTTTCTCGCTGGTTCTGTTCGACCCGCGCTCCCACGTGTCTGCGGGCGACGGTCTGCGCTCGGCTTTCATTGCACTTTGAACTTTGATATTTGAATTTTGCCCGCGCCGCGTCAGCGGCGCACCTTGCTTGAAGGAGTTTCTATGAAAAATTTAACACGCAAACCTACCCGCGATGAGCAACTTAATTCTTATCACGCGGCTGAAGACGTTGTGGCAAGTTTGCCTATCATTCTTCAAACTGAAAAACTTATGGACGAACTGAACACTTTGACTACAGGTTATCCACGTTCGGAGCGTTATGCTTTAGGCAGTCAAACTCGCCAAGCTGTTCAAGATTTTTTTGAATTGCTAATCACTGCGGCTAAAAAATATACCAAGAAAACCACACTGCGCGACGCTGATATTAAATTTTTCTTGCTTAAACGGCTTATCAATATTGCACTCAGGCGGCATTATATTTCCGTCGGGCAATATGAAAATCTGATTTTGCGGTTTCTCCTTCCAATCGGCAAGCAACTCGGCGGCTGGATTCAAAAAGAAAATTTGTAGGGAAATTGCCGTTTGCGCTGAATCTGAACAACCCGCGCTCCAACGTGAATGCGAACAACGGTCTGCGCTCGGCTTTATCTCGTGAACGTGAAGACAAATTGTTAAGGCACTTTGCCCAGTGTCTGAGATTGAAAGTGGCAATTTCCCGCGAGTTAAAACACTCGAAAAACTGAAAGGAACGTCGCGACTAGTAGCTTTTTGTCGAACGGCGCGACAAAGTATTTATTATGAAAAGATATGGCAATTTATTTGCAACTGTCGCAAGTTTTGAGAATTTGTATGCGGCTTTCAGAAATGCGTCGAGAACTCGCGAACTTCAGCCGGAAGTTTTGAAATTCAGTATGAATTTGGAAGAAAACTTAGCGGCTTTGCATTATGAACTAACAACTCAAACTTACAGGCGCGGCAAGGTGAATCAATTTATCGTGTACGACCCTGTGCAACGGCTGATTATGGCTGCGCCTTTTCGCGAAAGAGTTGTTGATTGGGCTTTGTATCGTGTGCTTAATCCTTTGATTGACAAACGCTATATCAGCACAAGTTACGGCTGTCGTCAAGGCAAAGGTTCTCACGCCGCTGTGAAAATGTTGCAAAAATTTATTCGACTTCAAAAGTCCACTGCTTACGTCGGCAAAATGGATATTGCAAAATATTTTTACCGCGTCAATCACGAAATTTTGTTGAAACTTTATGCAGACGTTATTAAGGATAAACAGATTTTGTGGCTGTTATCATTGTCTGTGCCTGAAAATTTACCCTGCGGAATTGACTTGAAAACTGGACAAAAAATAGTCGGTGTCGGTATGCCGATAGGAAGTTTGGCAAGCCAAATGCACGCAAATTTTTATCTTGATCCTCTCGACAAATTTATCAAGCACAATTTGAAGGCGAAATATTATTTGCGGTATATGGACGATATGTGCGTTGTCAGCGATAACAAGCGCGAAGTTAGAAATGTGATTGAGGCGGCAAGACTTTTTGCTAAAGAAAAGTTGCAGTTGGAGTTCAATCACAAAACTTGTATCAGAACTGAAACTCAAGGCGTGGATTTTTGCGGCTACAGAGTTTGGCGGACACATATTCGCTTGAGAAAGTCGTCAGCTTTACGAATGAAACATCATATTAAATTTATGCAGAAAAATTTTTTGGCAGGAAAAATCAGTTCCGAACAATTTAACAGCAGTCTGCAAAGTCATTTTGGACAATTAAAGCACGGAAATTGTCTGGCTTTGCGTGAAAAAATTTTATCGGAGGTGAATTTATGGAACACTTTTTAGAAGTAGGATTGTCGATAATTGCAACCGGCGCAACCGGCGTTTTCAGTTATCTTGTCTACAGATTGAAAAAGCACGAGGAAAGAAAGGACAGGGAAGACGAACTGCGACGGCAAGAAGCGTTGAAGACTGAACAGCGACGGCAGGCTGAGTACGATAATTTACGCACGGCACTTCTTGCTTTAACGCACGACCGCATTTTGCAAGATTATCGCTACTACAAGCGCAACGGTAAAATTTCGACGCAAGATTTAGGAACGATAAACAAACTTTACGCGGCTTACCACGCACTCGGCGGCAACGGTACAATTACCGCTATTCACGACAAAATTTTGGAACTGCCAATCAAGGACGGTGATTGAATTGAATAATTGGAACACAGACAAAATTATCGGCGCAGGTTTGATTCTTGCGCTGATTTTGTTAATTCTCGGCAATATCACGATAACTTTGTACACAGGTAATTTCCCGACTTCTGACTTACCTATGAATATTGTTACAGGTCTTGCAGGTTATATGGGCAGAAGTTTACTTGAAAAACAACGGAAGGAAGATGAACTGAAATGATTCAAGCAAAAATTGTTGAAACTAATTTGAAGTTCAGCAGTTTGTCGCGACGCAATTCAACAAGCAAAATCGTGATACACCATACAGGAAGCGTGAAAGATGTTGATGTATCGGCGGCGCAAATCCACGAAATGCACAAAAGTAATGGCTGGGCAGGAATTGGTTACCATTTTGTAATTCGCAAGGACGGCACTATCGAACGCGGCAGACCTGAATGGGCTATTGGTTCACACGCGCAAGGTCACAATTCCAATTCGATAGGTATACACCTTTGCGGAGATTTTAACGCGGCAAAACCTACCGACAAACAGATTGAAAGTGCGGCTTTGCTTATCGCCAACTTGACGCACAATTACAACATTTCCTGCGACAGAAATCACATTATCGGGCATGATGAATGTTACGTCGGTGTCGGTAAAACTGACGGCGCAGGTTGTCCAGGCAGAAATTTACAAAGTCAACTTGATACTATTTCCGGCAAGGCTAATTGGTACAGATACAATTCAGACGCTGATATTGTCGATAAGCCTGTGAAAAATATTTGTCCGACTTGCGGACGCGAACTTTGAAAGGTGGTTTTTGAAATGATGAATTTCGGTAGTATTGAAGTAGTGGAACAGCAAGGTCTTACCAAAATGCCGCAGAAGGCGGCTAGTGCTTGGGCAACTTTCGACGGCTCAATGGTCGGCGCAGATTACAAGCCTATTGCTTACGTCGGCAGTCAACTTGTCAAAGGTACTAACTATGTTTTCTTGGCGGAACAGACGCTTATCACTGCCAACACAGAACGTCACATTGTCGCCGTTACTGTTAATGAATTTAATGGCAATTACAGCGTTGTAAACATCGAACGCATTATCTGACTTTTCTCCTTTGAAATACAATCCCCTTCGTCGCGGAGGGGACTTTTTTTGTTTCACAAGTGTGCATCACTTCAAAAAAACAGCGACGGCAATAGCTATTACTCCGATGATAACTACAACATTTTGATTTTGCATGGTTTGAATACTTTGGCGAATTGATTCAAACTTTGCGTCAGTTGATTGTCTTATTTCAGCAATTTCGGCTTGCCGCTGATTGTCTTTGTCTCGCATTTCCTGTTTAAAATCGCGCATTTCTTGCTTAAAGTCTTGCATTTCGCGCATAAACATTTCAAATTTAGTTTCCAAGTTGCTGATTCTGGCATCTTGTTCAGTCATTTCAATCACCTCCAAAATCAAGGCGAAATAGTAACAGTTGGCTTACCGATAACTGTTATGTAATTACTTTCCTTGTGTGGAGTTTCAGAATTGCGACCAAAGTTAAGCTGTTCCATCATCTCCTTTATAATTTTCTTTCCACTATCGTTAAGTAAATCATAACCTGTAAGTAAAGCAATTTGTTCATCATCAAGAGCACTCGGCTTAAGGTCTATATTTTGATTCCCGTCAAGCATACGCAGTAAATCGTTTAACGAAACATTAACGGCATGAGAAACCTTTTGCAAAGTTGTTATCGAGGGTACTATGGATTTGCCGTCGCGTGAGTTCTTGTTTGATTCAAGCATTGAAATATAAGGCTTACTGATCCCAGATTTTCTTGCAAAATCTCCCATAGACATATCGTGTCTTATTCTGTATTCGCGAATAATATCTCCCAATCTCATAATACTCACTCCTTTTTAATAATTGTTAATTGGATTATACAAAAATGAACAAAATTTGTAAAGTACTCTTGACAAATAAAAAATGATTCAGTATAATTTGCTTAACGTTAAGCAAAGTTAATTTAGTTGAGGTGATAAAATTGCAAGGATTAAAACAAGTGCGTTTAGAGGCAAAATTGACACAAGAACAGCTGGCAAAAAAATCTGGTATTTCTCGTGTCACAATCGCGATGCTTGAAAGTGGAAAACAAACGGTTGCAAAAAGTTCAACGATAATAAAATTAGCGGATGCTTTGCAAGTAGAACCGCAGGTTATTTTGCAACTTAAAAGTTAAGCATAATAAACAAATGTAAATATGCTTAGGAGGACAGCATCTCCAGACTTTGATATGAATATTTTTTTTGATGTTTTCAGCAAAGAAAATCTTTCAGCTGAACAAAAATTTGAGGTGAGACAATGAACAAAATTTACTT
>CALEPR010000088.1 GCA_937910665.1 uncultured Selenomonadales bacterium
GCTCTGTGATAGAATAAAGTCGAAGAGAGGAGTCGGTCAGATGGAAACGCGCGTGGCAGTGATCGCGATTATTGTACGGGAACAAAATGCCGCAGAGCAGATCAATGCACTGCTGCATGAGGCAGGGGAATACATCATCGGCAGGATGGGCATTCCGTACCGTGCGAAAGGCGTGAATATCATCAGCGTGACGATCGACGCACCACTGAATGTGATCAATTCGCTCGCCGGAAGGATCGGCAGACTGCACGGGGTAGAGGCAAAGACCGTTTACGCACCGGCTGACTGAGCGAGCATCAGGATATTTCTTGTCCCCTGACGCCAAAATGAAATTGCGGCGGAAGCTATGGGAGTAAATACTACAAAATACAAAGTTATGGCGTTTACAATCGGCGCAGCATTTGCAGGAATTGCCGGTGGACTTTTCGCGCATCAATTTTATTTAATCAGTCCGAACTCATTCACATTTTTAGCGTCATTCAATTATTTGATTATGGTCGTCATGGGTGGCATGGGTTCAATTACAGGATCAATCGCCGGCGCGTTTGTTGTAACATTTATCTCGGCGGCGTTGGCATCAATTCCAGAACTCAGAATGATAATTTATGCAATCGCTTTAATCTTGCTGATGTTCTATCGTCCGCAGGGACTTTTCGGTTACATGGAAGTAACGAACTTCGCGCCGATTAAAAAAATTTTAGATAAACTTTCAGGCAAGGAGTTGAAATAAAAATGTCGGAAAATAAAATTTTACTCAAGACTGAAAATGTTTCTGAAGTTTTCGGCGGACTTAAAGCTGTCGCTGATTTTAATTTTTACATCAACAAAGGCGAACTGGTCGGCTTGATTGGCCCGAACGGCGCAGGCAAGACCACAATTTTTAATTTGATAACCGGCGTTTATGTTCCGACGACAGGAGAAATTTTATTGGAAGGAAATTCTATTGTCGGAATGAAACCTTATGAAATTACAAAGCGCGGCATCGCCAGAACTTTTCAAAATATTCGCCTGTTCAGTGAACTCAGCGTCTTGGACAATGTAAAAATTGCTTATCATTGTCATGTAAAATATGGTTTGTTTGAATCTGTTTTGCGAATGGGAAGATATTTCGGCGAGGAGGAAGATATTGAACAGGAAAGTTTAAAGCTCTTGAAAATTTTTAAACTTGATGAACATGCTTATGAAGTTGCAAAAAATCTTCCTTACGGCGCACAACGCAGGTTGGAAATTGCTCGCGCACTTGCCGCCAAGCCAAAACTTTTGCTGCTTGATGAACCGGCGGCAGGGATGAATCCACAAGAAACTCATGAACTTATGGAAATGATTCACTGGATCAGAAAACAATTCGGTTTGACAGTTTTGTTGATTGAACATGACATGAGTTTGGTTATGGGAATTTGTGAAAGAATTTATGTTCTGGAGTATGGAATGATAATTGCGGAAGGTGCGCCGTCGGAAATTCAAAATAATCCTGAAGTTATTCGCGCCTATCTCGGCGACGAAGCGGTTGGTTAGTCAGGAATTAGGAGTGAGGAATGAATTTTGAAATTTTTGGTCGGCGATTTACTTCGCGAAAAAAAATCTTACAATCTCCTGCGCCGAAAGTTGCACCGGCGGACTTTTGACAAGCAAGTTGACCGACGTTGCAGGAAGTTCGGATTATGTTAAAGGCTCGATAGTTTCTTACACTGACGAAATTAAAAATAAAATTCTGCGAGTTCGGGGAGAAACTTTAAAAAATTTTTCTGCCGTGAGCGAGGAAACCGCTTTTGAAATGGCGGCGAATGTTCGCAAAATTTTTCAAACAGACATCGGAGTCGGCATAACAGGTTTTGCGGGGCCGGGCGGCGGCGCGGAAAAAAATTCTGTTGGAACAGTTTTTATTTCTGTCGCGGACGAAAAAAAAGTTTCGGTAAAAAAATTTCAGTTCTCAGGTTCGAGAATTGAAATAAAAGATCAAGCCGCCGAGTCCGCGCTGACTTTTTTAAAAAAATTTTTGGAGGAAGAATTTTGGAATTTATAAAAGTTCGCGGCGCAAGAGTTCACAACTTAAAAAATATTTCTGTGGAAATTCCGCGCGAAAAATTTGTCGTGGTGACAGGCGTTTCAGGTTCGGGAAAATCTTCGCTCGCCTTCGACACAATTTACGCTGAAGGTCAACGCCGTTACATGGAAAGTCTTTCGAGTTACGCCAGACAATTTTTAGGTTTACCCGACAAGCCCGACGTTGAACAGATTGAAGGTTTATCTCCGGCGATTGCGATAAATCAAAAAACTACAAATAATAATCCACGCTCGACTGTCGGAACTGTCACGGAAATTTATGATTATCTGCGTTTGCTTTTTGCAAGAATTGGAAAACCTCATTGTCCGAATTGCGGAAAACCTGTCACGCCGCAAAGTTTGGATCAGATTTTGGAAAATATTTTGCAAATTCCTGAAGGCACAAAAATTATTTTGCTCGCGCCTATCGCAAAACTTCAGAAAGGAACTCACAAAGAAACTTTTGAAAAATTGAAAAACTCCGGCTTTGTTCGCGTTCAGGTGGACGGAAAAATTTTTGAACTCGACGACGAAATTAAAATTGCCAAAACTAAAAAGCATAATATCGAATTGATTGTTGACAGGTTGATTGTGAAAAAAAATATTCGCTCGCGCCTTTCCGACAGCTTGGAAACTGCGCTAAAGTTTGGAAATGGAATTGTTTATGTTCAGACTGAGGAAAAAATTTTAACTTTCAGCGAAAAAAATGCTTGCGTCGATTGCGGAATAAGTTTGCCCGACATTGAGCCGCAACTTTTTTCTTTCAACAGTCCGCGCGGATATTGTCCGACTTGTGAAGGACTCGGAAAAATTTTTCAGCAGCTGAATTGGACAAGTATGTTTGAATGGATGCAGGCGGTTCACGAATTTAAAACAAGCGACAATGAATTTGATATTTGCCCGGACTGTCACGGAAAAAGATTAAATCCTGCGGCACTCAGCGTTAAAGTCGGCGAAAAAAATATTGCTGAAGTTTCTGACTTATCCATTGACAAGTGCGAAGAATTTTTTTCCGCGCTGGAAGAAAAAATTTCTGACACCGACAAAAAAATTTCTAAACAGGTTTTGAAGGAAATTAAATCGCGACTGAAATTTTTGAAAGATGTCGGCTTGGATTATTTAACTTTGTCGAGAAAATCTGCGACGCTTTCCGGCGGAGAATTTCAGCGCATCAGACTTGCCACGCAAATCGGTTCAGCTTTGACAGGCGTTTTGTATGTTCTGGACGAACCGAGCATAGGACTTCATCAGCATGACAATAAAAAACTTTTGCAGACTTTAAAAAATCTGCGCGACTTGGGAAACAGTTTGCTTGTTGTCGAACACGATGAAGAAACTATGCGCGAGGCTGATTTATTGGTTGACATCGGGCGCGGCGCGGGAAAAAATGGCGGTGAAGTTATCGCGCAGGGAACGGCGGCTGAAATTGCCAAAAATAAAAATTCCTTGACCGGTGATTACTTGAGCGGCAGGAAAAAAATTTTAATTCCGACTTCGCGCAGAAAATTTTCAGCGACAATAGATTTTGAAAATTTGTCTGTTCACAACTTAAAAAATATTTCTGTTAAAATTCCGCTCGAAGTTTTGACAATCATTACAGGCGTTAGCGGTTCAGGAAAATCTACGCTGGTTGAAGAAATTATTTTTCCGCGCCTGTCGAAAGATAAAAAAATTCTTGAAAAGTTCGGCGTAAATTCCATTATAAAAATTGATCAAGATCCTATTGGCAGAAGTCCTCGCTCAAACGTCGTGACTTACACAAAAATTTTTGACAAGATTAGAAATATTTTTTCCGTCACGCAGGGCGCAAAAATTCGCGGCTACGACGCAAGCAGATTCAGTTTTAATGTAAAAGGCGGCAGGTGCGAAACTTGTTCGGGAAACGGCGTTTTAAAGATTCCTATGAACTTTTTGCCTGATGTTTATGTTACCTGCGACGTTTGCAAAGGAAAAAGATTTAACGCCGAAACTTTGGAAGTCACTTACAAAGGAAAAAATATTGCGGACGTTTTGTCTATGACTGTGGACGAGGCTCTGGAATTTTTTGAAAATGTTCCCGCGATTAAAAGAATGTTGCAAGTTCTTCACGATGTCGGACTCGGTTACATTGAACTTGGTCAACCTGCAAATACTTTGAGCGGCGGGGAAAGTCAGCGAGTGAAACTTGCTTCGCAACTTGCTCGACCGATTACTCAGAAAAGAAATTTCTATATCATGGACGAACCGACGACAGGTTTGCACTTCGACGACGTGAAAAAATTGATTGACGTTGTGCAAAGATTAGTTGATCGCGGCGACACAGTTTTAATTATCGAACATAATCTTGACGTGATAAAGTGTGCAGATTATATCATTGACTTGGGGCCGAACGGCGGCGACAGAGGCGGCGAAATTGTGGCGACAGGAACTCCGGAAGAAATTGCAAAAGTTGAAAATTCTTACACAGGACAATTTTTGAAAAATATTTTGTGTACTTCGGTTAAGGGATAAGGATAAGGGTTAAGAGGAAACTAAATCCTATTCCTTGAAACTGTGAATACAATTTTTAAAAAAAATATGATGACCTTAGGCAAAAATTTCTGCGAGGTAAAAATTTTGAATGACTTTATAAAAAATTTTTTGGAGCGCGAGCGCGAGGAAATTGAAAAACATAAATTCAGAATTGGCGCAGCGTTGATCTTTGCAATCGCCGCAATAATTTTTTCAGTCAGCGAATTTGGCAGTGACGACGAAATTATTTTGACTGAATCGCCGCAAGTCGAAGAAAAAATTTCCGCGCCTGTCGAAGTCAAAAAAATTTCCGAAGTCGCCGACAAAAATATTTCCCCCGAAAAAAAAGTTTCGGACGAAAATATTACTCCTGTTATCGGCGCGAATCCCGGAATTTTGTTTGTCAAAGATCCTTTCAAAATTCATGAAGTCGAAGAAATTGAAACAAATCCTGAAGTTGTGGAAAAAAATTCCGAGTCTGAAATTTTTTCTTCGCAAATTGAAATTCCCTCGCCGCCAAAAAATTCTTCGCCAATTTTGGAAAGAAAATTTATTCTGACAGGAACAGTAATCAGTGGAAGTCATAGAATCGCACAAGTAAAATATTCTGAAGGCAAAAATTTTTCCGACACAATTATTTTGCAGGTCGGCGACTCTTTGGACGGCAAAAAAGTTGTCGAAATTGCTGAGGACTGCGTGACTTTGGACGGCGGCGAAAAAATTTACCTGGATTAGTTTTTGGAAAATTTTTTGCAGGAAATTTTTTTTGTTGCAAGAATCAAAGTTTTGTAAAAAGTTTTGAAAAATTTTTAGGAGATGATTCCATTGATTTCAAGTACCGATTTCAGAACAGGCTTGACGATCGAAATTGACGGCAACGCTTGGCAAGTTGTCGAGTTTCAGCACGTCAAACCCGGCAAAGGCGCGGCGTTCGTCCGCACGAAAATTAAAAATGTGGAAACCGGCGCAGTGGTCGAGCGCACTTTCAATCCGAACGAAAAGATGCCGCCTGCGCGTTTGGACACTCGCAAGATGCAATTTTTGTATGAAGAAGGCGGAAACTACACCTTCATGGATAACGAAAGTTATGAGCAAATGGAACTTACCAAAGAGCAACTTGGCGACACTTTAAATTATTTAATGGAAAATATGGAAGTGTCCTTGCAAACTTTCAAAGACAGAATTATCGGTGTGACTTTGCCGAACTCAGTCGAGTTGAAAGTTACCGAGTGCGAACCTGCCGTCAAGGGAAATACTGCGACAGGCGCGACAAAAAATGCGACGCTTGAAACAGGTTACGTCGTTCGCGTTCCGCTGTTCATAAATGAAGGCGACGTTTTGCGAATCGACACGCGCACAGGAAATTACATCGAGCGCGCCTAAAGTAAAAATTTTTTTCGACAGCAAGGCGGGAAGGAAAAAATCTTTCCGCCTTTTTAATCTGCGGGAGGTTGTAAAAATTTTGGACAAAAAAGTTTTGTATGGCGCAGCGCAGGAAATTAAAATTAAAATTATTGACATGATAAATCTTGGAAAAAGTTCGACAGAAATTTTGTTGGAAGTTTCCAAAATGTTGGGAGAAATTTCCGGCGAAGAAACTTTTTACCGCGAAGTTCAGCAACAAATTTTATCTGTTCAAGGTTTCGCTCTGAATGAAAAATTTATTTTGGAAAAAGAATTGTCTGAAGTTTCCGAGCGGCTGGAAAAAATTCAGGCGGCAGAAAAAAATCCTGACTTCACGGAAGAAGAACACAAGCGCATGGGTTACGCGATTGAAAGGCACAAAGAAGAAATTGAGCGACTGAAAAAATTTGTCGAGTGAAAATCTGTGCGAAATGAAATTTATTCTTGCCTTCGCGCAGGATTTTTTTGTGCTATAATGTTGAAAAATTTTGAAAGGAAGTTCGATTATGTTTGAGGACAACGAAATGGTTCACGAACTCAATCATCCGATAGTCACGCACAAATTGACGCAAATGCGACGCAAGGAAACAAATTCAAAAGATTTCCGTGCTCTCGCGGAAGAAATTGCGATGCTTATGACTTACGAAGTCGGAAAAAATTTTCAGGCGCAGGAAATTGAAATTGAAACGCCGCTTGCAACTTGTCGGAAAAAAATTCTGGACGAAGAAAATTTTGTCGTTATTCCAATCCTCCGCGCAGGTTTGGCGATGAGCGGCGGAGTTTTAAAAATTTTGCCTGCCGCTCGAGTCGGACACATTGGACTTTATCGAGATGAAAAAACTCACCAGCCGATAGAATATTATTCCAAAATGCCGTCGAATTTGTCGGAAAAAATTTTGCTTGTCGTGGATCCTATGTTGGCGACCGGAGGAAGTTGTTCAGCCGCATTGCAAATGTTGAAAGACAAAGGCGCGAAAAAAATTTTTTTGATGTGCATTGTTTCCGCTCCACAGGGAATAAAAAAAATTCTTGCCGACCATCCCGACATCCCGATTTACACTGCGGCGATTGACGAAGGCTTGAATGAAAATGCTTACATTTTGCCGGGACTCGGCGACGCAGGCGACAGAATTTTTGGCACACTTTAAAAAACTTGAATAAAATTTGCAGATAGATTAAAATTTTAAAACTTGATTGCAAAGGAGAGCAAAAATTTTATGCGAAGTGATATTGTTAAAAAAGGTGCGACGCGTTGTGCGCACAGAAGTTTGTTTAATGCTAACGGTTTTGGCCCTGAGGAATTGAAAAAACCTTTAATTGGCGTTTGCAATTCTTTCAACGAAATTATCCCGGGACACATGCACTTGAGGTCGATAACTGAGGCGGCGAAGTTGGGAGTTGCGTCGGCAGGAGGAACGCCAATTGAATTTCCTGCCATCGCTGTCTGTGACGGAATTGCTATGGGACATACAGGAATGAAATATTCTCTCGCAAGCCGAGAACTTATTGCCGACTCGATTGAGGCTGTGACAATGGCGAGCGGATTTGATGCGCTGATTTTAATTCCGAACTGTGATAAAGTTGTTCCTGGAATGTTGATGGCGGCGGCGAGATTAAATATTCCTTCAGTTATAGTTTCAGGCGGCCCGATGTTGGCAGGAAGATTTCACGGCAGAGATGTGAGCGTCAGTCAATGTTTCGAGGCGGCAGGGAAATTTGCGGCAGGACAGATGTCGCAGGAAGAAATGACTGAACTTGAGTCAAAGGCTTGCCCGGGCTGCGGAAGTTGCTCGGGACTTTTCACGGCGAACACCATGAACTGTTTGAGCGAAGCACTTGGAATGGCTCTGCCGGGAAATGGAACAATTCCTGCAGCTTACAATGGCGCGAGATTGATTTTGGCAAAACGCGCAGGAAAAGTTGTCATGGATTTGCTGAAGAAAAATATTTTGCCGCGAGATATTTTAACTCGCAAGGCTTTTGAAAATGCAATTACAGTTGACATGGGAATTGGCGGAAGTTCCAATACAGTTTTGCATTTGACGGCGATAGCTCACGAATGTGGAATTGAAATTCCTGCGGAACTTTTCGATGAAATTTCTGCGCGAACTCCTTACATTACGAAACTTTCTCCTGCAGGAAAACATCATATGCAAGACCTTGAGGAAGCCGGAGGAATTTCTGCGGTAATGCATGAACTTTCCAAGAAAAATTTGCTCCACCTCGATGCGCTGACAGTCACAGGAACTTTGGGAGAAAGAATCGAAGGTGCGGAGATTGAACGCGACGACGTAATTCACAGCGTGGAAAATCCTTACAGACCGACAGGCGGCATTGCAATTTTGAAAGGAAATCTCTGCCCCGACTGCGCGGTTGTCAAAGCGTCTGCCGTTGCCGACGATATGCTTGTCTACAAAGGCAAGGCGAAATGTTTTGACAGCGAAGAAACTGCAATCAATGCGATTATGGCGAGCGAAATTCACGATGGCGATGTTGTTGTAATTCGCTACGAAGGGCCTAAAGGCGGACCGGGCATGCAGGAAATGTTGAATCCGACTGCTGCAATTACAGGAGCAGGTTTGAAAGTCGGCTTGATTACTGACGGCAGATTTTCCGGAGCAAGTCAAGGAGCTTGTATCGGACACATTTCGCCCGAAGCTATGGAAGGAGGTCCAATCGCGCTGATTCATGACGGCGATATTATTTCAATCGACATTCCGAACAGAAAATTGGAACTTGAAGTTTCGGACGACGAACTTGCAAAACGTCGCGCGGCTTGGGTTAAACCTGAACCGAAAATCAAAACAGGCTACCTTGCGCGTTATGCAAAACTTACAACTTCAGCATCGACAGGCGCGGTTGTAAATGCTTAAAAAATTTTTTTGTTATCTGAATTTTAAAATGGCAGGTGATTAAATTGGTTTCTGAAAAGATGTATGAGCTTGGAACAAAAAAATCTACAATCAGAACAATTTTTGAATTTGGAAGAAAGAGAGCGGCAGAGGTCGGCGAAGAAAATATTTTTGACTTCAGTTTGGGAAATCCAAATGTTCCGACTCCGAACTTCGTGAAAGATGCGGCGATTGAAATTTTGCAAAACTATGAACCTTCCGCAGTTCATGGCTACACAGTCGCGCCGGGCAATCCGGAAGTTCGAGAAACTTTGGCAAAAAGTATCAATGACAGATTCGGAACAAATTTTGCGGGAAAAAATTTATTTGTCACGGCGGGAGCGGCGGCGGCAATTACAATTTGTTTCAAAGCTTTAACCGAAGTTGACGACGAATTTATAACTTTTGCGCCATACTTTCCTGAATATAAAGTTTTTGTAGAATCTGTCGGCGCTAAATTAAAAGTTGTACCTGCGCAAACTTCCGATTGGCAAATTAATTTTGATGAATTTGTAAAAATTTTATCGCCGAAAACTAAAGCCGTTATCATAAATTCTCCCAATAATCCTTCGGGCGCGGTTTATTCCGAAGAAACTATCAAAAAACTTTCCGAAATTTTAACCGAAAAATCTAAAGAATTTGGTCGCGAAATTTTTATAATTTCTGATGAACCTTACCGCGAAATTGCTTACGGCATTGAAGTTCCGTACGTTCCAAAATTTTATAAAAATACTTTGGTCTGTTATTCTTACAGCAAAAGTTTTTCATTGCCGGGCGAAAGGATTGGTTATATTATCGTGCCTGATGAAGTTGAAGATTTTGGAAAAATTTTTGGAGCAATCGCAGGTGCGGCAAGAGTTTTAACTCATGTGAATGCGCCGAGTTTGTGGCAGTTGGTTGTAGCAAAATGTGCAGGAAAACCTTCAGACATTTCTATTTATGAAAAAAATGCAAAACTTTTGTATGAAGGTTTAATCGAGGCAGGTTTCGAGTGCGTAAAGCCGCAGGGAGCGTTCTATCTCTTTCCGAAAGCTCTTGAGTCGGACGATTATGCTTTCTGCGAGCGAGCGAAGAAATATGACTTGCTTTTAGTCCCGGGCGCAGACTTCGGCGCGGCAGGATATTTTCGCGCCGCTTACTGCATAAAAACTGAAACTATTGAAAGAAGTTTGCCGCTGTTCAAAAAGTTGGCGGCTGAATATCGTAAATCGCAATAATATGAAATCGGATTCGCAGCTTATTGGTGGATAATTTGATAATTAAGAATTAGTAGTTAGGAATGAGGAAAGTTTTTCAATTCCCAACTACTAATTTTTAACGCCTAATTTCTAATTGACCTGTGCCCTGAACCTGTGAATATAATTTCTAAAATTTTTCTGCAAAAAAAAGTCGGAAACTTTTCCGAGTAAAATTTTTTTTCTAAAATGTTTGCCCGAGCAATTTCTAAAATTTTTCTGCAAAAAAAAAGTTGGAAACTTTTCCGAGTAAAATTTTTTTTCTAAAATGTTTGCCCGAGCAATTTATAAAATTTTTCTGCAAAAAAGTCGGAAACTTTTCCGAGTAAAATTTTTTTCAAACTGCTGCAACTTCTTCCTGAATTAAAGATTTTAAACCTTTTCCTTTCAGAACTGTTTCGGCATTTTTTGTATCTTTCACGCGGAAAATCATGAACGCATCATTTTTCCCCGCGAAGGCATACATATATTCGACATTTATATTTGCATCGCTGAACGCCTGCAAAAGTTTGTCAAGACTGCCTGTCTGATCCGAAATTTTGTAAGCCAAAACAGGAGTCACCGACGCGACAAAATTTTCTTCCTTCAAAACATTTGTAGCCTCGTAAACGTCGTTGACCAACATTCTGACAATTCCAAATTCGCTGGTATCTGCAAGAGACAGAGCGCGAATATTTATGTTGTGACTTGCCAAAACTGCCGTAAGTTTTTTTAAAGTTCCCGGTTTATTTTCCAGAAAAACTGAAACTTGATTGACGCTCATTAAAAATCACCTCCATTAAATTTTCCTCTTGTCGACAACGCGGACAGCTTTTCCTTCGCTGCGCGTGATAGTTTTCGGAGCGACTAAAGTAACTTTTGCCTTGATTCCGAGCATAGACTTCAAGCCGTCCTCCAAAACTTTTTTCCGCGCCTGAACTTCGCCAACATTATCTGTAAACATGTCGGGAGTCATCTCAACATTTATGTCAAAGGTGTCGGTGTTGTTAATTCTGTCCACAATAATTTGATAATTTGCCGCATAGCCGTTGTTGAGCAGAACAGTTTCAATCTGACTTGGGAAAACATTCACGCCGCGAATAATCAGCATATCGTCGCTGCGACCTTTCGGTTTTGCCATTCTGATATGAGTTCTTCCGCAAGAACATTTTTCGCGTGTCAAAGTGCAAATATCTCTGGTTCTGTATCTCAAAAGCGGAAATGCTTTTTTGTCCAACGAAGTGAAAACCAATTCTCCCTGAGTTCCTTCCGGCAAAACTTCTCCTGTATCAGGATCAATAATTTCTGCAATGAAGTGATCTTCGTTAATGTGCATTCCATGTTGGTCGGAACATTCAAAGGAAACTCCGGGACCGGAAATTTCTGTCAAGCCGTAAATGTCATATGCTTTTATTCCCAAAGTTTTTTCAATGTCGCGGCGCATTTCTTCCGACCAGGCCTCTGCACCAAAAATTCCTGCCTTCAGAGGAATATCTTCAGGTTTCAAACCCATTTCCTTCATCGACTCTGCCAAGTAAGCCGCATAACTCGGAGTACAACAAAGAATTGTCGCGCTCAAATCCATGATGAACATAATTTGACGCTCGGTATTTCCGCTGCTTTGCGGAATTGTCAAACAGCCGACTTTGTGACTGCCGCCGTCAAGTCCTGCGCCGCCCGTGAAAAGCCCATAGCCGTAGGAAACTTGCACAACGTCTTCATTACTTCCGCCGGCGGCGACGATTGCGCGGGCGCAACACTCATTCCACATATCAATATCGCCCTGAGTGTAGAAGGCGACAACGCGCTTTCCTGTCGTGCCGGAAGTCGAATGAATCCTCACGCACTCTTTCAAATCACAGCCGAGCAAACCATAAGGATAAGCCGCTTTTAAATCTGCCTTCGACAAAAATGGCAACTTGTGTAGATCATCAATGCCTTTAATGTCGTCGGGCGTTACTCCTTTCTCCTCCATTTTTTTGCGATAGTAAGGAACATTGTCCCAGACGTGACGAACCTGTTTCGGAAGTTTTTCATTCTGAATTTCTCTCAACTTTTCAACAGGTGCACACTCAATTTCTTCTTGAAAATAACGCTCCATAAATTTACCTCACTTTCTGTTCAGGAAAAAAATTCTTTCCTAAAACAAATTTATTATACTTCGCCGAAAAAAATTTGTCACTATTTATATTTCAAATATCAGAAGCTGTATTCACAAATTCACATACTACAAGATTTAAAATTTTTTGGCAGGAAATGAAAAAAAAAAATTGAATAACTCTGGCACAGTGATTTATGTCACGGTAGAAAAAATTTTTTTTAGGAGAGGGTGTGAGTTTATGGAAATGGCATTAGGCTTTCTGGTATTGCTGGCGTGTTTGCTCGTCGGTGTACGTCATGGCGGTATTGGATTGGCAGTCATCAGTGGCATCGGACTTGTAGTCTTTGTGTTTGTGTTTCACTACAAGCCCGGCAGTCCGCCAATAGATGTTATGCTGACAATTTTGGCAGTCGTAACCTGTGCGGGCTTTCTGCAAACTTCAGGCGGCTTGACAGTCATGCTCCAGTATGCGGAAAGATTTTTAAGAAACAATCCGAAACATGTTACAATTTTAGCTCCGCTCACAACTTGGTTTTTAACTGTGTTGTGCGGAACAGGTCACGTCGTCTACACAATGTTCCCGATCATCTACGACATAGCGATTAAGCAAAATATTCGTCCCGAGCGTCCTATGGCAGTTTCTTCAGTCGCGTCGCAGATGGGAATTTGTGCGTCGCCGGTATCAGTTGCAATAGTTTCTATTGTGGGATTTATGTCGGCGGCAGGATACAATTATACAGTCCTGCAACTTTTGGCAGTTTCAATTCCTGCAACGGGACTGGGAGTATTTTTCGCGGCACTTTGGAGTTACAGACGCGGCAAAGAACTTGCCGACGATCCGGAGTTTCAAGAATTTATCAAAGATCCCGAAAACAAAGCGTATGTTTATGGCGAATCCGAATCACTTCAAGGTAAACAACTTCCTTCAAGCTATTATCACGCGATGTACATTTTCTTCACAGGCATCATTGTCATTGCGGTTCTCGGAAACTTCCCTGACCTCCTGCCACATTTCCCCGACGCAAAAGGAAACTTGAAGGCGGTCGGAATGACGGCTGTTATTCAGATGGTTATGCTTTTGGTTGCGGCAGTAATTTTGTTCGTCTGCAAAGTCAAGGCGAAGGACGTCGGCAACAGTCAAGTTTTTAAATCAGGTATCGTCGCGCTTGTTTCGGTTTACGGCGTTGCTTGGATGGCAAATACTTGTTTTGGAGCGCACATGACTTTTCTGAAAGATTTCTTGGGAAATGCTGTAGCGGAATATCCTTGGGCGTTTGCAATTATCGCGTTCTTGACTTCAAAACTTGTCAATTCTCAGGCAGCGGCGATTGCCATTGTCTTTCCAATGGCTTTGAGCGTTGGAATGGATCCTGTCATCATCATGTCATTTATCAGCGCATGTTACGGTTACTTCTTCCTGCCGACTTATCCTTCAGACCTTGCTTGTATCGGTTTTGACCGCTCGGGTACGACAAAGATTGGAAAATATATTTTGAATCACTCCTTCATGATTCCGGGTCTTATCGGTGTCATTAGCGGTTGCTGTGTCGGTTTTGTAATGGCGCACATTGTTTTGTAAAATTTTTTTTTAGCAAAATAAAAAAATTTTTTCCTCGACTGAGTTGGTTGAGGAAATTTTTTTTTGCGTGGAAAAATTTTTTCTTTCACTTCGTTTCGGGCTCGGAAGAGTGTTACTTTTACGTCTGATTCTGAAATGCTTAACACTTCTGCTATCTCTCTATAATTTTTTCCTTCAATGTCTCGCAACTGTATCACCGTCCGCTGTTTTTCGGGCAGGGAGTTGATGACGTCCGCCACCAGACGGTGGGTTTCCTGCTGGGCCATCAGGCGGTCGCCCTCCGTCAGCCCCTCGTCGGGGCGGTCGTGCAGGGTGTCGTCCAGCGAGATGTTGCGATTTTCCATCTTTTCCTTTCGGTCGATGGCGAGGTTGCGGGCAGATGCCAAGGCGAACGCCTCCAGATTTGCCACCTGGGCGAGTTCGTCCCGTTTCTGCCACAGTTTCATGAGGGTATCCTGCACGATGTCCTCCGCCTCCTCCCTGTTCAGGACGATGCGTAAGGCGGTGCGGAAGATGAGGTTCTTCAGCGGTAGGATGTCGTGCTGGAAATTTATCATGCCGTGATGCTGGTGCCGTGTTTGCCGTCGATGGCGTCTGCCTTGGTGATGATGACGCGTGTCACGCCTGCCTTCACCGCTTCGAGGGCGTTCTCAATCTTTGGAATCATGCCGCCGCTGACCGTGCCGTCGGCTTTCAACTGCTCAAAACTCTCGGCATTGATGTGAGCGATGACCGAAGCCTCGTCGTCGGGGTCGGTCAGCACGCCCGCGTGTTCGAAACTGTAGATGAGGATCACATCATAATAGGGAGCCAGAGCCTTGGCGGTCTCGCCGGCGATGGTGTCGGCATTGGTGTTGAGCAGGTTGCCCTGTCCGTCGTGGGTGAGGGGAGCCATCACCGGCACCACCCCTTCGTCGATGAGCGTGGCGAGCATCTGTCCGTCGCACTTGTCCACATCGCCCACGAAGCCGAAGTCCACCATCTGCTCCGTGCCGTCCTCCATCTTCACCTTCTTCAGCGGGCGGCGGTGCGAACGCATCACGTTCATATCGGCACCTGTCAAGCCGAGGGCGTTGCTGCAGACGAGCCACGATGTTTTTGTTCACCAGCCCGCCATACACCATGGTGACCACTCGCAGCATCTCCGCGTCCGTCACTCGGCGACCGCCAATCATCGTGCTCTCGATGCCCAGCCCCGCAGCCACCTTCGTTGCCGAGCGTCCGCCACCGTGCACCAGCACTTTCTTTCCTTCAATGGCGGAGAAGTCCTTCAGGAGTTGCTGGAGGCTCTCTTCGTCCTCCACAATCTTCCCGCCCACTTTCACTACTGTCAGTTGATTCATGTCTCTATACGCTAAATGTTAACTTCTATACGATTATCTTTTTCATTTCTTACCTCTCAACGAATACTTGCCACCACATACTCCGACTGGGTGCCGATACGGAACTTTCCGCCCCAAATGCCGAGTCCTGACGACACGTAATACTGGGTGTTGCCCCGCTGATGCCTGCCCCACGAGCACTCATAGATGGCATCGGTTATCCACGAGGCGGGCCACACCTGTCCGCGATGCGTATGCCCGCTCAACTGGAAGTCGATGCCCGCCTTCTCGCTCTGTTCGAGGTGGTAAGGCTGATGGTCGAGCAGGATGGAGTATTTGGAGGTGTCCACTTGTGCCACCAGGTCCTTT
>CALEPR010000089.1 GCA_937910665.1 uncultured Selenomonadales bacterium
AAAGTCGATTCTTCGGTTATCTCGGCTATTGGCTACGACGGCACAAATCTTGAAGTTCATCTGGATAACGGCGAAAAGTACCAATATTTTTCTGTTCCTGAAAAAACTTTCGACAATTTTCTTAATGCAAAATCGAAAGGTGAGTTCTGGAACAAGCAAATTAAGCCGTTCTATTTGTGCCACCATTTACTTTAATAGCCATCGGGCAATTTGTAAGGAACAAACATTTCATCGCTGACTAGCTTTGCTCCGTCAACAGTGATAATTATTGTGGAGTGTGGAGTGAATTGCTCTGTGTGTTTCTGCATATGTTCAACGATTGGACGACAAAGTTTTTCAAAAGTTTTTAAGTCTCTGAGTGAAAGTTCTTTGGTGTCCTTAACTTTTCCAAATTCTTCCAAAATTTTTCACCTCGATTTTTTTTTTGACAATCCGCAACGGCTGTGAAAGGTGGTGATTATGTGCAAATTATCAAAGTCGATTCTTCTGCCGCTCTCAAAATTGCCTATGATAACGGCGTTCTTTTTGTACAGTACATTGACGGCGATTGGTACAAATATTGGCGTGTCTCCAAAACTGTCTTTGAAAAAATGCTTAAAGCAGAATCGATAGGCACATTCCTCAACAAGGAAATTAAGCCGAATTATCACTGCGAGCCTTGTTCTGCTCCAAAAATTTAAATGGTACACCTTTTGAAGTTTTTACTAGTTCGGCATATTCGCAAGTAATGATTGCTTTGACGTGCGACGCTCCATAATGTTTTTGAATGTACTCGACTACAGGACGACAAACTTTTTCAAATTCTTCCAAAATTTTTCACCTCGATTCAGTGACAATCCGCAGTGGTTGTGAAAGGTGGTGATTATGTGCTTACACCTGAAGAAAAAACTGCAATAGGTCAAGCTGTGCAACAGACATTGATAAATCGAATTGCGCCACAACAGCTTGAACTTATCAAAAAATCTATCCTTGTCGCAATTTCCAAGTACGATGAATTGCGTGATGAGCGTTTCACCAAGCGCGACCAGTTAGTGTGAATTTTCTGGACTGCCGCTCAAGGTTGTGATAACCATTGCAACTTCACTGAGTTCTGTGATTGCAATGTCGAGGTTTTTTTTAGCTTCAATCACAGCTTTTATTTTTTCATCAATGGTCGTTGTGTCGAAATTAACTATCAAAGAAATTTTGTCCAATTTTGTTTTTCCTTTCTGTAAAATATTTGGTCTGACGAAGTGTCACTCCGCAGAGACTGTGAAAGGTGGTGACTATGTGCTTGAAATTTTTGAAGTTCCAAAATCTTCTTTTGTTCAGAAAATTGCCTATGACGGCAACGATATTTTGGTAAAAATTATCGGCAACAAATATTTTCGTTATCAAAACTTGTCGCGTGATATTTTTGAAAAATTTTGCGCTACGCCGTCAAAAGGTACATTTCTTAACAAGACTTTGAAAAAAATGCGTCAGGGTGTGCCGTGCTTTAATCTGGAGTTTTGAACGGAAAGTAAACATTGCCGCCGCCTGTTCCTGTTGCAAGCAATACACCGTCCCACTGCACTATTATCACACTGTAAAGGTCACAACGCTTGTGATTGGTCTGCAGATATTTAACCAATGGCGCACAGAGTTTTTCAAATTCATCAAGTTCTGCGTCGCTCCATTCTTGAATTTCAGTCATTTCTGCTCCAAACCTCCGCCTGAAAATTTTTTGTGCTATAATGATTCTGTGAAAGGAAGTGAATTAGCGTGTCAGATTTTCCACGTTTAAATTCTTTAGCAGAATCAATTTTAAAAATTTTAATTGAACGCCCCGCCAGTCCTGAAAACTTGGCTTTTGTCTTGCGTTGCGACAAACCGACTTTAGGAAAACACCTAAAATTTCTCATCACAGAAAAATACATCGTAAATCAAAAATCGACTTCGGCAACGCTACAACCGAACGAAGAATTAAAAATCACTGTGACAGGTGAAAATTATCTCGCCAGCGTCCGTTTCATCAGCGTCAGAGACAGGCGACAATTTTGGATTAACATCATAAACGCCGCCGTCTCTTGGACTGCGTTAAT
>CALEPR010000090.1 GCA_937910665.1 uncultured Selenomonadales bacterium
CAGCCGCCTTGACTGTCGGCAGAAGATCCTCGCTTGCGCCCTCAAAACGAATCTCGACAATAGTTTTGTCTTGAAACGGAGTTAAATAGTCCACAATCATTGAATCTGACCTCGAGGAGCTGTTTTCCGAATTGAGATTAAAACTGTCTCTCTCAACGTCGGGAATATTTTCTGTAGTTTGCGGCGGATTACTTCCTGCGTCGGTAATTGTTCCAATTTCCTGAGATTTTTTTTCTGTCTCGGGATCGGTTACAACGTCAGAATTTTTTTCTACTTCCTCGACTGCAACATTTTCGGCGGCAACGTCCTGATTTTCTGTGCCGTCGACTTTAAAACCAACCAACAGCGGCAGAGCCAATAAAGCCAAGCCGCAAGTTGCCAATTTTCTTTTACTTCTTCTCACCTTAAAAATTTCCCCTTTCAGTCGAAATTTAATTTATAATTTTGGTGGTTAGCGGAAAAAGAATTGCCAATTTAAAATTTAAAATTTTCAATCCTCCGCTAGAAATTGTATCTTGCTTCCAATCCAAAAATAAATTCGTTGCTCTCGCGCTCAATAGTTAAACCTAAATTGTCATTGAAGTCGTACTGGATACCGTAGCGCGTAATTTGATCTCCGTTAATGCCCTGCGTCAAGCGCAACATAACTTTGTCATTGATATATTTTCCGAGCGAAATATTAAATTCATTTTCGCGTTGATTATTTTCTCCGGGCTGGGATGACATTGAATCAAATGCGCTGCCGCTGCCGCGAGATACCATAAATTTATCCAGACCCAAGTTGCGTTTGACAGTGTCCTCGATTTCTGCAAGCACAGACATTTGCAAACCAATTTCCAGAGCGTCAGCCGCCGTGAAATTTTGATTTCCTTTATCGTAAGCTGTGCGGAAAGTCAAAAGCTGAATAATTTCTGTTTCCGTCATCTCGGGACTCGAAGTCAATTTGAAAGTAATTCCTTTCTTGCCAAGTGGCCCGTCGACAGCAAGATAAATTTTCGTCCGCGTCAATTTTGTATCGGCGGCGAAGTGAACTGTCGGCATAAAAGAATCTTGCTGATTGAATAAAATTTCTGCCTCGCGAATGTCGAAAACAGTTTGCAAATAATTTATCGTTCCTCCGCGCTTAACTGAAATTGTTCCGGAAGTTTTTGGATGCGTCGTACTCCTTCCGAAATGCGCCGAGCCTGTCAAGTACATATCGTAAAGTCTTGAGCTGTAGAAATGAACTTTTTCGCCAAGATTTAAAGATATATCCAACAAAATATCGGGAAGCGGATCATCAGAACTTGGCAGCGCGGGAACACTCAGCAAACAATGTTCCAAATCAATCTGTCCTGAAATTTTTGGCAAAGTTCTGAGCCTGAATTTTCGATTGTTTTCCGGTCGCGGAAGTTCGGTTTCTTGAAAACTAAATTCCGCATTCAAAGGCCCCGTGAAAAAATCGCTGTCAATGTTCAAGTTGTCAGCTTTTAAATTGAAATTATAATCGCTTAACAAAAGATTTGCAAAACTAAATCCGCCGTCAACAGTCAATGCGCCTTTGCCAATGTTCAGCGTGAAATTTTCAATGTCGAATCGATTTCCTTTAAACAGCGTGGAAATATTTATGTGTTCGATTAAACTTTTCATGCCTTTGACTTTGACTGTGCCGTCCGAGAGAGAAATATTTCCGTCAACTTTTGGATTATCTGCCGCGCCCGTGATAAAAACCGAGCCGCCCATCGATCCGACAGCCCAAGAAATATAATTGCTGACTGTCGGCAACAAACTCAAGTCCGCTTGGTCGAGAGAAATTTTTAGATTGAGTTGCTCCTCCGCGCTCAAAGTTTTTTTATTTTCTGCGTTAATCATGAATGCTTGCACAGGCAAAATTCCTTCCGCAGTTGCGCGGTAAGTTTTTTCGCCGATCTGTCTGCGCGCCTCGAAGTTCTGAATATCAAAAGCCCAGTTCTTGAAAAAAATATCTCCGCCCAAGAAATCGAAAGTTGCTCCTTTGATAGAGCCGCTTGAATCAAGTTTTATTTCTGCCTCAGGGCTGTCGACATTTCCTCCGACTTTTGCATTGATTGAAAAATTTCCTGCCGTTTCAAAATTTTTCAATCCGGCAGCTGCAGGAATAATTCCTAAATTCAATTTATCGGAATTAAATTCCAAGTCCAGAGGGCCGACTAAATTCGCCGTGCCTGACAAATTAAAAGTTCCTGCGTCGCCTTGAAAACCTTCCAGCTTGTTGAAGTAAATAACTTTGTTCAGCAAATTCAATTCAACGGCTACGTCATGCAAATCATAACCGGCAAGTTCGCCCTTGCCAATGTCGCCGACTAAATTTACAGAAGGATTTTCAAGCGTGCCGCCCAAGTCAATTTTTGAATTTAATTTTCCTGTCAGCAAATTTGTTTTGTAACCTGCGAGTTGAAGAAGTTGAGGAATATCAAAATTATTAACTTCAAGATCGCCGTCCAACATTTTTGTCACGTTGTTAGCCGTCGCGTAAAGTTTGCAACTGCCTTCGCCTTGTTTAAATTCAAATTCGTCCAGAATAAATTGGTTGCCTTGAAGTTGAGCGTTGCCGTGAACATCGGAAAGTTCAACGCCATTTAAATTCAATTTGTCGGCATTTAAATTTCCTACAAACTGCGGATAATTTATCGTGCCGCTCAAAACTCCTTCAAATTTTAAATCGCCCTGTGCGGTATATTCGCGTGGAAATTGTGCGTGCAATCTGTCCAGACTTAAATTTTTTCCCTCGACGACAAAATTTAAATCCTGAGTCGCCTTGTTAATTGTTCCGTTTAAAGTGACATCAGCCATAGGCGCAGTGACTTCAAAATTTTGCAGTCGAATCATATCGCCTTCCAAAAAATAATTGCCGTGCATCCCGCGCAAAATTATTCCGCGATAACTGCCATATTTAAAATCAATTTCGCCGACGACGTTTGGTTTGTCGAGCGTGCCTGTAACTTTGACGACATTATTTAAATTTCCTGTCAAAGGTTGGTCGGGAGCAACCAACGCGACAATATCTTCGACTCTCGCGCCTGTTGTTTGCAAAGTGAGATCAATATTTTTCGCGCCGGTAAAACCAACTGTGCCTTCCGTGACGGACCAAGTAACTTTTCCTCCATGTTCCAGTTCAAAATTATCAATCTTCACGCCGTCCAAATTTCCACTCGCCGCAAGTTTTACAGAATCGTAAGGCTGTTTAAAAATTTGTCCGCGAAAATGTTCGCCATTATTTTTCGCGCTGTCAACGGCAGTAGCTTTCAAATTTATTTGAGGATTACTCGCCGCGCCTGAAATTTTTCCGCTGAAGTCCGACAAGCCGCCTACATCAATTTGCGGATCAAAATTTTTCGCCAGAGCCAAATCAATGTGCGAGGCGTAAAATTCTAAATCTAAATTGTCGCCGCCTGAAATTTTTCCCGACGCACCGACCGCGCCTTTGTTCGGCAGGACAGCTTTGAAATTATCAATCTGCAAATCTTTTCCTTCCAGACTGAAAGAAGTCGAAACATAATTTACAGGAAAATTTTGGTAGGCAACATTAGCCGCCGTTGCCGAGCCGTAGACTTGCAAAGTTTCTGTGTCCGCTCCTTTTCCTGAAACCGAAAAATCTCCTGAAACATTTCCGCGCAGGTCGTCGGAAATATTTGCAAGATTTTTTAATTGAGTTGCATCAAGATTTTTTACTTTAAGGTGTGCGTTGTAGGCGAGGTCTTTGACTAAGACAGTTCCTTCACCTTCGACTTCGCCGCCGAAAGTTTCCGCACTTAAATCAGACAAAAAAATTTCCTCTCCGCTGTAGCGAACTTTGGTTTTTAAATTTCTCGCGGAAAGATTTTGATATGCAATGTAGTCGGAAAAAATTTCTGCCTCGACTTGAGGATTTTTAGCCGTGCCTGCAATGTGCGCTGAAAATTTTGCTGCGCCGTCCACGCCAAGATTTTGAATAATCGCCGAAGGAGAAAAACTTTCTGAATCTGCGTAAATGTCAAGAAATGGTTCATCGGTGTCAGTGTGAATTGTGCCGGAAGCGTTTGCTGATTGACCGTTCGCAGTCGCCGATGCATTGAAAACAATTTCGGAATTATTGAAAGTCGCCGCGCCATTTATATTTTCAACTTCGGTGTCTTCGATTTTAATTGCGCCATCTTTCAAATTTGCCGAGCCGAGATAATTTAAAATTTCTCCGCGCCGAGTGACATTGACTGTAGAATTTTCGATAACGCCACCTTGAATTTGCAAATTTTCCGGCAAAGTATTTGCAGGGATCAGCGGCAAAATTTTTTCTATGTCAACTGAATCAACTTTCGCGTGAACAGTTTGATTTTCTGCGCCGAGCGTGCCTGTCGCGTCAATTTGACTGCCTAAAGTTTTTGCAGAAATTTTTGTATCAACTGCATCCAAGTCAGCGCAATCAGCTGAGCCGGAAATTTCTTCGACGGAAATTTTGTTGCCGTCAAATTCTGCGTCGAGGGAACTCTCAGCGACAGAAATTTTCGCGCCGAAAGTACTTTCTCCTTCGCTCTCAATTTTTATATCATTTACATTCCAAGTTTCGTCGTCGCGCTTTTTTAAATCGACGTGTGCGCCTGTGATATTTATTTCGTCAACAGCTCCGGCAGGATCATCCTTCAAGTTCAAAAGTTTTAATTTAACTTCTGCCTCGTCGACAGTTGCAATGTGTTCAGAATTTTTGTCGAAAATTTCAATGTCGCGCAAAATAATTTTGCTCGGTTTCAGCGAAGAAATTTTTAATTCTTCCAGTTCAACTTTTCCGACTTTCACCTGCGTTCCAATTTTTGCCGTCGCCTGTTCCTCGATAGTAGGAATAATTTTTTGTATAAGTGCGTCTTGCTGCGAATTTATGTATGCGCCGCCGCCAATAGCTCCCGCAGTTAAAATTCCTCCGACGACTTTTAAAATCGGATTCACAGACAACGCTCCTTTCAAAAAATTTTTCCTGCAAAGTTTAACAAAAAATATTTAATTAGTAAATCGAAAAAAATTTTTTTATTCCAGCAAAAAGGACTGCACACTTTAGAGCTGCAGTCCTAAATTTTTTTCTGTCATTAAATTGCTCGCTGAACTTTTCCGCTGCGAAGGCAACGAGTGCAAACATTAAGGCGTTTAATTTCTCCGTCAACCAACGCGCGAACTCGCTGAATATTAGGATGCCATTTGCGTTTTGTTTTGAGGTGCGAATGGCTGACATTCATTCCCGACATTGTGCCTTTATGACAAACTTCACAATAATGAGACATAACTTTTTCACTTCCTTTAAAAAATAACTCGCAAAGTATAACACAGAAAAAATTTTCCTGCAAATTTTTTTACAAAATAAACTGTGACAAATCGCGATTCTTGGAAATTTCTTTCAGGCGTTCATCGACATAAGCCGCATCGATTGAAACTTCTGTCTTGCCTTCCTTAATCATGTCGGGAGCGTCGAAAGAAATATTTTCCAAAAGTTTCTCCAACAAAGTGTGCAATCTGCGCGCACCAATGTCTTCAGATTGTTCGTTGACATCGTAAGCCATCTCGGCAATTCTTCCAATCGCCTCAGGCTGAAATTCCAAGTTAAGACCTTCGGTTTTCAACAAAGCTTTGTACTGTTTGATAAGAGCATTTTGCGGCTCGGTAAGGATTTTTTCAAAATCTTCCTTTTGCAAAGATTTCAACTCGACGCGAATCGGAAAACGTCCCTGAAGTTCCGGAATTAAGTCGGAAGGTTTTGCCGTGTGGAATGCTCCCGCCGCGATAAATAAAATGTGATCTGTTTTGACCGGACCATATTTTGTCATGACAGTCGAACCTTCGACAATCGGCAAAATATCTCGCTGAACTCCTTCGCGGCTCACGTCGGGTCCTCCGCTCGAACCTTTAACCGCAACTTTATCAATTTCATCGAAGAAAACAATTCCGCTGCGCTCGGCAAGTTCAACTGCAGCTTCGGCAACTTCCTCCATGTCGATAAGTTTTTCTGCTTCTTCCTGCTCCAAAATTTTTCTGGCTGCCGCGACAGTAACTTTTCTCTTTCTCATGCGTTTCGGCATCAAACTTCCAATCATGTCCTGAAGATTGTCGCCCATGCTTTCCAAACTTGATCCTGAAAACATTCCGACCATCGGCTTTGCATGATCAGAAACTTCCAATTCAATAACTTGATCTTCAAGTTTCCCCGCCTCAAGTCTTTTTTTGACAAACTCGCGACCGGATTTTCCTGTGTCGACGGTGGGAGTTTCTTCTTCAACTTTTTCCTCCGGCTCCTCGATGCTGCCGAAAAGTTTGCTCAAAGGATTGCCGGCTTTCTTCGGCTCGGGGACGAGAATATCCAAAAGTCTTTCGTTGGCGTTTTCAGTTGCCTTCTCCTTAACTTCTTCAGTTTTTTGCTTGCGAACCATGCGAACGGCAATTTGCATCAAGTCACGAATAATTGATTCAACATCGCGACCGACGTAACCGACTTCAGTAAATTTTGTCGCCTCGACTTTCACGAATGGAGCTTTGACAAGTTTTGCCAAGCGGCGAGCAATTTCAGTTTTGCCTACGCCTGTCGAACCGATCATCAAAATATTTTTCGGAATAACATCGTCGCGCATATCGTCAGTAAGTTTTCGACTTCTCCAGCGATTTCTCAGCGCGATTGCAACCGAACGCTTTGCATCTTCCTGTCCGACAATATGCTTGTTAAGTTCCTCGACAATTTCGCGCGGAGTCTGTTCATTCAATCCAAGTTCCGTGATAACTTCTTTTTTTGTTTCAACTTTTTTTCTCGGCATTTATAAAAACTTCCTTTCAGTCAGTTTCTTTAGTTTTTAGTTACAAAGTTGTTAGTGGTTAGAATTTTTTTTACTGACAACTAAAAACTATTCCAATTCTTCGACAATAATATTTTGATTCGTGAAAATGCAAATGTCCGCCGCGATCGACAAAGATTCTTTCGCAATTTCAGCGGCTGACATTTCCGTATGAGTCGCAAGTGCTCTGCCCGCCGCCAACGCATAAAATCCTCCGCTGCCAATCGCCGCAACATCCCCGTCGGGCTCAATGACTTCGCCGCCGCCGGACAACATCAAGATTGTATCTTTATCCGCAACCAAAAGCAAGGCTTCAAGTTTGCGTAAAATTTTATCGGTTCGCCAATCTTTTGCAAGCGCGACCGCCGCCCTCTGCAAATGTCCGTGACATTCTTCAAGTTTTCCCTCAAATTTTTCAAACAAAGTAAAAGCGTCCGCCACCGAACCCGCGAACCCTGCAATAACTTTGTCGTGATACAGGCGACGAACTTTTTTGGCTGTTGACTTCATTATTGTGTGTTCGCCGAAAGTAACTTGACCGTCGCCGGCGATTGCGGTTTTCCCGTTGCGTTTGACGGCTACTATTGTCGTTGCGTGAAATTCCATTTATAAAAAACTCCTCTCGAAATGTTGCCCAAAAAACTTGCCTATTATACCACGCAAAAAAAATTTTTAAAAACTTTTTTATAAAATTGTCGATGTCAAAAATTCCAAAAAGCTCGGAGGAATATTTTTTTTAAATTTCAAACTCTGAAATTTTTTTCAAAGCGCGTTCAGCCAAAAATTTTTTTCTGTCGCGCTTTTTAATTTTAACTTCGGGCTCCGGCAAAAGTCCAAAAGTTATATTCATCGGCTGGAAATTTTTTTCGTCCGCAGTTGTGATGTAATTTGCAAGTGCGCCGTGACAAGTTTCCGCAGGAAAAATTTTCGCGTCAAGATTTTTTGCAAGTCGCGCTGCATTTATTCCTGCCATTAAACCTGAAGCCGCCGACTCGACATAACCTTCAACGCCTGTCATCTGTCCGGCGAAAAAGATTTTTTGATTTTTTTTTAGTTGAAAAGTCGGCAACAAAACTTTCGGGGAATTTATGTAAGTATTTCTGTGCATAACTCCGTAGCGAACAATTTCCGCATTTTCAAGTCCAGGAATCATTCTAAAAACTTTTTTCTGTTCGCCCCAAGTCAAATGCGTTTGAAATCCCACCAGATTATATAAAGTTGCCGCAGAATTATCTTGCCGAAGTTGAACAACTGCGTAAGGCAATTTTCCTGTGCGCGGATCTTCCAAGCCGACAGGTTTCATAGGACCGAATCGCAAAGTATCTTCTCCGCGCGATGCAATTACTTCGATCGGCAAGCAACCTTCAAAAAAAATTTCGCGCTCAAAGTCATGCGGTTTAGTTTTTTCCGCCAAGATTAAAGCGTTGCGAAATTTTTTATATTCTTCCTCCGTCATCGGACAATTTATGTAAGCTGCGTCCTCGCCTTTGTCATATCTCGACGCTTTGAACGCTTTTTCAAAATTTATTGACTCAACTGTTACAATAGGAGCCGCCGCATCATAAAAGTAAAAATAATCAGGGGTTAGATTTTCATTCCTCATTCCTAACTCCTCATTCCTAATTACTTCACCCTCTACAATCAAATTTTTAATTTCTTCTGCCAATTTTCCTTCAGTCAATGGTCCGCTCGCAATTATCAAAATATCTTCCGATTGAAAAAATTTTTCTAAGTCGGTGACTTCTTCTTCAAAAAAATTTAGATTCGGCAAAGATTTTATTTTTTCTGTAACGAGCGCGGAAAATTTTTCTCTGTCCACTGCCAACGCTCCGCCGGCAGGAATTTTTGTCGCGTCTGCCGCAGAAATTATCACTGAATCAAGTTGCCGCATTTCCTCCTTCAAAACGCCGACCGCATTTGTCAAACCTGCTGCGCGAAGTGAATTACTGCAAACCAATTCCGCAAAATTTCCTGTCTTGTGCGCCAGAGTTTTTTTTGTCGGACGCATTTCAAATAAATTTATTTCAACTCCGCGCTTTGAAATTTGCCAAGCCGCCTCCGCTCCTGCCAAGCCCGCGCCAACTACATTAACTTTCAAAAATTTTTCACCTCGCACAATGGAAAAATTATTTTTGTCAGATCATTTTAAAGCCTGCCAAAAAATTACAAAAATTACTCCCGGTATTCCGAATACTCCGGCAATAAGGCAGTAGAAGAAAGAAATTTTTACTGTAAAAAGTCCGGTGAAATTTATGATATAAAGCATAATTGCGCCGATGATACTATTTTTTAAAAGCCAGAAAGGTAACGATACCAATTTGATCAACGCGAAAATTATTATTACTCCAATAATTGGACCGACAAGTGATTGAAAATCCATCATCAATTTAAAAACTTCCTCTCAAATTAAAAATTTTTCCCGCCGCGCCACTCAATAATTTTTGACGGCAGATGAAGTTGCAATAAAATTTTGTTGACAATATGATTTATTTGAGCTTCGAGTGTCGTCGGAGTATTGTAAAAAGTCATAACCGGCGGCATAATCACCACGCCCAAGTCTGCAAGTTCTTTCATATTTCGCAAATGAATTCTGCTGAAAGGCATTTCGCGTGGAACTAAAATCAATTTTCGATTTTCTTTAATGCAAACATCAGCCGCACGCAAAAGTAAATTTTCGCAATAACCGCTCGCAATTCCTGCAACAGTTTTCATTGTGCAAGGAACAATAACCATCCCTTCAACAAGAAAACTGCCGCTCGCGACAGAGGCATCCAATTCATTCACATTATAAACAACGTCAGCAAGTTTGTTTATATCGTAAACGTCAAAGTCAGTTTCGTCACGGATAGTCAGGAAACCACCTTCAGTAATTATCAAATGAGTTTCAACATTTTCGATTTCCTTCAATCTTTTCAGAAGTTCAACGGCGATAACAATTCCACTTGCGCCGGTTATTCCGACAGTCACGCGCATAAAAAAATCTCCTTAACAAACAAATTATGAACGCAGGAATTGTAGCACAAAAAAAAATATTGCTCAAGTCGAGTAGATTTTCGTTTCACGGGCGTTTCGTAAAAATTTTGTTCAACTTGCTATTGCAATTTCCAGAGATTTTTTTTCACTTCCGAAAACTGTTTTACACTACAAAAAAAAATCTTCAAAGTATTGCTTTTCTATGCTATAATTTTTCTGAAGTTTCGAGATAATTTGTTTCCTCTCGCCGGACTTTTCAATTTGCAGGATAACATTTTTGGCTTGAAGTTTCATTTGTTTTCTACTCGCACAACGAGTTAAATAATAATTTTTTAGGAGGGTATTTCGATGCGTAAAAAAATTTTGAAGGCTTTGGTTTGCGGAGCGTTGAGTTTTTCTCTGTTTGCCGGAGGAGTTCAAGTTCAGGCGGCGGCTGTTGAACAGACTCCGAATTACAGAACAGTGACGGAAGTTTTTGACTGGGGCCCGGCAATTTCAAAACTTGTCGTGAATCTCGGCGCAAAAGTTTCGGCGAAGGACATCGACAAAGATACTTTCAAAGTTTATGTTCACCGCAAACTTTCAGAAGGCGCATTGACTTTTGCCGAAGGTCTGAAGTACAAGCAAGGAAATTTGTCGCTCGGAGCTGAGGCACGCGACGAAACAGATTTGAAAGGTTATCGCGAAGTCACCGACGCTTATGTTTCCGACGAAAACGGAAATAAAAATGACAACGGCGAATTTGTTACAATCGAAATGAAAATCGGTCCGACAGAAACTCTCGGCGCAGCTTTGAATTTTGATTTAATAACTTCCTTCAATACTTGGGTGACTTCCGACTACACCATTACGCTCAACAAAAATATTGGTAAGATTAAAAGTCAAAATTTTGTAATCGACAACAACAAAGGTGACATTCGCCCGGTCACCGACAAATGGACTTTCCATCACTATGAGTACGGCGACAGCAGACTTTCTTTAGCTTATGCAAGTTACGAGCCGAAAAATTCCGGCAAACATCCTCTGATAATTTGGCTGCACGGAATGGGCGAAGGCGGAAACGATTCTCCTTCCCTGCCGATCATGGGAAATAAAGCAAATTACTTCGCCGAAGATTCAATTCAAAAATATTTCGGCGGCGCATACGTCATCGCTCCGCAAGCAAGAACTTACTGGATGCACGGCTACAAAAGTTTCGGTGACGGCACTTCAATTTACAGGGATGCTTTGATGGAATTGATTAAAGATTATGTGAAAACTCATCCCGACGTTGACGAAAGAAAAATTATTATCGGTGGAGATTCAAACGGTGGTTACATGACTGTTTTAATGATTCGCGACTATCCCGAATATTTTTCGGCGGCGTTCCCCACTTGTGAAGCACTTGCCAACAGTTTGCTCAGCGACGCAGATATTCAAGCAATTTCGCATACGCCGACTTGGTTCATCGCCGCAAAAACCGACACGGTTGTTCCTCCGAATGATTATGTAGTTCCGACTGTCGAAAGGTTGAAAAAAATCGGTGCACCGGTTCATTTCAGTTTCTTGGATAATGTTGTAGACAAAACAGGACTTTATAAAAAACCTGACGGCTCTGCGTTCGAGTACATGGGACATTGGGTTTGGATTCCTCTCTACAACGATGAAATTTCCGAAGTCATCGACGGCAAAGAGGTAAAACTTTTTGAATGGCTCGCCCAGCAGGACAGATAAAAAAATTTCTGACACAAAAAATTTCTGACAGAAAAAATTTTCCGGCAAAAAAGTTTTCGGCAAAAAAAATTTCTGACAGAAAAAAGTTTTCGGCAAAAAAAATTTCTGACAGAAAAAATTTTCTGGCAAAAAAGTTTCTGACACAAAAATTTCCGGCAAAAAAGTTTTCGGCACAAAAAAATTTGCGCTCCGAGATAAAAAATCTTGGTGCGCTTTTTGTTTTGAAAAATTTTTAGTTTCCCTTTCTCCCTTATCTCCGAAACTTGTGAATACATAGTTCTTATCTTGCGTGTTCGAGTGCGTGAGAAAGTTCGAGAAAATTTACTGTGCTTGTTCCAAGTTTTCTGACCGCGATCCCAGACGCGACATTTGAAACTCTCGCCGCCGCCGCAGGAGCCATTCCCGCAGTTATCGCCAACATAAAAGCTGCAACGCAAGTATCTCCTGCGCCTGAAACGTCAAAAACTTCGCTCTTGTCCGAAACAGGAATGTGATGAACTGCTCCGCTGCGCTCAAACAAACTCATGCCGAGTTCGCCGCGAGTGATCAAAACTCCGCTTGCGTTTATTTTTTTCAGAAGCTGAGTTCCTGCGTCAATAAAATCTGTCATATCTTCCAGCGGATGACCGATAAAGTTTGCAAGTTCGGAATCATTTTGTTTGACGTAAGTCACGCCGCCGAAGTCGCCGATTCTATATCTTGAGTCAACCATCGTCGGAATTTTATTTTTCCCCGCGAAATTTATCAGCCACTTTTTAACGCCGTCCGTAATTGTTCCTGCGCCGTAGTCGCTCAAAATAATTCCTTCGACTGTCGGCAAAATTTTGTCCAACTTGGTGAGGAGTGCCGCCTCCATTTTTTTTGACAGCGGTTCTTTGCTTTCTCTGTCGATTCGCACAATTTGCTGACTGACTGTCGCCCTGCCGCCGGCAATAATTCTTGTCTTGGAAATTGTCGGGCGAGTTTTGTCCAAAACTAAACCTTCGACATGGACATCATACTTCGATAAAATTTCGCGCAGACTTTCGGAATTTTTATCGTCGCCCAAAACTCCGACAGCGTAAACTTCACCGCCCAAAGTTGCCACGTTCGCCACAACATTTGCTGCGCCGCCCGCAACAACTTTTTCGCCGACTTCCTCCAAAACCAAAACAGGAGCCTCGCGCGAAATTCTGGAAATTCTTCCGTCAACATAAACGTCCGCGATCATATCGCCGATGACCAAAATTTTTTTGTCCTGAATTTTTTCGATAACGCCGTCAATTTTTTGCAAGTTATTCACCTTCCCTCACGGATAAATTGGAACAAAATCCAACGCGGTAGATTCCTCGAAACCTGCCGCAATATTTAAATTTTGAACTGCCTGACCTGCCGCACCTTTGACAAGATTATCAATCGCCGACAAAACTATAACTCTGTTTGTTCGTTCGTCAATGTGCCAAGCAATATCACAATAATTTGAACCGCGAACAAATTTTGTCTCAGGATAAGCATCACGACCGAGCAGGCGAATAAATTTTTCTTTGCCGTAAATTTTTTGAAAAGCCGCCTCGATAGTTCCCGCAGAAACTTCTTCCTTCAAATTTGCGTAACAAGTTGCCAAAATTCCGCGCGACATTGGAACAAGGTGCGGAGTAAAATTTATTACAACTTCCTCGCCGCCTAAATCTGTGAGAGCCTGTTCAATTTCCGGCGTGTGTCTGTGGTGAGCGACATTGTAAGCTTTGAAATTATCGTAGAGTTCAGGAAAATGATTTCCAAGTTTCAAACCGCGCCCGGCTCCGCTGACTCCCGATTTCGCGTCCACAATTATTGAATCGACTTCGACAAGATGATGTTTAACAAGCGGCGCAAGTGCAAGAATTGATGCAGTAGTGAAACAACCTGCATTGCCGATAATTTTTGCAGATTTAATTTCCTCGCGATAAAGTTCAGCCAGTCCATAAACTCGCGGCGCATTTTTGTGAGTGTGTTCAACTTTGTACCACTCTTCATAAATCGAAGTGTCGCTGAACCTGTAATCCGCTCCCAAGTCAATAATTCTGACAGGCAGGTCTTCAAGTTTTTTTCCAACCTCCATAGCGTGACCGTGAGGCAGAGCGATAAAAATAAAATCGCTGTCCTCGCCAATCTTTTCAATGTCTTTCAAACTTTCCAATTTCATTTCAAAAATTCCGCGCAGATGTGGATAGAGTTCAGAAATTTTTTTGCCTGTCGAACTTTCCGAAGTGATGTGAACAATCTCAACTTCAGGATGTCTTTGTAAAATTGCTAACAGCTCCGCGCCTGCGTAACCGGTCGCTCCGATAATGCTTACCTTCAACAAAATTTTTCCTCCTTATTTTCGTATCCTGGAACAGATAATTTTTAATTTCAACTTTTATGAAGTAAATTTTCGCACACTTTCCCAGATTATAGCACAAAAAAAATCTCCGACAAAATTTTTCTGCTTGATAATAATTTTTTTTAGAAATTTTTACAATGCAACAAAAAACTTTTCCGGCAGAGAAAACAAATTTATATCTTGCAGGAATAAATTTCTCTTGCTAGAAATTTCCAACAAACAAAAAAATAAAATTTGGGAGGGAACTTTAATGAAAAAAACTTTGGCGAAAACTTTGGCACTTGGTCTTGCAACTTTTGGAATTTCAAATTTTGCAAACGCCGCACCTGCAAATCCTTACAACTCGATGCCGCGAACAGTCATCACGACCGACGGCGAAGTTGACGACATGAATTCGGTTATTCGCGCTTTGCTCTATTCAAATGAAATGGATATTGCAGGAATTGTTATCACCAGTTCAACTTATCACTACGCCGGCGACGCCGAAAAAAATATTCCGCCTTTCCGCTGGACTGGAACGGATTGGATTTATAAATTCCTCGACGACTATGAAAAAGTTTATCCCAACCTTGTCAAGCATGACAAAAATTATCGCCCCGCAAATTACTACAAAAATTTGACGCACATCGGAAATATTTCCAACGTCGGAGAGATGGAAAAAATTACTGACGGCTCGGAATTTTTGAAAAAACTTTTCCTCGACGACGACAAAAGAACTTTGTATGTCCAAACTTGGGGAGGAACGAATACAACTGCCCGCGCTTTGAAATCAATCGAGGAAGAATATAAAAATACTCCGCAGTGGGAATCAATCAGAAAAAAACTTCAGGACAAACTTTTCCTCTACATAATTTTGGATCAAGATGACAGCTACAACAATTACATCGCAAAAAATTGGTCGAATTTGACTGTGATAAATGATCGCTGCGATTTTTGGCATTTTGCTTACGCTTGGAAGTTCCATGAAGATCAAGTGAACACTTCTTTAAAAGCGGACTGGAATAAAGCAAATTTGCTGAATAAAGGCGCATTGATGGAAAATTACGCTCTGATGGACGACGGAAAATGGATTGAAGGCGAAAATGCGGACGAACAGCGCGGACAAGGTTACATCGAAAAACATTCCGAGTATGTGAAATATGATTTTATTTCGGAAGGTGATTCTCCGTCATTCCTCTATCTTGCGAATAATGGTCTGAGAAGTTATGAAAATCCAAGTTACGGCGGCTGGGGCGGACGTTTTGGAAAGTTCGACGGCAACCGCGCAATCAATGACGCACTCGACTACAATCCTGTGACAAAAAAATTTGATTCTGTTTACTCACTGACAAGATGGTTCGACGATATTCAAAATGATTTTGCCGCTCGCGCCGACTGGTGCGTTGCCGATGAATATTCAAAAGCAAATCACGCTCCAAAAATTTCCAAGATGAAGGAAAATATTTTCGCAAAAGCCGGACAAAAAATTACTCTGACTGCGAAGGCGAAAGACCCGGACGGAGATCAAATTTCCTATCACTGGTGGAGATATTTTGAGGCTGACACTTATCAAGACGACAAACGAGAAAAACCTGCGATTCAAAAAAATGAAATCGAAGGCATCGGCATGTTAATTTCAATGACGCGCGAACTTTTGCCCGACGAAAAACTTTATACAATTATGCTTGAAGGCGAGGACACAAACAAAGTTTCTTTCACAGTTCCGAGCGACGCAAAAAGCGGAGACACAATCCACATCATTTTGGAAGTTCAGGACAACGGCGCACATCATTTAAAGGCTTACAAGCGCATCATTGTCACCGTAAAATAAATTCTAAAAAAATTGTTGAGAGTAAAAATTTTTGACAAATCCCTAACCCCTGTTCATTCACGCTCAATTATTTTAATATATTTTTAACTCATAGTTTTCCCTGCCTTTTTGATTGTTGGCTCACAAACATTTTAGCAGGAAACTGTGAGTTTTTCATTTGTTGCACTTAGATTGTAGATTCAAGAACAAAAAAAGCAGACGCAAAATTTTTTTTACGTCTGCTCAAGAAAAAAATTATTTTCCCTTCGCGATAACTTCGTCCTCGTAGTGGAAACATTCTTTTGCAATATCTTTATTCAAAATCAAAAGACAGAGTAAGTTAGGAATTGCCATCAATCCATTCATCGTGTCGGAAAAATTCCAAACAACATCAAGAGTTTGCGTCGCCCCAATAAAAGTTATGCAACTGAAAAGTGCGCGGTAAAAATAAATAACTTTTCTGTCGCTGATTAAATATTCCAGAGATTTTTCTCCGTAATATTCCCAACCCAAAATTGTCGAGTAAGCAAACAGAGCCAATGCGATTGAAACAATATACTTCGCACCTTCGCCATAAACTGTGCTGAAAGCCAAAATTGTCAGCGGCGCACCCGAAACTAATTTTCCGGTCGCAGGATCAACCGTTCCCAAAACTCCTGAACTTGCGATTACCAAACCTGTCAGAAAACAAATTATCATGGTGTCGAAAAAAGTTCCGGTCATATTGACATAACCTTGGCGCGAAGAATGATCTGTTCTAGCCGCCGCCGCCGCGATAGGCGCGGAACCTAAACCCGCTTCATTTGAAAAAACTCCGCGCGCAACGCCCCAACGCATCGCCGTCAACATAGACGCAACTATTGAGCCGCCAACGCCGCTGGCAACTGCCTCAGTCGAAAAAGCCATCTGAAACATTATTGCAAGTCCGCTGGGAACATTTTCAAAATTCACAATGACAATTATCACGGTGAAAAGAATATAGAAAAATGCCATGCTCGGAACTATGAAACTGGAAACTTTTCCGATCGAACGAACTCCGCGCAACAAAACCGCGAGAGAAAAGACAACTAAAATAATTCCCGTAACCCAAGAAGGCCAACCGAAACTTGATTCAAAAGCCGAGCTGATTGAATTTGCCTGAGTCATATTTCCAATTCCGAAAGATGCACAGACAGCAAAGAACGCAAACGCCGCCGCCATAACTTTACCCAAAGTTCCGCCAATTCCATTTTTCATCGCGTACATTGGGCCACCGGACATTTCTCCGACAGAATTTGTTTCGCGATACTTGACAGCCAAAACTGATTCGCCGTACTTCGTCGAAAGACCAAACGCCGCAGAAATCCACATCCAAACTATCGCGCCCGGTCCGCCGAGTACCATAGCAGTTGCCACTCCGACAATATTGCCTGTTCCGACAGTCGCGGAGAGCGCAGTCATCAAAGACTGGAAAGGAGACAAGTCGCCTTTGTCCTCCGTCTTGTGTTGCAGTATCATTTTAATTGCATAAATCAAATTTCTCCACGGCAAAAATTTTAATCTGACAGTTAAAAAAACGCCTGTCCCTACCAAGAGCGTCAACATTATCGGTCCCCAAACAAAGTCATTGACGCTGTTCAATAGCTGAGATAAATCCATTGAGTTTCCTCCTCTGATATAGAAAACATAAAAAAACAGAGCAATTATAATTAATATGAAAATGATTGTCAAATTTTTACTTGAAACGCCACGGAAATCAATTTTTGAATATGAGTTTCATGAGAAAATAAGGATTCATCAAG